>CALHAX010000035.1 GCA_937931785.1 uncultured Hyphomicrobiaceae bacterium | reverse complement strand
CCTTAAGCATCCCCGTCAAAAAACGCCTTCACGCGTGAGAAGAATCCGCTTGAATCCGGGCTGGTTGTGTCGGTCGATGCCTCTTCGAACTCCTTCAGGAGCTCTTTCTGCCGCTTGTTCAGGTTTTTCGGCGTTTCCACTTCGACCTGAATATACATGTCGCCAACGGCTTTTGAGCGCAGAACCGGCATGCCCTTGCCACGCAAACGGAACTGTTTGCCGCTTTCCGCACCCTCTGGAATTTTCACACGAGACCGTCCGCCATCCACAGTCGGAACCTCAATCTGTCCTCCAAGCGCTGCCGTGGTCATGGAAATCGGTGCACGGCAGAAGAGGTCTGCACCATCGCGCTGGAAGAACTCGTGCGATTCAATGGAGAGGAAAATATAAAGATCACCAGATGGGCCACCGCGTAATCCCGCTTCGCCTTCACCAGCCAACCGAATCCGGGTCCCGTCTTCGACACCAGCCGGAATATTGACAGACAGCGTCCGTTCCTTCGTCACTCGTCCAGCACCGTTACAGTCAACGCAGGGATCATCAATGACCTGCCCTCGCCCCTGACATGAGGTGCAGGTGCGTTCGATGGTGAAAAACCCCTGACTCGCCCGCACCTTCCCGGCACCACCGCAGGTTCGGCATGACGTCGGTGACGTGCCGGGTTTCGCGCCGTCACCGGAGCACGTTTCACACGTGACGCTCGAAGGGACGCGGATTTTGGCAGATTTACCTTCGAACGCGTCGAGCAAGCTGATGTCCATGTTGTAGCGAAGATCATCACCTCGCTGGCGCGAAGATCGTCCGCCGCCGCCACCTCCACGCCGACCACCCATGAATTCGCCAAACAGATCGTCGAAGATGTCCGACATGGAAGAGCCGAAGTCACCTTGTCCGCCACCGCCAAACCCGCCTGGGCCACCGCCTTCGAATGCTGCGTGCCCGAACTGGTCGTAGGCCGCCCGCTTTTGCGGGTCTTTGAGCGTCTCGTAGGCTTCACCGATTTCCTTGAATTTCATTTCCGCATCGTCGTTGCCCGGGTTGCGGTCGGGGTGATGCTCTTTGGCGAGCTTGCGGAAGGCGCTTTTCAGCTCTTTTTCATCTGCGCCTTTTTGGACACCGAGAACATCGTAGTAATCGCGCTTGGCCATGGGCTTGGTCGCTCTTGTAATGCAGCTTTGGCGTTTCGGTTCGTACCGAAACACCGGGAATTGGTTCGCCCGTCAAGGGCTGATAATCGTCCCGCTTCGCCAGATAACGGAAGGCCCTCACCCAGAGCGGCAAGTGCCGAATGAATGAGGGCCGGTCATATTATTCCACCTGTTCGGTCAGGCAGATTTCTTGTCATCCGTATCGTCGACATCTTCGAAATCGGCGTCAACAACGTCGTCCGCTCCACCATCATCCATCGCATCTGCGATATCTTCCGGTGCACCGTCCCCCTCGGACTGAGAGGCTTCGTAGACCGCCTGTCCGATTTTCATGGATGCGGTTGCAAGCGCTTGAGATTTGGCTGCAATGTCTTCTGCGTCATCGCCTTCGAGCGCCGTTTTCGCATCGGCCATGGCCAATTCGATTTCCTTCTTGTCGTCCTCGGAAACCTTGTCGCCATGCTCTTCAAGCATCTTCTCTGTCGAATGGACCAGCGCTTCTGCCTGATTTTTGGCTTCAACGGCCTCTTTGCGTTTCTTGTCGTCTTCCGCGTTGGCCTCCGCGTCCTTGACCATCTGCTCGATGTCTGCGTCCGAAAGACCGCCAGACGCCTGAATACGGATGGACTGCTCTTTATTGGTCGCCTTGTCCTTGGCGCCAACATTCACAATGCCGTTCGCATCGATGTCGAACGTGACCTCGATTTGCGGCAGCCCGCGCGGTGCTGGAGGAATACCCACCAGATCGAACTGGCCGAGGACCTTGTTGTTCGCCGCCATCTCGCGTTCACCCTGGAACACCCGGATCGTTACAGCCGACTGGTTGTCATCAGCAGTTGAGAAGACCTGGCTCTTCTTCGTCGGGATCGTTGTGTTGCGGTCGATCAGTCGTGTGAATACGCCACCAAGCGTTTCAATGCCGAGCGACAACGGCGTCACGTCGAGCAGCAAAACATCTTTCACATCGCCCTGCAGCACACCGGCCTGGATCGCGGCGCCCATGGCAACAACTTCATCGGGGTTCACACCCTTGTGTGGCTCCTTGCCGAAGAACTTCTTCACCACTTCCTGCACTTTCGGCATCCGCGTCATGCCGCCAACAAGAACAACCTCGTCGATTTCACCAGGCTGCATGCCGGCGTCTTTCAGCGCTGCACGGCAGGGTTCAACGGTTCGATCGATCAGATCGTCCACAAGGCTTTCCAGCTTGGAACGCGACAACTTCACGTTCAGGTGGAGCGGCAGGCGAGAGTTCGGATCCATCGTGATGAACTGTTCGATGATGTCCGTCTGTTGCGAGGAAGACAGTTCTTTCTTCGCTTTCTCGGCGCCATCCTTCAGGCGTTGCAACGCCATCTTGTCACCGCGCAGGTCGATGCCGTTTTCTTTCTTGAACTCGTCCGCAAGGTAATCGACGATCCGCATGTCGAAGTCTTCACCACCAAGGAACGTGTCGCCATTGGTGGATTTCACTTCGAACACACCGTCACCGATCTCAAGGACGGACACGTCGAACGTGCCGCCACCGAGGTCATAAACGGCAATCGTCTTGCCTTCTTTCTTGTCGAGTCCGTACGCGAGTGCCGCTGCTGTCGGCTCGTTGATGATCCGCAGCACTTCAAGACCGGCAATCTTGCCTGCGTCCTTCGTGGCCTGGCGTTGTGCATCGTTGAAGTAGGCTGGAACCGTAATTACGGCCTGTGTCACCGTCTCGCCGAGATGGCTTTCAGCGGTTTCCTTCATCTTCTGGAGGGTGAAGGCCGAAACTTGCGACGGTGAATAGGTTTCGCCCTGAGCTTCAACCCAGGCATCTCCGTTGTCGTTCTTGACGATCTTGTAAGGCACAAGATCCATGTCTTTCTTGACGGCGGGATCATCGAACCGGCGGCCGACGAGCCGTTTGATCGCAAAAAGCGTATTTTCGGGGTTGGTCACGGCTTGGCGCGCGGCCGGAAGGCCAACCAGACGCTCGCCACTATCTGTGAACGCGACGATCGACGGTGTGGTCCGGGCACCTTCCGAGTTCTCGATCACGCGCGGATCGCCGCCATCCATAACGGCCACGCACGAGTTCGTGGTTCCCAGGTCAATTCCGATTACTTTTGCCATTGTTTGTACTGCCTCTCTTTGCGGCCAGCCGTCAGGACCCGCGTTCGCGGCATCCTTTGCGCCCGTTTCATCATTGATTTCAATCAACTAGAGGAGCCGAGCGACGGCGTCCTGCAGCGTGGTTGATAACGTCTGTTCGCTATATAGGTAGCGCTCTGCCGCGCTGCAACGTCTCGCGTGACAGGAATGCAAATTCTTTGACGAAGCTGTGCATATGCACGACTTCATAGTGCCGCAAAAGATCGTTAACCACGATGCCGTAGAGTGGCATCACGGGTCGTGTGACGCGTTTGAGTTGTGTGTTCGTAAGAGTGTTTGATTATGTCTGAGCGTGGTATTGAAGACGGCGAAGTTGCGTCCTGGTGGTCTGGCCATTGGAGCGTGATCTGGTTCCACGTCATTGGCGCTGGTCTGTTGACCCTTCCCCAGCTTCTGATGGGGGGCGACAACACGGTGTGTAGCGCCTGGGGCGCCGTCAACATGGCGGGCACCGAAAATCTGGGCTGTGCCTCGAAAACCTACCTTGCATTGCTGATCATGCTGTCGGCCCTCTGGTTGACCATCTTCGCGATGCCGTCCGCAATCGACGGTGCTGAAGCTGAAACCGCCGAAGCAAAGAACCCCAACATCGAAATGGCGGGCCTCACCGCACGCTTCGCCGTTTTTTTCGCGGCCTCGATGATCATGCTGGAAACCGTTGCATACTTCTCGGTTTGAGGTCGATACGCGGTTTCTGGCGGGACGCGCGGCATTTTGCTAGCGTCGCGAATGATTGAAGGCGCGCAACATTTTCCTGATTATCTCGACGCAACCGCGCAATCGGCTTTGCTCGCCGATTTGCGCCGAGTTGTTGCGGAAGCGCCGCTCTACACGCCGACGATGCCACGAACCGGCAAACCGCTTTCGGTTCGCATGACCAATTGCGGAGCGTTAGGCTGGTTGACGGACAAGTCTGGTGGCTACCGCTATCAGGCCACACATCCCGAAACCGGCCAACCATGGCCTGCGATCCCTGCAAGCTTGCTGCAACTCTGGAGCAACGTTGCCTCCGGCGCCCCGGCACCGGAAGCGTGCCTTATCAACTTCTATGCTGACAGAACGAAAATGGGGCTTCACGTCGACCGGGACGAGGAGACGTTGGATGCGCCCGTTGTATCTGTTTCGCTCGGGGACGATGCGTGGTTCCGGATTGGCGGTCTCGACCGGAGGGACAAGACGGAACGCGTTCTTCTTCGATCGGGCGATGTGTTCGTCATGGGAGGTTCAGCGCGCCTCGCCTACCACGGCATCGACCGGATTCTGCCCGGCACGTCAATGTTGCTGAAGGGTGGAGGCCGCATCAACCTCACGTTGCGGCGTGTCACAAGGCCTGCCTAGCGTCAACGCGTGATGGTTAACGCTCTGTAAACGACTCAGAGTCAGGGTCAGCGTAGCATGGAGAAAAATAGGGTGGAGAGCTTCGCATGTTCCGGATCATAATTGGTGCCGTCGCCCTTCTCGTTGGGCTGGTCATGCTCCTTCTGCCTTCGATGCTGGGTAAGCTGGGTGGCGGTAAATTCGCCCGTTCCAGCGGCGCGGTGGCAAGCAAGGGCGGCGGGTTGATCTTCCTGTTGATCGGTTTGTTTTTCCTTGCCTCAACCTCATTCGTGAGCATCGATGCAAATAGCGTTGGGCACCTCAAGCGGATTTATGGGTTCACTGACCTACCGGGAGGCCGTATCATTGCGTTAGATGGACAAAAGGGTCCCCAAGCTGAAATTCTAGGGCCAGGGTTCCATTTTCGCCCCTTCGTGAACGTCTTGTATCAAGTAGAGGAATATCCTGTCGTTACGATCCCGGAAGGGTCGTATGGAGAACTCGTTGCGCTCGATGGTGCGTCCATGCCCGAAGGGATGTTCATAGCCCCCGCTGTCGCTGACGACAAAGTGCCAGAAATGCTCAACGCCGAGACATTCCTGACATCTGAAAAATATTATCGCGGACCTCAGGAAACAGTTCTGAAACCCGGTAACTATCGCCTCAACCGTTATTTATTCGATGTTCGCGTTGATGGTTCGACCAAAGCGACAATCATACCAATAGGTTTCGTCGGCGTAGTAAAATCGAACGTCGAGGAGCCCGGTAAAGACTGCAGTAAGGACGAGGTGTCAGTTGCCAAGGGGTTGGCGGCGGGAGATCTGTCGGTCCCACTCGTGCCAAGGGGCTGCATCGGAATTTGGAATGAACCCTTGGAACCTGGAGCGTCCTACCTCAACCGCAAGGCTTACGAAGTCACGCTCGTCGATACGCGGGTCAAAACGTGGGTCTACAAAGGTGGGTTCACCAAGCGCATCATTGATCTCTCTGTCGATCAAGGCGGTAACATAAAACAGGTCGAGCGACAGGAGGTACAACGCACGCCGGAGTCTGCAGCAGACCGTGCTGTGTTCGTAAAAGTCGAAGGATGGGATATTCCGCAGGAATTGCGCGCGCTTGTTCAGGTCAGCCCTGAGAATGCACCCATTGTCGTTGGCGCTGTTGGCGGTCTCGAAGCCATTGAAGATCGTATTCTGACACCGGCGATCCGCTCCATCGTGCGTAACGTAGCGGGCTCTGACATCGAGGTCGTTGACCCGAATGATGCAACAAAGCGAATTCGCCGTAAGACCAAGGTGCTCGACTTGATCGAGAACCGCGACGCACTGGAACAAAATATCGAAAAACTAGTGAAGCTTGAGGGGCTCAAGGCTGGCGTGAACATAAAGGAAATCCGCCTCGGTGAACCGTCCATTCCACCGGAGCTACTCGTTTCGCGCCTGCGGGAGCAACTCGCCGATCAGCTCTCACTCGCCTACGCCCGCGAGACCCAGGCCCAGGAAAAGCGGATCGAAACCGAGCAGGCCCGCGCCACCGCCAATGAACAACCACGTCTGGTGGCCGCGCAGATCGCTGTGAAAGTCGCCAACCAGCGCCAGGAAGAACGTGCCGCGCTTGGTCGCGCCGAACGCCAATTCCTTGAAGAGCTGGCACGGGGGCAGGAAGCTCAGGCCAACATCCTCGGTAAGGATCGGGTGGCACTGCTTCAGGCGTTGGAAAAAACGCTGAACGCACTGGAGCGCAAACCGGAGCTGGTTGCCCTTGTGAGCCGTCTCGTGCCGCACACCGTTGTTGGCGGAGATAGTGGAGGCGGTGGCCTTGCCGGTGCGGCTGCCATCTTCAGCGGTGCATTCAACAAGGGGCGCGAAGCAGGCGAAAAGCCAGCAACGAATTAGACGTGCAAGCGTGGGTGGATCTATCGGTCACTCGGGAGGCCTGCATATGCGTAGTTTTCCGTCGAAATATCACCGTGCCACACGTAAACCGACATGAACGCCATGTCTCGTGTTCGTGAGGCATGGGGCATCATGGACGGATGATAAGATCGCGCGCCTGGTCCATGCGGCGCATAGGGCTCGGCATCACGCTTCCAGTCTGCTTCTCCAGCAAGCATGACGTAAATTTCTTCCGCTGGATGCGTTCGTATCCCGTACTCCGAATGCGGAAGCATGCCGTAAAGACCCAATCGAACACGATCAGATGTCACCAGGCCGCCTGGCCCCAGCAATTCGACATGTACTTTCGCCACGCTGTGCGCGGTGTAGAGCGGATCGGTTGATGATTGTGGGGGAGCCCAATGGAATGGCAGGTGCGTGATCAGCGCGCAAACCGGATGGGCATCCGCCCGCGTCATAACGTGTAGGAAGGGCTTGGGCAGTGGAGCAGCGTTCTGGGGCCAGTCGTGATCACAAGGCGTGTGACGTAGGGCTTCACGTGCGTGGATTTCAATAGCTCGCGGACCGGAAAAGACATCGGCCAGTTTGTCAAAAAGGATTCTTAAAGAAATAGCGCCACCTCGCGACGATCATTTGCACGTATCGCAAGGTGTCACATTCACACCAGAATGATCAACTCGCCTCGGGTGCTGGCGTCTCGTCACTCTCAACCGGTGCATCATCATTCGCAGCTTCGGGAGCCGCAGAACCTGCGTCCACTTCTGCAGGAGCTTCTTTTGCTGGGCCCTTCGACACGACCACCATCGCAGGGCGAAGCACCCGGTCGGAAATCATGTAACCGATCTGGAACACTTCACAGATAACGCCTGCGGGGACCTCGGGATCCTCAACCTGAGCAATGGCCTGGTGCCGATTCGGATCGAACACTTCGCCTTTCGGTTCATCCTTGACGACGCCATGTTTCTCCAACCCATTCACCAGCTCCTGGCTCGTCATCGCAATTCCGTCGCGCAGGCTTTTAAGAGCGGCGTCCTTGTCTTCCATGTCTTCCGGAACCGACTCCAGTGCCCGACCCAGATTGTCGCCGACCCGCAGCATGTCCTCGGCAAATTTCGAAACGGCATACTTTGCTGTATCGGCTTTCTCGCGTTCGGTCCGTTTGCGCAGGTTTTCCATGTCAGCCGCGAGACGCAGCATGCGATCCTTCACTTCGGCGTTTTCATCGACGAGCTTCGTGATCTCATCGGCCACGGCGTCCGCATTCTTGCCACCACCAAGCGCGGAACGGATCGCAGAAATCGTACCCTTGCCCCAACCTGACGGCTCCGCAGGCAGCTCATCGTCTGCAACGGTTTCCGCGCTTTCCACGGTATCATCGTTGGCTTTTTCGGATTTGCCCGCAGACAAGATCGCGTCCGCTGCGGCCTTGAGGCCTGCCTTGTCCGCAGGAATAGGCGCCTCAGCAGCGTCGGAGATCGTTGAAGGATCGTTTTCTGCGGAAATCTCGGGTTTCGGCGCGTCGTCTGGAGTGCTCATCGAAAACCGCTCATATCTGGTGCTGAATGAAGATGCGCCCAGACAGACCACTTAATCATGACCATGTCCAAGCCGCTTGAGCCGGATATCATATTGCTCGTCACAAAAATCAAGGCATAGCCGCGCCTGTACCCATAAACCGGGCTCGGGCGACTTTGCAGTCACACGTGGCACGGCATCACGTAGCTGGCATTATGACATCAGTTTTCCGACCAACCGCGCCGTGTAATCCACCATCGGAATGATCCGCGCATAGTTCAGCCGCGTTGGCCCGATGACGCCAAGCACACCCACAACCTTCTTTTCGGAATTCTGAAACGGCGCAACAATGAGCGAAGACCCGGACATCGAGAACAGCTTGTTTTCCGATCCGATAAAAATCCGGACCCCCTCTGCCGTTTCGGCGAGGTTCAGGATCTGGATGATGTCGTTCTTCTTCTCAAAGTCATCGAACAACTGCCTTACGCGTTCAATGTCTTCCGCTGCACTCATTTCGGAAATGAGATGTGAGCGCCCGCGTACAATCAGGCTCGGTTGCCCGGCAGTGTCCTTGGACCATGTGGCCATACCGGATTCGATGACCTTCTCGGTCAGTGCATCCAGCTCCGCCTTGCGCGCCTTGTGTTCTGCTTCCATCTTGCGGCGAGCTTCATCCATGGGAATGCCGGTGATATGCGCGTTCAGGTAGTTGGCAGCTTCGGTAAGCGCTGAAACAGGCAAGCCTTTAGGCAGGTCGATGATCCGGTTTTCGACACTGTTATCCGCACTGACGATCACAGCCAGCGCCTTGCCGGGCTCAAGAGGCACGAACTCGATATGCTTGAGGCTTGCTTCGGCGTCAGGTTTTGGCTGTTCTGTCAGCACAACACCTGCGCAGTGCGACAAGCCCGAAATCATTTCGCCGGCTTCGGTCAACATGTCCTCAATCGAGCGATCCTGCTGCGATCCGCTGATTTGCGCCTCGATCTGTCGGCGTTCAGCGGGCGCGAGGTCGCCGACCTCCAGCAGGCCGTCAACGAACAGCCGCAGCCCACTTTCCGTTGGCAGACGACCCGCCGATGTATGCGGCGCGTAGATCAGGCCGAGTTGCTCCAGGTCCGACATGATGTTGCGAACGGATGCGGGCGAAAGCTGGATCGGGAGCTGCTTTGATATATTTCGGGAGCCGACAGGCTCTCCGGTGTGGATATACGACTCCACCAGCTCGCGGAAAATCGTCCGTGAACGTTCATCCAGATTATCAAGGGCTGCAAGAACCGGTTTCATATGGTCGTTTACCCGCAATAGTGAGGTTGCAGAGGAATCTACGGTGCGCGCCTCGAAGCGTCAAACGAGATTGGATGCCGTAGACGAGGAGAATTCTTGCCAGCGCGCGGCCCAGTCCTTACGGTCCGCGCAAATTACAAAACACGTCTTCGACATTCCTAACAGAAAGCCCGCCCATGCGTCCGTCCAAACGGCAACCAGATGAAATGCGCTCGGTCCAGATCGAACGTGCAGTCTCCCTTCACGCCGAAGGCTCCTGCCTGATCAAATGCGGCAACACACACGTGCTGTGCACCGCAAGTATCGAAGAACGCATTCCACCATGGCTCAAGGGCCAGGGGAAGGGTTGGGTCACCGCAGAATATGGGATGCTACCACGTTCGACAACACAGCGTATGCGTCGTGAGTCGAGTGCTGGTAAGCAATCGGGCCGGACTCAGGAAATTCAACGCCTGATTGGCAGGTCGCTGCGTGCAGTTGTCGATCTCAAGGCCCTTGGGGAGAAGCAGATTTCCGTCGATTGCGACGTCATCCAGGCAGACGGTGGCACGCGGACGGCTTCGATTACGGGGGCGTGGGTCGCCCTCCATGACTGCATTCAGTGGATGAAAGCCCGCGAAATACCAACGGATGGCATACTGAAAGATCACATTGCAGCCGTGTCATGTGGCATCTATGGGGGCACACCGGTTCTGGACCTCGATTATCCTGAGGACAGTGAAGCGGACACAGACGCGAACTTTGTCATGACCGGTTCTGGCGGCATCGTTGAAATTCAGGGCACGGCGGAGCAAGCCCCGTTCAGCGAAGACGAGTTCGGTGCACTGCTTGGTCTCGCCAAGAAAGGCATTGGCGAACTCGTTGACCTCCAAAAGATGACAACGGCCTGAGTCCTGGAGGCTGGCGGGCGTATGGAGTGAGAATCACTCACTCGATAAGGCGCAGCAGTTGAACCTTTTCCCATCGGGTGCAGGTTCGTATGAGGGATGGCGGATGGTTGCGGAGAAAGATGTTAGCAATGCAACCTACCGCTATTCTCGAAACGGTGCTTTACGCCGAAGACCTCACTGCCGCTGAAGAGTTCTACCGCGATGTGCTCGGCATGGAGCCGCTGACCAAGTCGTCAGGTCGTCAGGTATTCTATCGCTGCGGCGATCAGGTCCTACTGATTTTCAATCCGCACGCGACACGCATTCCGCCAGCCAAGGGAAAGTTACCTGTCCCGCCTCATGGTGCCGTTGGGGAAGGGCACGTCTGCTTCCGGGCCTCCGCTGATGAAATGACCGCATGGTGCACCCATCTCGAAGCGCTGGATATTACCATTGAAGCAGACTTCGAATGGCCCGGAGGCGGGCGTTCGATCTACTTTCGCGATCCGGCAGGCAACTGCCTGGAATTCGCCGAACCGAAACTCTGGGGTCTGAAATGACACGCAAACTCGAACGCGGACAAAAACTGGTTGTCGCCAGTCACAATCCCGGCAAGGTCCGCGAGATTGGTGATCTTATTCGCCCGTATGGCCTCGAAGCAGTGTCCGCTGGCGAACTCGGTTTGCCTGAACCGGAAGAAACCGAGGCCACGTTCATTGGCAACGCTGAGCTCAAGGCCCGCGCCGCAGCAACTGCTGCGAACCTTCCTGCGCTCTCGGACGACAGTGGCCTTGAGGTGCAGGCGCTCGATGGGGCGCCGGGCATTTATTCCGCCCGTTGGGCCGGACCGTCGAAGGATTTTGGTGTTGCGATGGAAAAGGTCATGACCGAGTTGTCCAACCGAGGCGCCAACTCCGATGACGCCCGCACCGCCAACTTCACCTGCGCCCTTTCGCTGGCCTGGCCGGACGGACATTGCGAAAGTTTCGAAGGGAAAGTATTTGGCCACCTTGTCTGGCCCATGCGTGGCGAAAAGGGCTTTGGCTACGATCCGATTTTTATTCCCAAAGGCCGCGACATCACATTTGCCGAAATGGATCCGGCTGACAAACACGCAATGTCCCATCGCGCCAATGCTTTCGCACAATTCGTAACCACGTGTCTGGATTGAGCAATGTGCGTTCAAAGAATAGTGCGGCCTCGCCGACGCGGGCAAGACGAACGTAGGTCACGGTGAGAATGGACACGAACGTGATGGAAGCTGGAAAGCCGTCAACAAAATCCGCCTTCGCCTCCGCTCCCGCATCAGGCTTTGGCGTTTACATCCACTGGCCATTCTGCGAGTCGAAATGCCCGTACTGCGACTTCAACAGCCACGTTCGCCACAAACCTGTCGGGCAGTCGACCTACCGGGCAGCCTTCGCCCGCGAAATCGCATGGACCGCAGCCCGCACGCAGGATGAAACGGTCACAAGCATCTTTTTCGGCGGGGGAACACCCTCCCTGATGGAACCTGCAACCGTGGCGTCCATCATCGATGATATCGCCCGCCACTGGTCCCTTGACCCACATGTCGAAATCACGCTCGAGGCCAACCCCTCCAGCGTCGAAGCGGAGCGGTTTGCCGGTTATGCGAGCGCGGGCGTCAACCGCGTCTCCCTCGGCATCCAGGCGCTGAACGATCCGGACCTCAAAGCATTGGGCCGCCGCCATTCGGTTGCCGAAGCCCGCGCTGCGATTGACATCGCCGCAAGGCAATTCGACCGCGTCTCCACCGATCTCATCTACGCTCGCTCAGGTCAGTCCGTGGACGCATGGCGGTCCGAACTCTCAGAAGCATTAAAGCTTCCCGTCGGGCACATGTCGCTTTATCAACTGACCATCGAGGCTGGAACGCCGTTCCATGCGCTTCATCAGGCCGGCAAACTTTCTGTTCCAGGCGAAGGTCTGGCGGCTGATCTCTTCACGCTGACACAGGACATGTGCGCCGATGCGGGATTGCCCAATTACGAAATCTCGAACCACGCACGTCCCGGAGAAGAATGTCGCCACAACCTTGTTTACTGGCGATATGCACCATACGCCGGGATAGGCCCGGGTGCACATGGGCGCTTGGATCTCAACGGAGTTCGCACCGCCACGGAGGCTGAACGACACCCGGAAGCCTGGCTCGATCGCGTCTCAAAACAGGGCAACGGCCTGATCGACAGCACGCCCCTCGATCAGGGGCAGATGGCAGATGAATTGCTGTTGATGGGCGCGCGGCTGGTCGAAGGCGTCGATCTGGACTGGCTTAAAAGTCTGACAGGTCACACGCTCAACACGTCAGCCATCACGCCGCTTGTCACCGACGGGCATATCGTTCTGGATGGGACGACGTTAACAATCACGTCGCAGGGACAAAAAATTCTCAACGAACTCGTTGTGCGGTTGTCTTCTGCACTCAGCCCCTATAGCGCGTCTGATTCAAATGGAATCATGACGCGACCCCCCGGGTAGCTCCGCAGACATCCCGGTGTCTCCATTTAAGTCGGACACACCCTAATTCACAACCCCATCGATGGCCCGGGTCTGTGCGGCGGTAAACTGCGCAGAACCGCCAAACGCACTTGGTGCCGGGTCAAGCACGCGGGGGCCAAAGCGCTGAACTTCCAGCACTGCGAGGCCACGCTCCACCGTACCGTCCGGACGCAGCCGGAACAAACCGTCCACACCGGCAAATCCGCTTGCGCGCGTCAGGTTTGCAGGCGTGAACCGTTGACCAACTGGATTGCGTGAAAGTGAAACGGCCAGCGACACGGCATCATAGCCAATACTCGCAATCCGCGGTGGCGGACTGCCATAGGTCTTCACATAGCGTTGGGAAAACGTCCGCCAGCCCTTCGGATCCGGCGCCGGATACCACCCTGTTAACAGGGGCTTCTCCGCACCCACATTGGGATAATCCCAGTCGCCTGTGCCAAGCAGTTTCACTTTTGTGGTGTCGATGCTGAAGTAGGGCATGAGTGGCGACAAGGTCGGCATCGCCCGTTGCCCGGCAGGGATCAGGATGGCATCCAAAGGCTCACCGCGCGCTGCGGACGCTTTCTCAACGGCCTTCAGTCGCTTCACCGGGGCGAGCATCCCGTTGGCATCAAGCGGGAAATGCTCAACAGCCAAAACCTGCCCACCGGATTGGGCAACGGAATTCCGGAAGGTCCGCTCGACAATCTGGCCGTAAGGAGTCTTCGGCACAAGAGCCGCAAAGCGCCGTTTGCCCTGTCCAGCCGCATAATTAACGATCCGGGCAACGTCATCGCCAGCTAGGAAACTCATCAGGAAGACATTTTCGCCAGCAACCGAACGATCACTCGAGAACGCCACCATCGGCACCCGCGCGCTTCGTGTGATCACTGAGGCTGCGCGAACGGAGTCTGCGAATAATGGTCCAATAATGAGCTCTGCACCATTCTTCACCGCTTCCATCGCGGCTTCACGGGCCCCTTCAGGCGTGCCTTTGGTGTCTTTCGTGAAGAGCACCACATCCGGGCGGTCGAACTCGAACAGTGCCAGCTCGCCAGCCTGCTTCAGATTTTTTGCAACTTGTCCGGCACGGCCAGCCTTCGTGAGCGGCAACAGAAGCGCAACCTTCACGCTTTGACGCTGCGCAATCGGCGTTTCCGGCGACACATTCGCGGGTTGGACATTCGCTTGCGGCGGTGTGCCAAGAAGGTTGGTTCCGCTTCCGGCGACACAGGCGCCCAGCGCCAGACCTGCACACATGCTGGCGGTCAAACCGCGCACCCAATTCGGGATCAATTCAATCATTGCCTGTCCCATACATCCGGTCCCCAATTCGGGGTGTCACGCAGTCGAAAGAGTCGTGAAATCACCCGCCGGACGGCTCTTGCCAAGCCGAGCTAACCCCACACTATGGCCGCAACGTGAACACGTCGAGCGATACTACGAATCAGTAAGATCGGGATTCGCGTGATGACACAATGACTTGAGAGGCGGGATGTGGGAAATATATGTGGTAAACGCCGTGGACCAATGGCACGTCAAGTCGCTTCGCGATGATATCAAATTACGATTGTGCGCATGAGAGGTTTGGATGACCGAGCTACAGTCCGTTTCGGCCGCCAATTCAACAGACGAGCTTATGCGGGCCATTGCGGCTCAACTTGCTGTTTTGGAAGCAAAATCCCTCTCGCCAGGTCTGTATCTGGTCGCAACGCCGATTGGCAATCTGTCTGACATCACAATCCGGGCTTTGCACGTGCTGGCAACCGCCGAGACGATTTACTGTGAAGATACGCGCCAAACGCGAAAATTGACCGAGCGATATGGTTTGCGCCCCAGACTGAAGGCCTATCACGAGCACAATGCAGACCGTGAACGCCCGCAGATTGTGGCGGCACTGGAGGCTGGCGCCGCGATTGCGCTGGTGTCTGACGCCGGCACGCCGCTTGTATCGGACCCTGGACACAAGCTTGTGCGGGAAGCCCGTGCCGCGGATGTTCCGGTGCGCGCGATTCCAGGACCATCGGCCGTTTTGGCCGGTCTTTCCGTATCCGGTCTGGAAATCGACCGCTTCTTTTTTGAGGGGTTTCTGCCTCCAAAGGGCGCAGCCCGGCGCGACCGTTTGAAAAAGCTGGCTGAGATTCCCGGAACACTTGTCTTCTATGAGGCACCAGGGCGGGTCGCCGCAACGCTGGCAGATCTCGCCACCGTCCTCGGTCCACGTCCCGCGGCCGTCACCCGCGAGCTCACGAAACGATACGAAGAGCATTTGTGCGGCACGCTTCCGGGATTGGCGGACCAATACGCCGACGGCAACGCGCGCGGTGAGTTCGTGATCCTCGTGGGGCCGCCAGCAAAGGCCATAGCGGTAGACGACGAGACAATCTGTGATGCACTCGACAGCCTTCTCGAAACCATGAGTTTACGGGACGCATCGCGTGAATTAGCGGAACATTTCGGCATTTCTCGCAAGCGCATCTACGATCTTGGGCTGGTTCATAATACCCACGGCACAGGCGCATGAAATCGACGTTGAAACGTGCTGAGCGTCTGGCGCGCTACAAGAGCGGCCGCCGGGCAGAATGGTATGCGGCGGCCTGTCTCATGCTGCGTGGTTATCGAATTCTGCATATACGCTACAAGACACCGCTTGGCGAAATTGATGTAATCGCAAAACGCAGACGCCGAATCGCCTTTGTCGAAGTCAAACGCCGCAAGTCTCTCGACGATGCGTTGAATTCAATCACTCCGAAGTTGCAGCACCGTGTCCGTCAAGCGGCCGCGCTTTGGCTGCGCCGTCATGCAGCGAGCTATACTGGCGACAGTGGTTATGATGTCATGGCATTGGTGCCAGCCAAACGGTGGCCGATTTTGCGTCCACACTACTTGAAAGACGCGTTCGATCACCGCTAAGCACGGCGAGCTTGTCCCTTCCCCGAACTCTGGAGTTTCCCCAAATGCCGCTCAACATCGCCGTTCAGATGGATCCGATTGAAAACATCGACATCGCAGGCGACTCCACCTTCGCCATGCTGCTCGAAGCTCAGAAGCGCGGCCACAGCATTTTCTACTACACGCCCGCCGCACTCACGCTCTCTGGTGGAAAGGTTGTAGCTGAAGGGACCACCCTCAAGGTTGCCGACAAGGTTGGCGGTCATTTCGAGATTTCAGGCCAGCGCCGGGCCGATCTTTCGGAGTTTGATGCGGTGCTGCTGCGTCAGGATCCGCCATTCGACATGGGCTACATCACGACAACGCACCTGCTGGAGCGCATCCACCCGCAAACACTTGTCGTCAACGACCCGGCCCACGTTCGCAATGCGCCGGAGAAGATTTTTGTCCTCGACTATCCGGATCTGATGCCACCAACCATGGTCACCCGGTCGTTGGAGGAGGTAAAAGCCTTCCGTGCCGAATACGACAACATCATCATCAAGCCACTCTACGGGAACGGCGGCGCGGCAGTATTCAGCCTTACACCAGGTGATACCAACCTCAACGCGCTGGTTGAAATGTTCCAGCAGATGGCACCGGAACCTTTCATGGTGCAGCAATACCAGAAGGCTGTGCGAGAAGGCGACAAGCGTATCATCCTGATCGATGGCGAAATCGCTGGTGCCATCAACCGCGTTCCCGCCGCCGATGAAGCCCGCTCCAACATGCACGTTGGTGGCAAGGCCGAGCACATAGAGTTGACGGATCGTGATCGTGAGATTTGTGCCCGTCTTGCACCGGAACTCAAGGCCCGTGGGCTTGTTTTCACGGGCATCGATGTCATTGGCGATGTGCTCACCGAAATCAACGTGACCTCACCCACTGGCATACGCGAAGTTGCAAGATTCGGGGGAAACGATATCGCAGCCATGATTTGGGACGTGATCGAGGCAAAGGGTGGCGCGTAGAGTAAAAAATATATGTTCTTATTTTGTTCTTGAAATTGTTTTCCATTGATATAGTTTGATCCCAGTATTTGATTGGGTTTACTATGTTTGGACAGGTTTCAACACTGACGTTTGCCGGAATCGACGTGAAGCCGGTCACCGCGCAGGTGCAGCTGTCGTCTGGCGCTCCTGCATTTGTTATCGTTGGCCTGCCAGACAAAGCTGTTGCGGAAAGTCGGGAACGTGTGCGCGGTGCGTTGCATGCCGTCGGCATCGGTTTGCCCTCCAAGCATATCACTGTGTCTCTCGCACCAGCAGATTTGCCAAAGGAGGGCAGCCACTTCGATCTTCCGATCCTTCTGGCACTCCTGGTCGCATTCGGCGTCATTCCGCAAGATGCCATGGACGATTATTGCGCGGTTGGGGAACTTGCGCTGGACGGCGCGATCGCCGCGATTATCGGTGCTTTGCCTGCTGCAATAGGTGCCAATGCCATGGGGAAAGGTTTGATTTGTCCCAAGGCCTGCGGTGCGGAGGCCGCGTGGGGTTCGGCTGATATGGATATTCTTGCGCCGGATCATCTCATTGGTCTGATCAACCATTTCAAGGGATTGCAAAGTCTTGCGCGCCCTGAGCCGGAAATCCGTGAAGAAGCCAAAAACCTCTTAGATCTGCGAGACATCAAGGGGCAGGAGAGTGCCAAACGTGCGTTGGAGGTTGTCGCGGCAGGGGGGCACAACATGCTGATGGTCGGACCACCGGGGTCTGGTAAGTCAATGTTGGCGCAGCGTCTGCCGACGATTCTACCCCCCCTGTCTGCCGCCGAAATGCTGGAAGTCAGCATGATTCATTCCCTCGCCGGGGAACTATCGGGGGGACGCCTCGCCCGCGCGCGCCCTTTTCGTGCGCCGCATCACTCTGCCAGCATGGCGGCGTTGGTTGGTGGCGGAATAAAACCGCGGCCGGGCGAGGCGGCACTGGCGCATCTGGGTGTGCTGTTCCTGGATGAATTGCCGGAATTTTCGCCCCAGGTCCTCGATGCCCTGCGCCAACCTCTGGAAACCGGAGAAACGGCTGTTGCCCGAGCCAATCATCGCACGACATACCCGTCGCGCATTCAGCTCGTCGCCGCTATGAATCCCTGCAAGTGCGGCCACTGGACACCGGGTGCGACATGCAAGAGAGGGCAAAATTGTGCCGCAAACTACCAGTCCCGGATCTCCGGTCCACTCCTCGATCGGATCGATGTTCAAATCGAAGTTCCGGCCGTCAGTGTCGCCGATCTCGCCGCGCCGGCGCCTCGTGAAGGCAGCGCTGAAGTTGCCTCTCGCGTCGCCGCGGCGAGAACCACACAACGGAACCGATTTGCGTCGCTCGGCCTGGCGAAGACGTACACCAATGCACAGGTATCCGGTGCTGTTCTGGAGGAGGTGTCGCCTCTTGCAGTCGATGCGCGTCAACTTTTGCTCGACGCCGCAGAAACGATGAAGCTGACGGCGCGCGGATATCATCGCACGTTGCGGTTGTCCCGTACGATCGCAGATCTTGACGGTGAAAACGAGCTATCTCGGTTCCACGTTGCAGAAGCACTCAGCTACCGGACGGAAATGATGCAAATGGCTGTGGCAGCGTGAATCGAAAAAAAGAAACAAATATGACCAGAAAAGCAGGGGGTTTATTCTAATTATCATCCTGAATGTCGTGTTTTAAGGGTTTGTCAATGGCGACTCTGTTCATCTGGAGCCGCGCGGGTGTGTCCCATCGGCAAACGCACGCCGATGCAATGTAAATGTCAGGGTTCGTTGTGGAAGACGCCAGGTTTCAGAAAATACGTCCATTTGTAGGGCGGACCTACCGGCGCGCTGCCATACCGTTGTACTTTGCAGCGAGAAAAATGCGGCAAACTGTTTGCGGACATGTATCCATAATCATGGATATTGCACATAGATATGTTGCCAAATTTCGTGTAACAATCCTTGCTGCAAGGCGACGGATCCAGTTTCGATCAATAGTCGGCAATCTCGGCAAGGCAATCAGCCAGCTTGACTGGTTCCCTGTATTCCAGATTTTCGGTTTGCTAAGTCTGGTACTCGGTACTCTGGCTGTTGGCGATCCGGTAGGCTGGGAACATATTTTGCTCGCTGGTGGTTTGTGCGCCCTTTTTGGCCCGGGCGTGCTGGGGACGTTTCGCCGCCGTGAGGCCGCAAGCTCGAAGGGCGAATGCCGATCCGCAAAAAGAACCCTGACTTCTGGTCTTCCGACAGGGCATGTTAGGCATGCAGGAAAACAAACCGTTTGCAAGAGCACCCGCTCTGGAGCGATTGAGCAACTGACAGAAGGATGGCAGTTCGGTCTGGAGTCTCTCAAGGACATCGAATGGGAGTTGCGCGACAACGAAGCGCGGTATCGAGACCTTCTTGACAGTCAGACAGATATTATTCTCCGTCAAAATCAGGATGGAGCACTCATCTTCGTAAACCGCGCGTTTTGTCGTGCATTCGATGTATCCACCAACGAGGTGATTGGGCGCTCGTTCACACCTGACGTGCTCGCAAATGGCGAAGAAGAAGAATTCGAACGCGCCGATACCCCTGAACCGGAGGGAACGGCCCCTTTACGTCGCCGGTTCACGCAGCTGATTTCTACCGTGTCTGGCCTGCGCTGGATCACATGGGAAGAGCAGTCGATCCGTTCCGGCGAAACCGGTGCCCTGGAAACCCAGCGCATCGGGCGCGACATCACGGAGCAGCGCAAGGTAGAGGCAACGCTCAATCAAGCACGCCGGGAAGCAGAGGCAGCCAGCGAAGCCAAATCACGCTTCCTCGCTGTCATGTCGCACGAGATACGTACGCCCCTCGGCGGCATCATGGGAATGACGGGTCTGCTCGAAGGTACGCGTCTTTCTGCAGAGCAGATGACCTACGCCACCGCCGTAAAAGACAGTGCAAAGTCGCTCCTTGGTATCATCGATGAAATTCTTGATTTCTCGAAGATCGAAGCAGGCAAGATCACCTTCGAACAACAGCCGTTCGAACTCTCGGTCCTCCTGCAGGGGATCGCTGAACTTCTGGCGCCGCGCGCCTGGGACAAAGGTTTGGAACTGGCATGGGATATCGCACCGGACCTGCCGCAAACCGTTATTGGTGACGAGCAGCGCGTGCGTCAGATCCTCATGAACCTCGTTGGCAATGCGATCAAGTTCACGCGCAAGGGTGGCGTGCGGCTTTCCGTTCGGCGTATCGACGCTGACACTTTGTCAGATCAGGGTGCAGATGGACGTCTGTGCTCGCCCGTCAAGATTTCCTTCGCTGTCATGGATACCGGTATCGGTTTGTCAGATGAACAACGAGAGCGCATTTTCACGGAGTTCGAGCAGGCTGATACGACAACGACACGCCGTTTTGGTGGGACAGGTCTTGGCCTCACCATCAGTCGCCGGCTTGCGCGGTCTATGAACGGAGATATAATCATTCGTTCCCAACGCCACTCCGAAAAATTGACACCGAAAGGTGCGCCAAGCGGAGTAGTATCGGCAACGTTTTCTGGATCGACATTCGAACTGACGTTGCCGCTGGAACAAGCAGTCGGCTCGCAACTTCAGTGCGCCGGTTGGCCGGATGCAAACAACGGCAAGGTTCAATCGCCACGTCAGATCCTGATGACTGGAGATCGCAGTATTGAGGCTGATGCGATCGGCGATACTTTGATGTCACTCGGACATCATGTGACGTTTGCCTTATCGGAGGATGCAGTAGCTGTTTTTCGCCGCGAAACAAAGAATGGAAGGAATTTTGATGCGATTATATCGGATACAAGCACCTACGCGGGCATAAGGCGCAAGCTTTGCAAGTTACTGAAGGCTTCGTCCAATGAGGGAGCGAAACCGCGTGCATTGGTTATAATCGAGCCTTCTGATCGAGAGCGACTTTCTTCATTTCGTGAGGAAGGATTCTCGGCTTATTTGATGCGGCCGGTTCGACCGTCCTCGCTCCTGTCTCAACTTGCGGGAACGGGCACATCCCCAACTCAAGTTCACAGTTCGATGAATAACCACGCTAAAGAAAAAAAAGCATTAGCGGTTTGCGGTTCGCAAGGTACCCAGATGCATCCCGAAAAAGGGTGCCTGAATACAGAGCCCCGGGATCAGCAACACGCCAGAACCCGGATCCTGTTGGCGGAAGACAATCCGATCAACGCACTGCTCGCCAAACGTATTCTTCAGGACATGGGACACAGCGTTGTGCATGTTGAAAATGGAGCGGAAGCGGTTGAGGCGATTGCTCAGAGTGGGCATGAAGCACAAGATGATTTTGATATCGTTCTGATGGATTTGCATATGCCGGAGCTTGACGGGATTGCTGCGTGCCAGCGTATTCACAAGGAAAATGTAACAAATCAGACGGACGATAAAAGACGAACTGCTGTACCTCCGATCATCGCATTGACTGCCAACGCTTTTGCAGAAGACCGCCGCCGCTGCCTTGAGGCAGGCATGTCGGATTTCGTCACGAAACCATTCGAGCGTGAACATCTCGCACAAGTGATCGACAAATGGTGCCATGGCCGCACGACCGAAACTGGAGACGGCTCACTGTCAGAAGTCGGGTAGCTTATGCCCCGCAGGCCCATCTGTTAAAAGTTGGTCGTAAGACGTATAGGCACCCTGCAGTGCAAGCGCCAAAGAAGTAGATCACAAGTGAACAATTTCCTGTAACGTTGACGTCGATGACAATGCGCCATCTCATCGGCGCGCAACGAGCGCTTGGTGCTTCGCGTGCCAGAGGAAATCAACACATGTCCGCCCATCGAAAACCAGTAAAGGCGTTGCAAGCTTCGTGTACCGCTGGCCCACCGCCAGTCGTTAAAAACGGCGCGCCGAATCGCAGGGCAAACAGTCTGTTCAGGTTGCGACAACAGCCTGCGAAAGTGTATGGAAATCTCGGAAGTCTTGAAGTCCGTCTGGCTCGATCAAAAAGCGACGTGCGACGTGCGCAACGACTTCGTTTCCAGGTTTTCTACAAGGAAATGTCGGCAATTCCCTCGACTGCGACACGATTGAAGCGCCGCGATATCGATACCTACGACAAGGTGTGTGATCACCTGCTTGTCGTAGATCGTGGGGCAAATGCGAAACCGTCGAGCCCATGGCGGCGGCGGCGGCGTGTTGTGGGCACCTATCGAATGCTGCGTCAGGATGTTGCCGACCAGCGGAACGGTTTTTATTCCCAGGCTGAATTCAATTTGACCCCTCTGATTCAGGCGCGTGGCCCGGACTGCAAGTTTCTTGAACTCGGGCGATCTTGCGTGCTGCAACCCTATCGCAATAAGCGCACCGTCGAATTGTTGTGGCATGGCTTGTGGACATATATTCGAGAGCACAGGATTTCGGTAATGATCGGGTGCGCGAGTTTTGAGGGTACGGATCCAAAGGAACACGCCGAGGTGCTGAGTTTTTTGCACCACAATGCAGCAGCCCCGGCGGAATGGACCGTGGCAGCCCATGATCACCTGCGGGTGGATATGAACATGCGCTCAGCGTCAGACATCAAGCCGCGTGATGCACTCCGCAAGCTGCCGCCGCTCATCAAGGCGTATTTGCGGCTCGGATGCTTTGTTGGGGACGGCGCGGTGATAGATCATCAGTTCGGAACGACGGATGTTCTCATGATCCTGCCTGTGGAGAGAATTGATCCGCGGTACTTTGCCCATTTTGGTGCACCGGACGAGCGCAAGGCCCGTTTGCCCAGCGGCGTGTTGTAAAATACGATACGCATGTCTCCCGGGGGAGCAGGTTCCATTGGAGGCGCGCAGGGTGATCCGAGTGCGTTCAAACCAGCGAGGCGCTCTGCAGGCGTGGGCAGCGAGGGCTATTCCATCATTTAGTGAGTTTGACCAAACGGCATTGCCCTGTCTGTGCAAGCCATTTTTTGAATGGGACGTTGAGAAGTTCAAATGCCTTCAGCATCGCCCTTTATCGAAGCGAGCGTGCGCACTAGAGTTCCTGCTCGGTGGGGGCAGCAGTCGACAGCGCAAAACGATGCAGCCAGAACGGTCTGAAGACGAGAGAAAAGTTGAATGGGCGAGAACATGCCACGACAATCCGCTTTGGACGACAGCAATCCGCCTGCCGTATCAGGTGACGGTCCCGCGACAGAGGTCAAAAAGAGACGGAAAACAGAATCTTCTTCCATGGCTGGGGAAGCCGCCGCAATGACGCCCATGATGGCTCAGTACACCGAGATCAAGGCAGCAAATCCTGACAGTCTTCTGTTTTACCGCATGGGGGACTTCTATGAATTGTTTTTCGACGATGCAGTCCAGGCCAGTGAAGCATTGGGCATCACCCTCACGAAGCGCGGTAAACATCTTGGCGAAGATATTCCGATGGCGGGCGTCCCGGTTCATGCTGCCGACGACTATTTGCAACGCCTGATTCGTGCAGGGTTTCGGGTTGCCGTTTGCGAACAAACTGAGGACCCGTCGGAAGCCAGGAAACGAGGATCAAAATCAGTTGTACGCCGCGATGTAACGCGGTTGGTAACGCCCGGAACACTGACCGAAGAAACCCTCCTCACCGCACAGAGTGCGAACTATCTGACCGCATGCTTCCCAACATCGCCGGAACAGCAGGGGGATGGTGGTCGTCGTGCCGGCTTGGCGTCCATTGATATTTCAACCGGTGCATTCCTGGTTGGTGAAGTTGCGTTCGCAGATCTGGCAGGTGAACTGGCACGACTGCTTCCAAGTGAAATTCTGGTGCCGGACACGGTCGTGTCGGATACCGTTCTTGGCGCGACAATGGATATGATCGGCGCGGCGCGTACGCCACTTCCAACTGCCCATTTCCGTGCGAAGGCTGGTGAACGCGATCTCAAGGAGAATCTTGGTGTCGCAGATCTGGCAGCCTTTGGTACATTCACGCGGCTTGAACTTGCAGCCGTCGCCGGTCTTCTGAAGTACATCGATTTGACGCAAATTGGTTCGAAACCGCTGCTGCGTGCACCGAAAAAAACTGGCCCCTCGTCTGTAATGGTGATCGATGCCGCAACGCGCGCAAACCTCGAACTGGTGCGCACCACATCAGGGGAGCGTAAATCATCCCTGCTTGACTGTATGGATATGACCGTCACTGGCGCGGGAGCACGCGAGCTCGCAGCCCGGCTTTCCAGCCCGCTGATCGATCCTGTGGAAATTGCGGCGCGCCTCGACGTCGTTGATTTTTTCCTCGATGCCCGCGTGTTGCGCGACGCAATGCGAACTGGCTTGCGTCAGGCACCGGACATGGCCCGCGCGATCTCACGGTTGACCGTCGGCCGTGGTGGACCGCGTGATTTGGGTGCCGTGCGTGATGCCGTGCAGGTCGCGATCAAATGTCATACTGAGCTATCCACCGTCACCACACCGCTTGGCTTGCCCGATGAACTGAAGCGGCTCACAGCCAAACTTGATAGCCAGGCCACCGCACTTGCAACCGCCTTGCAGACCGCCTTGAACGACGAACTGCCGGTACATCGCCGTGACGGTGAGTTTGTCTGTAGCGGATACAGTGCTGACCTGGATGAAAACCGGAAACTCCGTGACGAAAGCCGCAATGTGCTGATCGAAATGCAGTCCCGTTATCAGGATACGACGGGCATTAAAGGGCTCAAGGTCAAGCACAACAACGTTTTGGGATATTTTGTCGAGGTCAATGCGGCGAATGGAGAAATATTGCGTGCAGCGCCGCACGATGAGATGTTCAAACACAAACAAAGCCTTGCGAACGCCGTGCGCTTCGTTACGCCAGAGTTGAGCGAGATCGAAGGCCGGATCACGGCTGCGGGTGAACGCGCACTTGCGATTGAGCAAGACATTTTCTCCGAGCTCGCCGGGCGTATTACGCAAGGGCAGGAGGTTCTCACCGCGCTTGCAGATGCATTGGCAGAATTGGACTGTTATACGGCACTCGCTCTCCTTGCTGAACAGGAGGGATACATCCGCCCGAAAATCGACCGCAGCGAAACCTTTGCGCTCCACGGAGCCCGTCATCCGGTTGTTGAACAGGCGTTGCGTCGCGCTGGCGATGGGCCGTTTATCGAAAATGATTGCATTCTCGGGCGGGCTACGAAACGCACGGATAATGCCGCAACCGATAGCGATTTGCGTCAGGCCGAAGGAGCGCATGGCGGGTTCGATGACCATGGGGATGCACGAATCTGGGTTGTGACGGGCCCGAACATGGCAGGTAAATCGACGTTTCTGCGTCAGAACGCACTTATAGCGGTCATGGCACAAATGGGCTCCTTCGTGCCCGCGCGAGGGGCGCATATTGGCGTCATAGATCGTCTGTTTTCGCGCGTTGGCGCGTCAGATGACCTGGCGCGTGGGCGCTCTACATTCATGGTCGAGATGGTCGAAACGGCAGGGATACTCAATCTTGCAACGGAACGGTCTCTCGTGATCCTCGACGAGATTGGCCGGGGCACCGCAACCTTCGACGGCCTGTCCATTGCATGGGCGACCGTAGAGTATCTGCAAACGGTGAACCGCTGCCGTGCGCTATTCGCGACGCACTACCATGAGCTGACGGCCCTCGCGTCCCGGCTGCCGGACGCAGAAAATGTCACTATGGCAGTGAAGGAATGGAAGGATGAAATCGTTTTCCTCCACAAGGTTGTGCCCGGCGCAGCGGACCGATCCTACGGTATTCAGGTTGCGCGGCTTGCCGGGTTGCCTGGCCCCGTCATTGATCGCGCGGGAGAGGTTCTTCAACTCCTGGAAGAAAACGACAACAACAAGAACCCGGATGCGTTGATTGACGATCTCCCGTTGTTCGCTGCAACGCGTCCTGCAAGTGCAGGTACCGGGAAAACTGCCACATCGCCAGCTCTGGATGCTTTGGCTGAGATCAACCCGGATGCTCTCACGCCGCGTGAAGCACTCGACGCGCTCTACCGCCTCAAGGATTTGGGAGATGCACCGTGAGTGATCGTTTTGATCCGGCAGCCGCGCGAAAAACCCTGACAGAGCTACTCCACACAAGCGAAAATGATGTGGCGCGCGCCCGGCCAGAAATCCTTGCACACTTGAAGATCGTAATTGCTGAGGCGCGCGCCTGTGCCGAGGCCAATCTCTTGCATCATGGGTCCGGTCGGGATTGTGCTGCCGAGCTCTCGGCTTTTCAGGACGAGATGATCGAGCTGATCTTCGACTACGCCACGACGCATGTCTATCGCGCCCATAATCCGTCAGACGCTGAACGCATGGCGATCGTTGCAACGGGGGGCTACGGGCGCGGCATGCTCGCACCGGGATCTGACATCGATCTCTTGTTTTTGCTCCCTTACAAGCAGACAGCTTGGGGCGAAAGCGTTGTAGAGTACGTGCTCTATTTCCTCTGGGATCTCGGTTTCAAGGTTGGACACGCGGTCCGCAACGTCGATCAAGCCATCAGTTTTGCACGTTCTGACATGACGATTCGAACTTCGGTGCTCGATTCACGTTTGATATTCGGTGACAGAGAATTATTCGCAGAATTCGAAACCCGGTTTGCAGCAGATGTCGTCAAGGGCACGGCACGCGAGTTTATAACTGCAAAATTGGCGGAGCGTGATCAACGACATGAGCGCTCTGGCTCGTCGCGCTATGTTGTAGAACCCAACGTAAAGGACGGGAAGGGTGGTATACGCGACCTGCATACCCTGCACTGGCTGATCAAGTATCTCCGGAATACTGACGCGACGGATCATGAAAGCGTGGATGCAGGCGTATTTTCCGAGCGCGAGTTTTCGTCATTCAACAAGTCGGAAGATTTTTTATGGTCGGTCCGCTGCGCATTGCACTTTCTCACGGGACGTGCCGAAGAACGCATATCTTTCGACGTCCAGCAAGAGATGGCGGAGCGCCTTGGTTATGCGGATCGCTCGGGGTTACGGGGTGTAGAGCGCTTCATGCGGCACTATTTTCTGGTTGCCAAGGAAGTCGGCGATTTGACTCGGGTCGTGTGCGCTGATCTCGAAATGAAGCAGTTGAAACAGGCTCCGTCTCTGGATCGTATCCTTGCACCTCTGACATGGCGTCGACGCATTCAGCTCAAACGCCAAACTGATTTCAAGATCGACAATGGTCGAATTTCCATTGAAAACAGAGAAATATTCAAACGTGATCCGGTGAACCTGATCCGCCTGTTTGCCCAGGCTGAAAAACTGAATGTGGCGTTTCACCCTCAGGCCATCCGTGCTGTTCGCCGATCCTACAACCTGATCGATGACAAGTTGCGCAATGATCCGCACGCCAACGCGATGTTCCTGGATATGCTGACATCCAAGCAAAGCGCGGAACCCGTCCTTCGCAAGATGAACGAGGCGGGTGTTCTTGGGCGTTTCATTCCTGACTTTGGCAAGGTTGTCGCGATGATGCAGTTCAACATGTATCATCACTTTACAGTGGACGAACACCTTATACGAACCGTGGGTGTGCTGTCGGAAATCGATCATGGCGTGCTCGACGAAGATCTGCCGCTTTCGACGGAAGTTATTGAAGCGATCCGCAATAAACGTGTGCTCTACGTGGCGGCATTCCTGCATGATGTCGCGAAAGGGCGTCCGGAGGATCATTCCATTGCTGGTGCGCGTGTCGCGCGCGAACTCTGTCCCCGGTTCGGTCTGACCAGCAACGAAACCGAAACGGTTGCATGGCTGATCGAGCAGCACTTGACGATGAGTGAATGCGCGCAGAGCCGAGACCTGAGCGACCCCAAGACCATTCGTGATTTCGCCGACATCGTGCAAACGATGGAGCGTTTACGCCTGTTACTGATCCTCACCGTGGCAGACATTCGCGCGGTTGGCCCTGGCGTGTGGAACGGTTGGAAAGGCCAGCTTTTACGAACACTCTACTACGAGACCGAACTTGTTCTGGCGGGCGGACATTCCCGCATGAGCCGCAAGGAGCGCGTGGCGCACGCCCGCGGGCAGTTCATGGATGCGCTCGCCGATTGGCAGGCAGATGAAAAAGAAGCTGTCGCCGAGCAGCATTATGATGCCTATTGGTTGCGGACCGATGTCGACCGGCAGATATCGGACGCGCGGCTTCTACATTATGCGCAAAAGAAAGAACTCGCGTTCGCGACGGACTACGCGACGGATGCATTTACGGCGTCGACGGAACTGACAATTCTCACCCCGAACCATCCCAATTTGCTCGCAGCAATGGCAGGGGCATGCTCGGCATCCGGAGCCAACATTGTCGGTGCGAACATCTATACGACGCGCACTGGAATAGCCTTGGATACATTCGTGATCCAGCGGGCATTCGAGGAAGACGATGATGAGCTGCGCCGCGTAGGTCGGATCGCAGACACAATCGAGAAACTTCTCCGCGGCAAGACCTATCTCGATCAGATCGTGACAGAGAACGCATCGGCAACCGGTCGCGCAATGGCATTCACGGTGCCACCCGAGGTCTTTGTCGACAATGGCATTTCTGATGAGTTCACGGTCATCGAAGTGGAAGGCCTCGATCGCCCCGGCCTTCTGCACGATCTGACGCGCACACTTTCAGCGCTCAATCTTGACATCAACTCGGCGCACATCAGCACATACGGAGAAAAAATTGTTGACGTGTTTTATGTCACTGATTTGATGGGTAAGAAAATCAGTGATGAAAACCGCCGCAAGTTGATTGCCGACACATTACGGCCTGTTCTCGATCCGGATACCGCAACCGACGTGTTCAATCCCACCCCGGCCCTGACGGTGCAGGCGCACTGACTTCGCATCGCATTGCATTGCAGTAAACGTGCATCTGCGGAGGTATGCCGTGCAGCAAGTGCGGAGTGTGGCTTCCTTCATCTTGCCCGCTTGCGCTGCCTCGTCTACCGAACGGCAATGAAACTTTATCGCGCCTTTGCCACGGTTGGTGGCCTGACGATGGTGAGCCGTATCCTCGGGTTCGCTCGCGACATCCTGATTGCCGGTCTTTTGGGCACAGGTCCGGTTGCGGAGGCGTTCGTTGCCGCATTCCGGTTTCCGAACCTGTTCCGGCGTATTTTCGGTGAGGGTGCATTCAACGCGGCCTTTGTGCCGTTGTTTGCCAAGAGTCTTGAGGGCGATGGACCAGGTCCCGCCCGCAGGTTTGCCGAGGAAGCGCTGGCCGTGCTTTTGTTCGCACTGCTGGTGCTGACCGCGGTCGCAGAGTTGGCGATGCCATGGCTCATGTTTGTCGTCGCTCCGGGGTTTACTGAGGATCCAGAGAAGTACGACCTCGCCGTGGTTCTCACCCGGATCGCGTTCCCGTACCTGTTATGCATGTCACTGGTGGCGCTCCTCTCAGGTGTTCTGAACGCCATGAACCGGTTCGCCGCCGCCGCCGCCGCGCCCGTGTTGCTCAACATTGTGCTCATCATCGCAATGCTGATCGCCTGGGCGCTCGGGTTTCAGAATTCGCCCAAAGCTGGCTTCATGCTGGCGTGGGGTGTGTCGATTGCGGGGGCACTGCAGCTTGCATTGCTGGCGATAGCCGCACAACGGGCCGGAATGGGGCTGGCCCTGCGTCGCCCTCGTTTGACACCGCAAGTGCGGCGCCTCTTCACACTCGGCATCCCAGGGGTCCTCGCCGGCGGCATTACGCAGATCAACATTCTCGTGGGAACCATGATTGCGTCGCTACAAGCAGGCGCGATGGCGTATCTCTATTACGCAGATCGCATTTATCAGCTTCCGTTGGGCATCGTCGGCATCGCCATTGGTGTTGTACTCTTGCCCGATATTGCCCGTCTGCTGCGCGCTGGCGAGATTGATGCTGTCACGGAAAGTCAGAATCGATCGCTCGAGTTTTCGCTCCTTCTCACGCTTCCTGCCGCGGTGGCCCTGTTTGTCATTCCGGAACCGATCATTCGTGTTCTTTTCGAACGTGGCGCGTTCTCGTCGGCCGACAGCAGCGCAACCGCATTGGGTCTTGCGGCGTTCGCCTGGGGTCTACCTTCGTTCGTGCTCATCAAGGTATTCTCGCCCGCCTACTTCGCTCGCGAAGATACGCGTACGCCCATGATTTATGCAGGCGTCGGTTTGATCGTGAATGTCGCGGCATCGCTCGCGCTGTTTTTCTGGTTGCGTGAAAACGGCTGGCCACCGCATGTCGGTATCGCGGCAGCCTCGACTTTGGCCGGTTGGGTGAACGCTGGTTTGCTCTGGAGCACGCTGCGCGTGCGCGGGCACTTCGAGCTTGATGAACAGATCCGCCGCGCCGTTCCGCGGATCGTGTTGTCAAGTGCGATCATGGGGGCCGTACTCTGGGTCGGTGCCATTTACGGCGCGCCGCTCTTTGCCCCGTCAGCCGGGACGTTCGTGCAGTTTGCAGCACTCGCAGCTCTCGTGACGGTTGGCCTTTTCGTCTTCGCAGTCGCCGTCGAAGTGACCGGCGCGTTCAAGCTCCGCAACCTGATGCAGATGATGCGCCGCGACCGTAAGGCGTGATCACGTCGCGCACCAAGCCGCTTGCACGTTGGCGAGCGCCCGGCCATAACGCCGCGACTGCAGCTTCATTCAAGAAACAGCTCCCATGGCGATTCCAGAACGCGTGTTCTCCGGTGTGCAACCGACCGGTAATCTTCACCTCGGCAACTACCTTGGCGCAATCAAGCGTTTCGCCGAGATGCAGGCTGACTACGATTGCATCTACTGCGTGGTGGACCTCCACGCGATCACCGTGTGGCAGGATCCGGCGGAACTGTCGCACAACACGCGCGAGGTCACGGCGGCCTATATCGCAGCCGGAATCGATACGACGAAACACATCGTCTTCAATCAGAGCCAGGTGTCCGGTCACGCGGAACTTGCATGGATCTTCAATTGCGTTGCGCGCATGGGCTGGCTCAACCGCATGACCCAGTTCAAGGAGAAGGCGGGCAAGCATAAGGAAAACGCTTCGGTTGGCCTGTACACCTACCCCGATCTGATGGCTGCTGACATTCTGGTCTACCGCGGGACACATGTACCGGTCGGCGACGACCAGAAGCAGCACCTCGAACTGGCCCGCGACATTGCTCAGAAGTTCAACGTCGATTTTGCGGAAAGCGCGACGAATGCCGGGCATCCGGATGGCTTCTTCCCATTGCCGGAACCTTTGATCACAGGTCCGGCGACACGCGTCATGTCATTGCGCGATGGTGCCAGGAAAATGTCGAAGTCCGATCCGTCCGATCTCTCCCGCATCAATATGACCGACGATGCGGACTCAATCGCCAAGAAGGTCCGCAAGGCGAAAACAGACCCGGATGGTCTGCCATCGGAACCGAAGGGTCTTGAAGCTCGGCCCGAGGCAGAAAACCTTGTTGGCATCTATGCTGCGCTCGCAAACGAGACAGTTGAAGCCACTCTGAGCCAGTTCGGTGGCGCACAATTCTCGGATCTCAAGGGCGCACTGGCAGATATCATGGTCGCAAAAGTTGGGCCCGTAGGCGATGAAATGCGCCGATTGATGGATGACCCGGGCGAGATTGACCGCATCCTGAGTGACGGGGCTGAGCGGGCGCGCGTGCTCGCGGATGCCAACATGAATGTAGTCAAAGAGATTGTCGGATTCATCCGATAGCGCTTAAGTAAGCGTGTTCACAATTCAGTTGCACGACGCCGGGCTGGTGTCGAAGCGCACAGGCTTGGGCAAATTTCATGGTTGAACACACGAAGCGTCGGGTCTTCGAAGAAGGCCACCGTCGCAAATTCCTGGTGATCGTCGACGGCACGCCGGAATGCTCCGTCGCGTTGTTCTTCGCTGCCCGCGTGGCGCAGCGCACGAACGGCTCCATCTGTCTGATGCATATTACAGAAGCTGCAGGTGCAGGCGGGTGGTCCAGCTTTGGCAATTTGAACCAGGGTGGGGGTGAAGTCCGCGCACGCGAAATGTTTGCGATCTACCGTGAGAAGCTGGTCGAGTTCGGATATGCCGAATTGCATACCGAAACCGTGTTTCGTGAGGGCAAGAAGGCTGACGAGATCACCCGGTTTATCGAGCAGGACGAGGATGTTGCTGTGCTTGTTCTGGGTGCGGCCAGCGACCGGCGAGGACCTGGTCCGCTGGTCTCTTCGCTCGGAACTGGCAGCATGGCGGGTGATTTCCCGGTTCCGATCTACATCGTGCCGGGCACCTTGACGCTTGAAGAGATCGCTTCACTTGCTTGATTTGCGATTTTGGTAACGCAGCGTTGCAAGGTCGATCTTTACCTGCACGCGTTGGTATACTAGAATAATTCTAAAGTAGCACCATATCACCTTTCCGCTGTGTGCATTCAGCCCTCTCATTGGGCAATGGAGACTGACAATGTTCATCCAGACCGAAGCAACCCCTAATCCGGCCACCCTCAAGTTCATCCCGGGCCAGGCCGTTCTTGCCGACGGAACGAAGGACTACCGCGCTGCTGATGAGGCTGAATCCCAGTCGCCATTGGCCGGGCGTCTTTTCGGCATTGATGGTGTCGAAGGCGTATTTCTCGGTGCAGACTTCATTTCGGTGACGAAAGGTGAGCAAGAATGGCAGCATCTCAAGCCAGCGATCCTTGGCGTTATCATGGAACACTATCTGTCCGGTGCCCCGGTTCTGAACACGGGTTCGGATGCAACAGGGAACGCCACTGAAGGCAGTTACGATCCTGCAGACGAAGAAATTGTCAACACGATCAAAGAGTTGCTGGATACGCGTGTCCGCCCAGCTGTAGCGCAGGACGGCGGCGATATTGCGTTCCATGGCTTCGAGCAGGGCATCGTCTATCTGCACATGCGTGGCGCGTGCGCCGGTTGCCCGAGTTCAACGGCGACACTGAAGCACGGCATCGAAAACCTGCTGAAGCACTTCATTCCTGAAGTGCAGGAAGTGCGCCCGGTCGTCTGATAGTATCAGACGGTTTCCGTCATGAATGTACTCGCGTTTGATACGTGTTTTGCTGCGTGTTCTGCAGCGATCCTGCGTTATCACGAGTGCGATGTCGCGGCGTTGGCGGATGAACACACGCGAATGACCCGAGGCCACGCGGAAGCCCTCCTCCCGATGGTTCAGCGCGTTCTCGAGACCGCCGATCTCACTCTTGAGAAAATTGACCGCATCGCTGTTACAACCGGTCCGGGAACATTTACCGGCGTGCGCGTGGCCATTGCTGTAGCGCGTGCCTTGACGCTGGCAACGGACATTCCGCTTATTGGCATTGGAACGCTCGAAGCCATGGCGCAAACTGCGGAACGGCAGCACGACAATCTGCCGGGCAACTTCGCCATCATAAGGGACGCGCGCCGCGATCAGGTCTACTTGCAGTCTTTCGCGTGTGTTGATGGCAAAGCTGTTCCGACCATGGCCAAGCCGGTGATCTGCGCACCAGAGCAGGTCCCCTTGATGCTTCCTGAACCCGTTGCAGCAGCTATTGGATCTGGCGCACCGCTTGTGCCGTGGCCTGAACACGCATTACCCGAGATTATCGAAACCGATGTCGAAGTGTCTGCGCTTGCCGTTGCAGAACTTGCACGCGATCGCAAACCCACCACTGGACCACTGTCTCCGCTTTACCTTCGCGCGCCGGACGCTAAGCCGCAAAGCGGATTTGCGCTGCAGTGGCAGGCAAATTGACATGCCGGGGCCGATGCATGGTCTGAGTATCAGGCCCGCAAACGCCATGGACGGACCGGCGTTTGACGCTGTCATCGGGGCATCTGAACCCGTGGCTTGGTCCACACTGAATACGCCGACATCGCGATCGCTCGTTGCGATGAATGCCAATGCATCGCCAGTCGGCTTCATCGAAGCGCGTCAGGCAGGCGATGATATCGAGATCATCATGATCGCCACGAAACGGGCATCGCGTCGACAAGGCGTGGCAACCGCATTGCTTCAGGTCCTCATCGCGCAAACGGATGGAACAAACACCCGTCGCGTGATTCTCGAGGTCGCAGAGGACAATGCCGCTGCCTGGCGGCTCTATGAGCAAAATGGTTTCATAGAGATCGCGCGCCGCAAGCGCTACTACCGCGCAGGACGTGACGGCGGTCCCTGTGATGCGTTGCTTCTGGCCCGTGGTTTTGCTAGCGAACCAGCCGCATAACGCGCTAACGTTTTTCGGGTAGGAATGAGTACAAAACCGGATGAGAGCACTCAGAGCCATTGCCATAGGCATCGCATTCGTCGTGTTCACGGTGCCGCTTATGCCTGTGCAGGCTCTCTTGTTGGCGATGAAGTCACCGCGTGCTGTCATTTTTCCGCATTGGTATCACAGGCAACTGGCTTGGTTGCTTGGCATCCGAATCCACACCTCAGGCAGTCTTGAAAGCGCCCGCCCGCTGTTGCTGGTCGCCAATCATCAGTCCTGGCTGGATATTGTCGTGCTCAGTGCGGTCACGCCTGTGTCATTCGTCGCAAAGCTGGAAGTTGCTAGTTGGCCATTCGTAGGCTGGCTCGCCAAACTGCAGCGCACCCTGTTCATCGACAGGACGCGCCGATCATCGGTCCAGCATACCTCTCGAAAGATCGCAGAGCGGCTCACGGCAGGTGACAAGGTGATTTTCTTTCCCGAAGGCACGAGCGGAGACGGCAACCGTGTGCTCCCCTTCAAGAGTTCGCTCTTCGCCGCTGTTCGGCCTCCCGCGAAAGCGCAAGACACGACAATCCCTGGATTGGAGAGTGTGCAGGTGCAGACTGTGGCGCTTGCCTACACGCATGCGTCAGGCCTTCCGCTTGGTCGCGCAGGCCGACCGTTAGTCGCGTGGTACGGTGATATGAATCTCGCCAGTCACGCTTGGGACCTGCTGTGCTCAGGCCCGCTCGATGTTCATGTGCGGATAAGCGCACCCGTTCCCCTTGATGATTTCGAGGACAGGAAGGCGCTGGCCTCCGAAACGGAGCAACAGGTGCGGGCGAATGTGGCGGCGATGTTGCGCCACGGCGGGCAGGTTGATGACGATGGGACATCTGCGGATTTGGCAATTGCCGAGACACAAGATATGACGCCCGTTGAGATCCCGCGGCCGGCACACGAAGCCGGTTGAGGCAACCGTTCATGAAAGAGCCCGCATCGTGCAGGACACCCCTTTCCTCGACCAGGTCGAGAGTTCAGACTCAGAAGCCCCTGCGCCCCGGGTGAAGCGTTTGCACGTCCGGACCTATGGCTGCCAGATGAATGTCTATGACAGCGAACGTATGTCCGAGGCGATGGGCGCGGACGGCTACGAGCTGACAGATGATATCGCGGATGCCGATATGGTTGTCCTCAACACGTGCCATATCCGGGAGAAGGCGGCGGAGAAGGTTTACTCGGATCTGGGGCGTATCCGGAAACTGAAAGAAGAGCGCACCAGCCAGGGCAAGGAAACGCGGATTGCGGTGGCTGGCTGTGTCGCACAGGCGGAAGGTGCGGAAATCATCAGGCGCGCACCGGTTGTAGATTTGGTCGTTGGGCCGCAGAGCTATCACCGATTGCCCGAGCTTATGGCGCGATCGCGGGCCGAGAACCGTCAGATTGTCGACACCGAGTTTCCGGAAGACGACAAGTTCTCAGCGCTACCAGAGCGCAAGCCGATGCGCGGCGCGATCCGTTCACGAACAGCATTCCTCACAGTGCAGGAGGGTTGCGACAAGTTCTGTACATTCTGTGTTGTGCCGTACACGCGAGGCGTGGAGTTTTCGCGCCCCGTCGCCGCAATTCTCGAAGAGGCGAAAAAACTGGCCTCAGCCGGTGTGCGCGAGATCACGCTGCTTGGTCAGAACGTGAATGCTTATCACGGTGATGCACTGGACGGTGGCACAGCAAGTCTTGCTGACTTGCTCAACCGCCTTTCGGACATCGATGGTCTGGAGCGCCTGCGCTACACAACGAGTCATCCACGCGATATGACCGACGACCTGATTGCGGTCCATCGCGACAACTCCAAGGTGATGCCGTATCTACATCTGCCGTTTCAGGCTGGCTCTGACGGTATTCTCGCGGCTATGAACCGCAAGCACACCGGTGCCGAGTATCGGGAGATTGTAGCCCGTATCCGCAACGCCCGGCCAGACCTTGCGCTGTCCACCGACATCATTGTCGGCTTTCCAGGTGAAACCGATGCTGATTTCGAGGCCACGTTGCAGATGGTGCGTGATGTGACATACGCCCAGGCCTACTCGTTCAAATATTCAAGCCGACCCGGCACACCCGCATCGACCATGGAAGGGCAGATTCCGGAAGACGTGAAAGTTCAACGCCTCGCCGACTTGCAGAATTTGTTGAATGAACAGCAGCTTGCATTCAATGCCTCCTGCGTCGGGCGTACGATGCCGGTGCTGTTCGAACGCCCGGGCAAGTTGAATGGCCAGGTGATAGGACGCTCACCCTGGCTGCAATCTGTCCTTGTGGAAAGTGCCGTCGACCGGTTGGGCCATATCTGTGACGTGGAAATCACGCATGGCGGACCGAACAGCCTCATCGGGCAAATTGTGGCCCCGTGACGGACAATCTCCAATCCATCCTTGGCGCAGAAGCATCGCATTTCGTATGCCATGGCACTGCATTCTGCAGTACCGTCGTGGCCGTCGCCTCACTTGACTAGAAACGATTGACCTTCATTCCGGAGTCCACTTTGGCCAGCAGCAGAGACAAGAGCACCGGGTCCGGCAGCGCCGATAGCCTGACGGTGGAGTTCGAAGACAACAATGTTCTGTCACGCCTGCTCGGCGAGTTCGACGCGCACCTTGCCCTGATCGAGGACCGCCTGGGCATTGTCGCCGTGGTACGGGGCAATGTGATCGGGTTGACCGGTCCAAAGGACTCCTGTGAAACGGCGCGTGCCGTACTTCTTGAGCTCTATGATCGACTGGAAGACGGCGCCGAAATTTCCGCTGGCGACGTCGATGGCGCCATTCGCCATGCAGGGGCACCGAACATGCAGCCCCAAACGAAAGCGTCCATGTCCAGACAGCAGGGAACGACCGCACCGACGCCAAAGGGCGCGGCTCAGATCCGCACGCGCAAACGCCAGATCACGGCACGCACGATGGCGCAGAGTGACTATATACGTGCGCTCGAAACCACCGACCTGGTGTTCGGTACAGGTCCGGCAGGCACCGGCAAGACCTATCTTGCTGTCGCGTTTGCCGCATCGTTTCTGGAACGCGGATTGACGGAGCGTCTGATCTTGTCACGGCCTGCGGTAGAAGCTGGCGAGCGTCTCGGTTTTTTGCCGGGTGACATGCGCGACAAGGTCGATCCTTACCTTCGCCCGCTGTATGATGCGCTTTACGACGTTTTACCTCCAGAGAAGGTGGAAAAAGGTTTGGAAACCGGTGTAATCGAAATTGCACCGCTGGCCTTCATGCGCGGTCGCACACTGGCAGATTCTTTTGTCATACTCGACGAGGCGCAGAACTGTACCAGCATGCAGATGAAAATGTTTCTGACGCGCCTGGGCGAGAACTCCAAAATGGTAGTCACTGGAGATCCCAGTCAGATCGATCTTCCCCCAGGACAGAAATCGGGCCTGGACGAGGCAATCCGCCTGCTCGACAACGTCGACGACATTTCCAGCATACGCTTCAAGCAAAGCGATGTCGTGCGTCGCGCCTTGGTCGCCAAAATTGTTGCAGCGTACGAAAAGGCAGAAAAATCCGCATCCTGATGCGGTCTCCAGATGTCAAATGCGTCAAACATAATGGTCGAAGTCGTTACAGACACCCCGGCATGGCAGTCTCACGGCATAACGGACGAACTCGTGCGGCATGCGATGTCTGCGCTCTGGGCGCAGCTGTCGGACGGAATAACGCGGTCAGAAGTCACCGTGCTTTTGTCGGACGATGCACGTATTCGCGATCTCAATATCCAGTTTCGACAAAAGGATATGGCGACCAATGTCTTGTCATTTCCGTCCGGCGATGATGAATATATCGGCGACATCGCATTGGCGTTCGAAACGGTTGTTCGCGAGGCATCCGAACTTGGCGTTACTGTACACAATCACGTGACGCATCTCGTGATCCATGGAGCGTTGCATTTGCTCGGACATGACCATGAGAACGAAGAAGAAGCACAAGACATGGAGCGTATCGAAGTGTTGGTCCTGAAGGATCTTGGGATAAAAAATCCCTATATCGAAAACGGTTCTGAAAACACGGAACGTCTCACCACTGCGGAGCATGGACAACCGTGACTGACCAAAAATCCGGAGACGCGTCAGGTTTGGAGGGGAGCATAGCTCCGTTATCACCGAACGAATTGCAGGACACAGTCGACGATTCTACGTCGCAGTCCGAGGAACCCTCAGGTTGGTTACATTCTCTCAAAACAAGCCTCGGCATCGCATCACCGGGCTTGCGGCAGGTGCTTGTCGAAGCACTGGGCCAACAGAACGAAGAAACCTCGGACTTCACGCAGCTTGAGCGCGATATGCTCATGAGAACACTACGCTTCGGCACACTGCGGGTCGAAGATGTGATGGTGCCGCGTGCAGACATTGTCGCTGTTGACGAGCAGGCTTCGTTGGGACGTCTTCTGGCGTTGTTCCAGGATGTCGGTCATTCTCGCATCCCGGTTTATAGCGAAACCCTCGATGATCTGCGCGGAATGATCCACATCAAGGATCTCATGGCCTGGTTGACCGGTGCGACGGAGAAAAAATCAAAAAAGAAAAATGGGGCTTCCGGTTCGGAGGTCGACACGGGCACCAGAACGCACGGGAATGGCGAGGAGGCTCCCCGTGTCGCGACGATCGGAGTGTCAGAAAAGGATCTGGGTAAACCGATTGCTTCGACACGCTTGTTGCGCGACGTGCTTTTCGTACCCCCCTCTATGCCAGCCGTGAACTTGTTGCTCCGGATGCAATCGACACACGTGCATCTCGCAATGGTGGTCGATGAGTACGGTGGGACAGATGGGCTCGTGTCTATTGAGGATCTGATTGAAGAGGTAGTCGGGGAAATCGAGGATGAGCACGACGAGAACGCCACAAGCCAGATTCAGCGTGATCCTGCACTTGGCCTTGTTGCGTCGGCGCGCACGCCGATCGACGAGCTTGAGGAATTCCTGGAATGCAAACTCGTCGAAGGTGAGGACGAGGAAGATATCGAGACACTTGGTGGTTTGGTTTTCACGCTCGTGAATCGTGTTCCGGTTCGCGGTGAGGTTGTGCCGCATCCGAGTGGATACGAATTTGAGGTTCTTGATGCCGATCCGCGTCGCATCAAGAGGTTGCGCATTCTGACTGCTGTAAAACCGACCTCCGATGAGGGAGACGGGAGTGCGGCTGGCGACGCGCCATACGCGCCACCCGAAACCAAGGTTAGCTGACGTGGCGGAGCCCGTATACCGCGTGAACCAGACCCAGCGGCGGCGAGAACGTTTGCAAATACGTATAACAAGGGCGGTGCTTGAGTTCGCACACCTCAAGTCATGGCAGCGATACGCCCTCGCGTTCGGGTTGGGTGCCGTGTCAGTGCTGGCCGTTGCGCCTTTGTTTTTTTGGCCGGTGCTGTTGCTGACCCTTCCAATGCTCAGCCTCATGCTTGAGTCCCCAGAAGCAGAGGCCACCACCGCGCCGGTGCGGGCATCGTTCAATCGAGCCGCAGTCACGGGGTGGTGGTTCGGGTTTGGTTACTTCACGTTTGGCCTGCACTGGATCGTGGAGCCATTTCTTGTTGAAGCCGACAAATTCGCCTGGCTGATTCCCTTTGCCATCACCCTTCTGCCAGGGGGGCTGGCGCTTTTCTTCGCTGCGGCGACAGCGCTTGCACACACGTTGTGGGTGTCGGGCTGGCGTTCTGCATTTCCGCTCGGTGCAGCGATCGGTTTGTCGGAATGGCTGCGCGGAAACATCTTCACCGGCTTTCCCTGGAATCCGGTTGGCGACAGCCTCACGGGAAACAGTCTGACGTTGCAATGGGCCGGGCTCATCGGAACCAACGGTTTGAACGTGCTCGCTGTGATACTTTTCACGGTACCAATTCTGCTGGCACTCGACGCGCTCCGGGGGCGTTTATCGATGCGCGAGACATCTGTGCTTGCCGGGTGTGGCATCCTGCTAACAAGCATCGGTCTTGGTTATGGCTGGCATCGCACAACGCTCACGACGGCCGCGCAATCGGATGTCCTCTTGCGGCTTGTCCAGCCCGCGATCCCTCAAAATAAGAAATGGCGGCCGGAATTGCGACGCTGGGTTTTCGACCAGCTTCTGACGTTATCCCGGCAAAACCAGCAAGGTCGCGTGGATGATCTCGCAGCCATAACGCACGTGATTTGGCCCGAGGCGGCGATGCCTTTTCTTCCGTTGCGCACCCCTCAGGCGCTCAAGGATATTGCGGCGCTGCTTCCAGACAACAAATCCCTTCTGACAGGAGCTCTGCGCATAAAAGCAGCAGGCAACAGCGCGTCAGGTGAGCGTGAAACGTACAACACCCTGCTGGCCTTCGACGATAGCGCGCGCCGGCTGGCACAATACGACAAACAGCATCTCGTCCCATTCGGGGAGTATTTGCCGTTTCAGTCCGTGCTGGAGGCCGTAGGTCTGCGTCAGTTGACACAACTGCGTGGAGGTTTTTCGCCAGGCAAAGGCGCTCGCACTTTGACCGTACCCGGACTGCCTCCTGTTACGCCATTGATATGCTACGAAGTCATCTTCTCCGGCGCGCTGATCACGACAGCCGAACGACCAGCCTGGTTGCTCGTCGTCACGAATGATGCGTGGTTTGGGCGTTGGGCCGGACCACGTCAGCATTTCCACCAGGCACGGGTACGTGCTGTCGAAGAGGGTTTGCCTCTGGTTCGCGTCTCCAATAATGGCATTTCCGGCGTCATCACCCCGGTTGGCCGGGTTACACAGCAATTGGCGCTCAACGCGCGCGGTGTCATAGATGTGGAACTGCCGACACCATTGCCTCCAACACTCTTTGCGCGTTTTGGCAATGCACCATTCTGGTTCATCATAGTGCTGTGTATTCTGGCCACATTACTCGCTAGACGGCGCAAGGGTGTAGAAATAGTCGCAACACAACCTTGACGCGCAAGCAGTGCCGCCCGTAAATGACTTGGGGTTGAGTAGTACACATTACAGGGTGGGCTCTGTGGCAATGGAACTGGGTGACAAGTCGGAAGAACGGTCGGACATAGCAGAGTTGCTGTTCCTGAACCGCAAGCCGCATCCAATAGACACGTTCGTTGGCGAGCGCGTGAAACACTTCCGCAAACGCAAGAAACTCACGCAAACCGAACTCGGAAACGAGCTAGGTCTTACGTTTCAGCAAATTCAGAAGTATGAAAAAGGTTCAAACCGCATCGGTGCGAGCCGAATTTTCCTCCTCGCAAAATTGCTCGAAGTGCCCGTCTATAAGTTTTTCGAAGGCCTTGAGCTGGAATTGAACGTTGCAGACATGGGGGGCTTTGCAGAAAGCCCTGGTGCAACCTACACGGCAAATCCGGTTCGCCTGGAAGAACGTAACGAATTGATGACCGCGTTCACCAGCGTGCAGGATCCGGCGACGCGCAAAAGAATCATTGATCTTGTGAAAGCGATCGGCGAAGAAGCCGCGCAGTAGTTGGGGTGGCAGGCCGTGCGTCGGTCTTGAACATCTTTATTCCAGAAAATTCGTAAGTACGACGGGGAGAGTGTTATGGCGCGTAGTTCATACATGTTTACGAGTGAGTCCGTTTCGGAGGGGCATCCAGACAAGGTTTCTGACCGGATTTCTGATGAAATTGTAGATCTGTTCTTTGGTCGTGCAATCAAGGAAGGGATGGATCCATGGTCTGTCCGTGTCGCCGCCGAGACGCTGACCACAACAAACCGGATCGTGATCGCAGGCGAAACGCGCGGACCATCCAGCATCACGAAAGACGACGTTGAGGAAGTTGCGCGCGCAGCTGTGAAGGACATCGGCTACGAGCAGGATGGGTTTCACTGGAAGAACGCGATCGTAGAAAACCACCTTCACGAGCAGTCTGCCGACATTGCGCAAGGCGTGGACTCGGCTGGCAACAAGGATGAAGGTGCTGGCGACCAGGGCATCATGTTCGGCTATGCGTGCCAGGAAACGCCGGCGTTGATGCCTGCACCGATCTATTACAGCCACATGATCCTCGAAAAGCTGGCAGCCAAACGTAAATCTGGCGAACTCGCGCAGTTGGAGCCGGACAGCAAGAGTCAGGTATCCGTGGTTTATGAGAACGGTAAGCCGGTACGGGCGTCGTCGATCGTGCTGTCCACTCAGCATGCTGACGGGCTGGAAAGCACCGACATTCGCGCACTTGTGGAGCCAACGATCACCGCCTGCCTGCCGGACGGCTGGATCACTGCAGATACCCAGTGGCACGTCAATCCGACAGGTAAATTCGTAATCGGTGGACCAGATGGCGATTGCGGTCTGACAGGACGAAAAATCATCGTTGATACCTACGGCGGCGCAGCACCTCATGGAGGCGGCGCTTTCTCCGGTAAGGATCCGACAAAGGTTGACCGCTCTGCAGCGTACGCCTCGCGCTATCTCGCCAAGAACATCGTTGCCGCCGGACTTGCCGAATGGTGCACGATCCAGCTGTCGTATGCGATTGGCGTCTCCCAGCCGCTATCCGTTTATGTGGACACGGGTGACACCGGCAAGGTACCTGCCGAGGTTCTGGAAAAAGCCATTGCAAACACGATGGATCTTTCGCCACGCGGCATTCGCGAACACCTCGATCTGAACAAGCCGATCTACGCCCGCACGGCAGCCTACGGCCATTTTGGTCGAGACACCGATGCAGATGGCGGTTTCTCTTGGGAAAAGACAGACCTGGCCGACAAACTCAAATCTGCGGTGTAAGGCAGGTTTTGTAGCGCACGATGGCGAATACAAACGAGCCGGGCAAAGAGCAAAAGCGCCCGGCGCGTCGCCTCTTTGGCCGTCAAAAAGGGCATGCGCTCAGTTCGTACCGCGAACGGTTGATGGCAGACCGTTTGCCCATGTTGCGGGTGCCCTTTGAAACATTGACACCTGAGAGCATCGCCCCGGCGTTGTTCGATGATGAATGCCGCGCCGTCTGGCTGGAGATTGGGTTTGGCGGCGGCGAGCATCTTGTATGGCAGGCACAGGCCAACCCGTCTGTTGGACTCATCGGGTGCGAACCATTTCTGAATGGTGTTGCCAGGGTCCTCGGCGAGATCGACCGCCACAATCTGAAAAATATCCGCCTGCATAACGACGATGCGCGGCAGGTCATCGACTGGTTGCCGGAAAACCAGATCGATCGCTGTTTTATTCTCTTCCCCGATCCGTGGCCCAAGAAGCGTCATGCAAAGCGCCGCCTTGTCACGCAGGATTTCCTGACGGACCTTGCACGCGTCATGAAACCGGGGGCCGAATTCCGCTTCGCCACCGATATTGCTGACTACGTTCGCACCGGCCTGCACGCCATCCTGTCATGCGGCCACTTCGACTGGCCCGCTGAAACTGCCGCAGACTGGCGCGTGCGCCCCGCAGACTGGCCCGCCACGCGCTACGAAGCCAAAGCTGACCGTGAAGGCCGACAGCGCTATTATTTCAGCTTTGTCCGGAAGGGTTAATGATCCCTCTGTCGCATCGTCTGATGCGTCAGGCTCGCCAAAACCGCAGCCGCAGCCATAATCCACAATGCCACAAGTGGTGTTGTTCCCTGCAATGATCCTGTCACCTGAGACGCAGCTGCCCCAATCGCCATTTGCGTGAATCCGGACAATCCTGCCGCGGCCCCGATCGTCTTTGGTAGTACCGATACGGCTGCGGCTGTTCCGTTCGGGATCGTTAACCCGTTGCCAAGCGTCACCAGCAGCATTGGTCCGAACAAGGTTACGGGCGACAGAATGCCGGCGAGCCCCGCACCAAGCATCGTCACGGCACCGACGACAGCAAGCCCATTACCGATCGTGATCATGCGATCGATCCCGATGGTCTGCGAATAGCGCCCGGAAAGAAAATTACCCGTAATGTAGCCAATCGAAATCAGCATGAACCACAAACCGTAATCCAGTGGTGTGCGGCCCAGCACTTCGACCATGATGAACGGTGCACCGGCAAGAAAGGAAAAGAAGACCGCGCTGCACAACCCGAGCGTCATCGTGTAGCCAACAAAGCGCGACTCTCGAACGAGCGCAACAGCACCCGCCGTCAGATTACGGCCCACACCAGCGTCACGCGCAGAAGGCGGGTTTGTTTCCGGTAACTTCCAGACGGTCAACGCCAGAACCGCCATGCCGAAAATGCTGAGGACGTGAAATGAAGCGCGCCACGTCGCTATTTCGTCCAGCAGTCCGCCAAGGGCCGGAGCGAACATCGGCACCATCACCCACACCATGGTGATATAACCCAGCACACTGGCCGCCGCCTCGCGTCCGTGCAGGTCTCGGACGATGGCGCGCGACAGTACCATCCCGGCGGCCCCGCCCAGTGCCTGAAGGAAGCGTGCGGCCATCAAGGTTTCGATGGATGTGGCGAGTGCACACAATTGGCTCGCAACGACGTAAAGGCTCAAACCAATCAGTATGGCCGGGCGACGTCCAAACCGGTCGGAGAGCGGTCCATAGAACAATTGACTGATGGCTATCCCGGCAAGGTAAACTGTGAGCGTCAGTTGCACCGTGCCAGACGTCGCCTCGAACTCGCGCATCAGCCCAGGTATCGATGGAACAAAAATGTTCATCGCCAACGGGCCGGTCGTGCTCATCGCAACAAGCACCGCGTAGAATGTCAAAGACTGTCCGCCCGAAACGGATGAAGAGTGAAGCGACATTCAAGAGGACTTTCAACGGGGCGGTGAGCCATGTCACTATGGGGAGCCCACGCTCTGAATGCCAGTTGTGATATTGGACACATCATGGGAGATGACAGATCCATGTGCAGCATCCTCCAATCCGGCTTCGCATACAAACAACTCTTGCAATTTCAGCCTCTTTCACCTAGATGACGCCTATTCAATACATTCTCGATCGCGAGAGTGGGTCTCCCGGGGCCCGCTCTTTTTGGTTTGGAACGCAGGAATTCAAGGATCGCGCGCTTGCAATCGCAGCCCGACACGACAGAAGCCGAAACCACGTCACCGGACGTGTCCCAGCGCCGTTTTGTGCGGGAAGTCGGTCTTGCACGCCAGATCGCGGAGCTCGCCGAGCCGATTATCGAGGATCTCGGATTTCGCCTTGTGCGCATCATGCAATCCGGGCGCGACGGTGGCACGGTGCAGATCATGGCCGATGTGGCGGATCGGGACATTACAGTGGAAGATTGTGCCGAGATCTCGCGTACCCTTTCGCCGGTGTTCGATACGTACGACCCGATCCCGGGCAGTTACCATCTGGAGGTGTCGTCGCCGGGTATTGATCGCCCCCTGGTTCGTCCCACCGACTTCGATGATTGGGCCGGTTACGAGATCAAACTTGAGCTGCGCGAGATGGTGGATGGGCGCAAACGCTTTCGCGGGCGTCTGGAAGGCTTTGCAGACGGCGAAGTTCGCCTTGTTACGGATCTTGGCAATGGTGAGGGCGAAACCGTTCTCGGTTTCCCGGTATTACTGGTCGAAAGTGCAAAGTTGATGATGACCGACGAACTCATCTCCGAAGCGTTGAAGCGCCAAAAGCAGCGCGGCAACGAAACACTGAGCGGTGACAAGAACGACGAGCCGACGATCCCGGACGTTGATCTGGCGGAGAATTGATCGCGCACAGCGGCGCAGCCTTCGTGGCGCCAAAGGAGCAAAGCTCCTGAACGATAACGAGGCTTGCATCGCGCAAGCCGAAGTAAAGAACGAGCGAAGCGAGAGAATAAATGTCTGAAGCTGGTGTAAGTGCGAACAGGTTGGAACTCCTGCAGATCGCTGACGCGGTCGCACGTGAGAAGGTGATTGATCGGGAAATCGTGATCTCCGCGATGGAAGAAGCCATCACGAAAGCCGCCAAGTCGCGCTATGGCAGCGAGAACGAAATTCGTGCTGAGATCGATCCCAAGACCGGGGAGATCAGCCTGGAGCGCTTGCTTGAAGTCGTCGAGGAAAACGTGACGGACGCCACGCAAATACTTTTGAAAGACGCCAAGAAGCGGAACCCGGACGTGACAGTCGGCGATTATATTGCAGAGCCGCTCCCACCATTGGATTTCGGCCGTGTCGCGGCGCAGAACGCCAAGCAGGTCATCGTCCAGAAGGTGCGCGATGCGGAACGCGAACGGCAATACGAAGAATTCAAGGATCGCGTCGGTCAGGTCATCAATGGCCTCGTGAAGCGCGAAGAACATGGTCACGTTATCGTCGACCTTGGTCGCGGTGAAGGCATCGTGCGCCGGGATGAAAAGCTCCCGCGCGAAGCGTTCCGCTATGGCGATCGCATTCGTGCCTACATTGCGGATATTCGCCGCGAAGCGCGTGGACCTCAGATTTTCCTCTCGCGCACGCGTCCAGAGTTCATGTCGAAGCTGTTCGCGCAGGAAGTGCCAGAGATTTACGATGGTATCGTCGAAATCAAGTCGGTTGCGCGCGATCCCGGAAGTCGCGCAAAAATCGCGGTGCTTTCGAACGACTCGTCAATAGATCCTGTTGGCGCCTGCGTCGGGATGCGTGGGCAACGCGTGCAAGCCGTTGTGGGAGAGTTGCAGGGCGAGAAAATAGATATCATCCAGTGGTCGCCAGACGCGGCAACGTTTATTGTAAATGCGCTCGCACCAGCTGAAGTTGCCAAGGTCGTACTCGACGAAGACGCGGAACGCATCGAAGTCGTGGTGCCGGATGAGCAACTCAGTCTTGCCATTGGTCGTCGCGGCCAGAATGTACGATTGGCCTCGCAACTGACGGGTTGGGACATCGATATCCTGACCGAGGCCGATGAGGCAGAGCGCCGTCAGGCAGAATTCAATGAACGCTCCGCCCTGTTCATGGAAGCGCTGGACGTTGACGAAGTCATTGCCCAGCTTCTCGTCTCCGAAGGGTTCGCGAGCGTCGAGGAAGTCGCCTATGTCGACAGCGGCGAAGTTGCGAACATCGAAGGGTTCGATGAAGACACGGCACTGGAGATTCAGTCTCGAGCGAAGGACTTCCTGGAACGCCGCGAAGCTGAACGAGATGCAAAACGCAAGGAATTGGGTGTTCTTGACGAGGTCGTCGAAGTGCCGGGCGTAACATCAGCCATGCTCGTTGCCTTTGGTGAGAACGAGGTCAAGACGGTCGAGGATCTGGCCGGTTGCGCCACGGACGATCTGCTTGGATGGTACGAACGTAAGGATGGAGAGTCCGTTCGCGAACCTGGAATTCTCGACGGCTTCAAGATGTCCAAGGAAGAAGCTGAAGAAATGATCATGTCCGCGCGCGTCGTAGCCGGCTGGATTTCCGTCGAGGATGCCGTTGGAACCACGGAAGACGCCGCAGAAGACAGCGAAGCAGCAACCGAAACCACCGAACCGGAAGCCGATGCGTCGGCTTCCGCCAGTTAGAGCAGTGAGACCTGACACACAGATATGGCGATGCGCGGCGGAAAAAAGCAGCACAGGGGTGCGGGAGAGACGATATCTCCCGAAGGCATCGCTGTGTCTGAGCGCCCGCCGCTGCCGGAACGCCTGAATTCAGAACGACGCTGTGCTGTTTCAGGCGTCAGTCAATCCACCGAAAATCTTATCCGCTTCGCACTCGGCCCTGATGGTGTAGTGCCGGATGTGTCGGGGCGTTTGCCGGGCCGGGGAGTCTGGGTCACCTGCACCTACGACCAGGTTTTGGAGGCGACGAAGAAAAAGCTCTTCGCTCGCGGATTCAAACAGCAGGTCGCATGCCCGGCTGACCTGCCGGAAGTGGTTGAACGACTCTTGCGCCGACGTGCATCTGATCGCATTTCGCTGGCCAACAAAGCTGGTCTCGCGTGTGCAGGGTTCTCGAAAGTCGAGGCGACATTGCGGGATGGATCCATTGCCGTGCTTCTGCATGGCAGCGATGCGGCCGTGGATGGTTGTCGAAAACTCGATGGTTTGGCAAGAATTGGTGCTGAAATCACTGGAAACGCCCCAAAAATCGTCTCCAACTTCAAAAGCGACGAATTGAGTTTGGCATTTGGCCGCTCGAATGTGGTACATGCTGCCTTAAAGCAGGGCGGTGCAAGCGCGTCCTTTCTGAAGGACCTGGAGCGGTTGGAAAATTACACCGCAGGCGCCGAGGTTGTGGAGCGATCCACAGACGGCACCGAAACCCGTGATCGAAGGAATACGGAACAAGTATGAGCGAAACAAATGACAACGAGGGCAGCAAGACGCTGACGCTGAGTCTCAAGCGCACCGTCGATGCCGGCCACGTCCGCCAGAATTTCTCCCACGGACGGTCCAAGTCCGTTGTGGTGGAGAAGCGCAAGAAGCGCACGATCACCGCGCCGTCTGGCGAAGCCAAGGCGGAAGCGGCGGTTGTGGAGCGCACAGTCGTCGAAACGAAGACGAAAGCACCGGCAAAACCAGCGCAGCGCCCGAAGGGGGGCGGAGGCGCGCCGGGGTCTGTGGGTCGAAATCTTTCGAATGACGAGAAAGATGCGCGTCTCCGGGCGTTAACTGCTGCACGTGCGCGCGAAGCCGAGGAAAAGGTTAAGGCGGAAGCGGAAGCCAAACGTCGCGCAGAGGAAGATGCCAGGTTGGCGGCTGCCGAGGCAGAGGCGAAGCGTCAGGCTTTGATTGAAGCCAAACGCCGTGAAGAAGCTGGCGATGCTGCGCAGGAAGCAGAGAAACCCGCGCCAAAGCCGGCACCTGTTGAGAAAGAGGCAGTGGCTCCTGTTGTGCTCGATGTCGCAGCGGCAGAAGCAGCAGCACTCAAGGCAGAGGCGTCACCGAAGCGTCCGGCACCAGCCGGCAAGGTTGACCCGCGCAAAAAACCGCAGGAACAACCACGTCAGCCTGCGCGCAAGACAGCGGAAGATCGGCGCCATCGCGGCCGCCTGACAATCAACAACGCACTTGACGAAGGCCAACGCGAACGTTCGCTCGCCTCGTTGCGCCGCAAGCGCGAACGGGAAAAATCGAGAGCTGCCGGTCAGCTCGCACCCCGTGACAAGATCTCTCGCGAAGTAATCATTCCTGAGGTCATCACGATCCAGGAACTCGCCAACCGCATGACGGAGCGGGGTGTGGATGTCATCAAGTTCCTCATGAAAGAGGGCGAGATGCACAAGATCAACGACGTGATCGATACTGACACGGCGGAACTGATCGCCACGGAATTCGGTCACACAGTGAAGCGTGTGTCGGAGGCGGATGTCGAGGACGTTCTGGAACGTGAGGAAGACGATCCGGCGCACATGGAATCACGTGCACCGATCGTGACCATCATGGGCCACGTCGACCACGGCAAGACTTCACTTCTTGACGCGCTGCGTCAGGCCAATGTTGTGGCGGGCGAAGCAGGCGGAATCACGCAGCACATCGGTGCTTACCGCGTGAATGCTTCCGACGGTTCGGAAATCGCTTTCATTGACACACCGGGCCATGAGGCGTTCACCGCCATGCGCGCGCGGGGCGCCAAGTGCACGGATATCGTTGTGCTCGTTGTGGCCGCCAACGACGGCGTGATGCCGCAAACCATTGAAGCGATCAACCACGCAAAGGCGGCGAATGTGCCGATGATCGTGGCGATCAACAAGATCGATCTGCCGGATGTCGACCCGAACCGGGTGCGCACCGAATTGCTTCAGCACGAAGTCATCGTTGAAAGCATGAGCGGTGAGACGCTCGAAGTCGAAGTCTCTGCGCTGAAAAAGCAGGGTCTCGACAAATTGCTTGAAGCGATTGCCATCCAGGCAGAAATACTCGAACTCAAGGCGAACCCGGACCGCCAGGCTGAAGGTGTCGTGGTCGAAGCCAAGCTTGAACGTGGTCGTGGACCAGTGGGCACTGTACTCGTTCAGCGCGGCACGTTGCGGGTTGGCGATATCGTTGTGGCCGGCGCAGCATGGGGTAAGGTGCGCGCGTTGATCAACGACCACGGCGAACAGGTTCAGGAAGCAGGACCATCCGTTCCGGTTGAGATCCTCGGTTTCAATGCGGCTCCAGAAGCTGGTGATGTTTTTGCTGTGGCGGACGACGAAGCCACCGCGCGCGAGATCACCGAATATCGCGAACGCAAGCGCCGGGATATGCGCTCGGCCGGTGCTGGCGGGACTCGCTCACTCGAACAGATGATGAGCCAGCTCAAGGAAGCGGATCTGCAGGAGTTCCCGCTGCTGGTGAAAGCAGACGTACAGGGCTCCGCAGAAGCGATTGCTGGAGCGCTTGAGAAGTTGAACACGGATGAGGTTGCCGCCCGCATTATCCATTCTGGCGTCGGTGGCGTGACAGAATCGGACATCTCACTCGCTGCAGCATCGAACGCGGTGGTCATGGCGTTCAACACGCGGGCCAATACACAGGCCAAGCAGGCTGCGTCATCGAACGGCGTTGAGATCCGTCAGTACGCGATCATCTACGATCTGGTGAACGACGTGAAGGATGCCATGTCAGGCATGCTCGCACCGACCATCCGCGAAACGTTCCTTGGTAACGCTGAAATCCTCGAGATCTTCAACATCTCGAAAACCGGCAAGGTTGCCGGTTGCCGGGTTACAGAAGGCAAAGTGGAGCGCGGAGCAAAAGTTCGCCTGATCCGCGACGATGTTGTTATTCACGAAGGCACACTGTCCACACTGAAACGCTTCAAGGACGAAGTGAAGGATGTGCAAGGTGGCCAGGAATGCGGCATGGCGTTCGAAAAATACGAAGACATGCGCGTCGGCGATGTCATTGAGTGCTTCACAACAGAAGAAATCGCGCGGTCGCTTTAGGGCGACTGCGGGACCAGCTTGGATGCTGGCAAATTCGCTGGTGTTATGGCCAAGACCCGCACCGCATTTTGGATATAGAGGAGAAGACCGATGTCCGATCGGTCCAAAAAGCCTTCTGGCCCGTCCCAGCGCCAGTTGCGCATGGGCGAAGTTGTGCGCCACGCTCTTGCTGAAATCTTTCGCGAAACGGAAATTCGTGACGACGATCTCGTTGGCACGTTCATCACCGTAACCGAAGTGCGCGTCAGTCCTGATGGTCGCAATGCAGTTGCGTATGTCATGCCTTTGGGGGGAGAAAAAGCAGACGTTGTGATTGCCGCCCTCAATCGGCATACGAAGTTCCTTCGTGGAGAACTGGGACACAAAGTGGATCTCAAGTTCACCCCGGCACTCGATTTCAAGATCGATCGATCTTTTGATGAAAGTCAGAAAATCGAACAAGCTCTTAAATCCCCCGCTGTCGCCCGTGACCTCGAACGCGACTGAACAACAAGAACACTACCAAGAGGCGTGGAGCGGCTTGGCCGCGACAGGGAAAGCACCAAAAGGCGTGGAGCGGCTCAGCCGCGACAGGGAAAGCACCAAGAGGCGTGGAGCGGCTCAGCCGCGACAGGGAAAGCACCAAGAGGCGTGGAGCGGCTCGGCCGCGACAGGGATTGCAAGAAAGCATGGCACGTAAGAAGAAGGGATTGCCGGTCAATGGTTGGCTGATCCTCGACAAACCACTCGGGTTGACGTCGACACAAGCCGTTGGACGCACCAAGCGTATTTTCAATGCGCAGAAGGCAGGTCATGCTGGCACGCTTGATCCACTCGCGACAGGTATCCTGCCGCTCGCATTTGGTGAGGCAACAAAGACCGTCCCTTTCGTGATGGACGGTGAAAAAGGCTATCGGTTTACTGTCTCATGGGGCGTTCAAACCACCACAGACGACACCGAAGGAACGCTCGTCGCCGAATGCTCCGTCCGTCCGTCCCGTGCAGATGTCGAAGCTGCTCTGCCGGAGTTTACAGGCGAGATCATGCAAACGCCTCCGCGCTTCTCGGCCATTCGCATCGACGGCGCGCGGGCCTATGATCTGGCCCGTGATGGCGAAGAGTTCGAAATCGCTGCCCGCCAGGTGTTCATCGACACGCTGGAGCTTGTCGACATGCCGGATGCCAACTCAGCGGTTCTCGAAGCGGCCTGCGGCAAGGGCACTTATGTGCGCGCGATTGCTCGTGATTTGGGCCTGAAACTCGGCTGTCTCGGCCATGTTACGGCGTTGCGTCGGACTCGCGTCGGGCCATTTACCGAAGAAAATGCGATTTCACTGGATAAATTGCAGGAAATCAGCGATAAGGCCGCCGATCGCGCCGAACTGGAAGGCGTTCTCGACCCGGTCGAGAGTGCGCTGGACGACATCCCGGCCTTGCCCGTCAGTTCAGACGACGCAGCGCGATTGAAACGGGGGCAGGCGGTTCTCTTGCGAGGCCGCGACGCTCCTATCCTGAAAGGACCTGTCTACGCCCATTCGCGCGGCACTTTGATCGCGTTGGGTGAAGTGCATCATGGAGAAATGCGGCCAACCCGCGTTTTCAACCTGACTGCCTGATCTTCGCACCCGCGAAATCAAGCCGGGTCCCCCCGAAATGTCGACTTTTGAGGAGTTCACGATGTCGATTGAAGCCGAGCGCAAACAGGCGCTCATAAAGGAATACGCGATTAACCCGAGCGATACGGGATCGCCAGAAGTGCAGGTTGCGGTGTTGACCGAACGGATCACCAACCTGACCGAGCACTTCAAGACCCACAAGAAAGACAATCATTCGCGTCGCGGGCTCCTGAAAATGGTCTCGCAACGTCGCCGCCACCTTGACTACATCAAGGCGAAGGACGACGCAAAATATCGCGACCTGATTCAGAAACTCGGCATTCGCCGCTAGCACGGCACGCGAGACGCGCTCCTGTCGTGCGTTTGATTCACATTGAATCATAACGCACCCGCTGTTTCTATGCGGGCAGTGGGTTGGCATTTCCTACGATGTCGGAAAAGCCATTTCGGGAGCGCGTTTTTGTTTTGTAGTGCTAACGAAAATTTCCAGCTGAACGCGGCCGGCTTACTGGCCGCAAACATTGATGAGGCGGACATCAAGTCCTTCCGCCGTACCGGACCAAGGGTCCGGAAGAAGCATATCGGAATCCGCCGATGTGCACGACCAAGAAAGAACGAACGTATGTTTACGATATCCAAGGAAGAACTCGAATGGGGCGGCCGCACGCTCACCATTGAGACGGGCCGTATGGCGCGTCAGGCCGATGGAGCCGTGCTGGTGACCTATGGCGAAACCAGTGTGCTCGCGACTGCAACAGCTGCACGCGAAGCCCGCGCCGGGATCGATTTTTTCCCCCTCACTGTGAATTACCAGGAAAAGAGCTACGCAGCGGGCAAGATCCCGGGCGGCTATTTCAAGCGTGAAGGTCGCCCATCGGAAAAGGAGACACTTGTGTGTCGCCTGATCGATCGCCCGATCCGTCCGCTTTTCGCCGGTGGCTTCAAGAACGAAACCCAGATCATCTGCAACGTGCTCTCACACGATCTGGAAAACGATCCCGACATCGTTGCGCTGGTCGCAACGTCCGCAGCATTGACCATCTCCGGCCTGCCGTTCATGGGCCCGATTGGTGCAGCTCGCGTGGGCATGATTGATGGCGAATATGTGCTCAACCCGATGATCGACGAGATGGAAAATTCCGATCTCGATCTCGTTGTTGCAGGCACAGGCGATGCGGTTTTGATGGTGGAGTCTGAAGCCAAGGAGCTAACTGAAGATCAAATGCTCAAGGCCGTGATGTTCGGTCACAAAAGCTTCCAGCCTGTCATCGATGCAATTATCCGCCTTGCGGAAAAGGCAGCGAAAGAGCCATGGGACATCAAGACAGTCGACACATCGAAATACGATGCTGACGTCAAGCGCATTGCTGAAGATGCACTCCGCAAAGCCTTCGCAACGCCGGAGAAAATGGAACGACAGAACCAGGTTGCTGCTGCGAAATCTGCAGTGATGAGCGAACTTCTACCTGAGGATGACAATGGAACCGAAGGCGCAAAAATCGGAGGTGTATTCAAAAACCTCGAGAAAGATGTGGTCCGTTGGGACATCCTGAAAACCCGCAAACGCATTGACGGACGCGACCTTGAAACGGTGCGCCCGATCGTTGCTGAAGTAGGCGTTTTGCCACGCACACACGGTTCGGCCCTGTTCACACGTGGTGAAACCCAGGCGCTCGTCGTCATGACCCTCGGCACAGGTGAGGATGAGCAGTTCATTGACGCGCTCGAAGGCACCTACCGCGAGAAGTTTTTACTCCATTACAACTTCCCACCATTCTCGGTCGGTGAAGTGGGTCGGGTCGGCTTTACCGGCCGTCGTGAAGTCGGACACGGCAAACTGGCATGGCGGGCCATGCGGCCGTTGCTGCCATCCGCGGAAGAGTTCCCGTACACGCTGCGTGCGGTCTCCGAAATCACGGAATCCAATGGTTCATCCTCGATGGCAACTGTTTGCGGTACGTCGCTCGCCATGATGGATGCCGGTGTTCCGCTCAAGCGTCCTGTTGCTGGTATTGCCATGGGCTTAATCAAGGAAGGCGATGAGTTCGCCGTCCTCTCCGACATCCTCGGTGATGAAGACCACCTCGGCGATATGGACTTTAAGGTCGCAGGAACCGAAGTCGGCATCACGTCGCTCCAGATGGACATCAAGATCACCGGGATCACCGAAGAGATCATGAAGATCGCTCTGGATCAGGCACACGGTGGCCGGAACCACATCCTCGGTGAAATGTCCAAGGCATTGACCGAAGGCCGTGACGAGTTGGGCGAACACGCTCCACGCATTGAGACCATGCAGATCAAGACGGACAAGATCCGTGAAGTCATCGGCCAGGGTGGTTCCGTGATCCGCGGCATCGTTGAGGAATCTGGTGCCAAGGTGAACATCGATGATGAGGGCATCATCAAGATTGCAGCGTCCAGCGCCGATGCCATCAACAAGGCCAAGGACATGATCAATGCGATTGTCTCAGAGCCGGAAGTCGGTGCCATCTATAAGGGCAAGGTCGTGAAAGTTGTCGACTTCGGCGCCTTCGTGAACTTCTTCGGTCCGAAAGACGGACTGGTTCACATCTCTCAGTTGACCAACGAAATGCGTCCCGACACGGTCGATCAGGTCGTGAAGGAAGGCCAGGAAGTCTACGTCAAGCTCGTCGGCCTTGATGATCGCGGCAAGGTCCGCCTGTCCATGAAAGTCGTTGATCAGGAAACGGGCAAACAGATCGAAGGCATGGAAGACGATGACCAGGGCCCGAAAGGCGGCGGCAATCGCCGTCCGCGCCGTCGGGACTAGTCTGACCGCCGAACCATTGAGATTGCAAAAGGCCGGGAGCGGAAACGTTCCCGGCCTTTTCTTTTGAAGGTCGGGAACCCAGCCCACGAACGTGTCAGTTCGGGCGGCCTGCAAAGATATATTTCAGGATGGAACAACTAATATCTTGCGATCGGTAGAGTTATATTTCTACTTGGGTCTACATTAATGCCCAGCAATCGGACAAGTTGGGTACGTTCGGGCCGGGGGGACCAACATGCTGTTCAAAATTCGAGATACTATCGTCTGTTTCGTGACAATCTTTGCCGTGACAGCCGGTTCTGAGGCGCAGGCCGCAACGGTTACAAATGGTACGTCGGCAATGCGTGGTGAGGCAGTGCCGAACAGCAGGTTCATCGAGCCCCGATCCTCGGCAACGAAATCATGGCGCGTTGCACAGGATGTTTCCGAGAAGGAGGCATTTGAGCTGGCAAAAGATGTGAACTCGCTCGAGGTCTGGCAAGCCTATCTCATCAAGTTCCCACATGGCTTCCGCGCAGCCATCGCCAAGTCTTACATCCGGAAACTGGAATCCAGTCAAACTGGCGGAAGCAGCAACCAGCAGAATGATCAGACTGAACCCAGTGGTGACGACGACACCATCGACTATGTGCGAGCGTCAGAACTCCCTGGCCCTTTCCGCCTTGCAGCACGCGGGATGCGTGGCGTCTATGTGAACAACACGCGGCCTGGCCTTGTGACCGTCGTACCGAACGCACTGGATCGGCGCAGTGGACACTGGTTCTTTGAACAAGTCCCTGGCACGAAGTTCGTGCGGATCCGCAACAGCTGGAAGGGAACCTACCTTCTTCTGGATGGCCAGTCGGCGCAGTCGCATCGCAGACCCCGCAGCGACCGCTCGACCCACTGGACAATCGAACGGGCGGCAGACGGGAGCGATCATTTCGTTTTGCGCAACCGGCCACGCGGGCGATATCTCTGGACCGATGAAGACGACCGGTTTCTCTATGTGGCGAACGGACAACCCGAAGGCCCGCGCGGTCACTGGCGCTTTGTGTCCATGGAGGACACCGATACGGACCGAGGCTACGACGACAGTGATGACGACGAGCCGATCACACGTCCGATACAGCCGCGCATCACATGCATCAATGGCTACGTGAAAAACGGCAGCTGCAGGTGCAGAAGTGGGCGTGAACGCGTCCGGACCGGGCGCAACAAATATCGCTGCAATCGGGTGCGGATCAGCTGTTCGAGTGGTGAATACTACAGCAAGAGCCGCAAGAGATGCGTCTGTCGCAAGGGGCACGAACGTGTCGGCAGCCGTTGCCTGCGCAATGAGGAACTTGACGACGATCGCGGCAACACGTCGTGTCCCGCTGGCTTCCTGCTCCGTAAGGGCTATTGCGTCTGTCCGCGTGGTAAGAAGAACATCCAGGGCAAATGCCGACGCCCAAAGACAGGGGGTGGAACGGTTCGCCCGAAAATCCGCTGTTCCAAGATCAAGTTCGCATTTTCGCGTGGCAATACCTGCAAATGCTCCGGCGGCCGCGTGTTCACAGGACGCGCCTGCGTGCTGCGCAAAGGCTCCAAACCAAAGATCAAACCCGGCGTGTGTATTACGTTGAATGGCATACAGGTCTGTTCCTGACACGATCGAATGGACCGTGGGTCAGGGTGTCAGAAAGCCGGGGCAAAAGGGTCCCGGCTTTCTGTTGCGTGGTGACCGGGTTGCCAGAGGGGGAGCAGGTACGCGCGGGTGTTCCAGGCCAGCGTCCCCAAGATGACAATGCCTCTGGACGCTCACCTTCCGGCTCTACTGCTCCGGCTTTCCCGATAGCGCCAAACGCACCGCAAGGCCAATAAAGAACACCCCCGCAATCCCGTCCATCCAGCGCCCGAAGCTGGTGGTCGCCAGCCAGCCGGACGCCCGTCCTGCCGCGAGCCCGATGCCCAACAGGAACGTCAGGCCGAACACGTTGTGAATGCAGCCCAGGAGGAAAATCTGCAGTCCGACGTGACCGAGCGCGGCATTCACGAACTGGGGCAACAACGCCAGATAGAACACGACGACTTTCGGATTGAGAATGTTCGTTGTCAGACCACGCTGGAATATGCGCCACGTCGTCGTCTCAACCAGCGTGACCGCATCATCAGCTTGCGCCGCGTTCCTGTACCACGCGTGGAGCGCCTGAAACCCGAGGTACGCGAGATACAGCGCACCGGCATAGCGGAGCACATCGAACGCTACAGGTGACGCCGCTATGAGGGCCGAAACGCCCACCGCCGCCGCAACCGCATGCACCAGCGAACCCGCTCCAATCCCGAGCGCCGACGCGATCGCTCCCCGTGCATGATGACGCATCCCGTTCGCCACAACGAACAACACATCCGGCCCCGGCGAAATCGCCAACGCCGCCGCAACCACCACATAGGCCGCCGTAAGTGAAGGGTCGAGTATCATGCCGCAAGGCTATCAGCATCGTCGGAGGCGTGGAAGTGGGCGCAGTCACGAAGTCAATCCGACCGGAGAAGCCCACCGCCGTCATTCTGGCGAACGCCAGAATCCAGCCGTTTCACGTTCCGTTCAGGCCTCTCGCAGCCGCACGTCGCAATGTAAAAAATGAGCGATCAGACGCACCTTCAGTGGCCGCTACAAAAATTTCCCAAGCCGCCAGACTCCTGGATCCTGACGTGCGTCAGGGAGACGAAGTGGGGAGATGAGAGTTTGGGCTCGCCCTATGAAGCAGGGACGATATGGGTCTCGACTGATACTGTTGTGGCGATCATTTTAATCGCGACTCGATTAACGTGTCCTGTCTGCTTCTGGAAATTCCAGAAGAGGATGGGTCATGAAGAGACATTTTCTGAATTTAAAGTTCCACGGAATAGTCAGGCCTACATGACTAAGAAACCATTCACGACGCATAGCGCTATTGAGAACTTGGAAATCCTAATGGCCACTCCTCAATGCTGTGGCAATTTGATTTGTACTCTGCATATTCGGTCCTGATTACAGAACGACAATCGATTAGGCACCGGAAAACATCTCTATTCGTGATCCGTGCACCATTGCCATCAAAATGAATGCTCTTTCCTGTACGGTTCTTATGTTCAGTTCTAGTTAGAACAAGGTCCGCGACCAACTCAGCTGCAAGCAAAGCGTTGGCTGGTATGTTGTGTTTTTCAAGATCATCGGCCAACCAGAGCTGCAGCTCGCCAGCTATATTTAGTCGATCT
>CALHAX010000034.1 GCA_937931785.1 uncultured Hyphomicrobiaceae bacterium | reverse complement strand
GGACATAAATGCCGTTTGCGCAACCGGATGTTTTCCGGAGTGATTTCGACGAGTTCATCGTCGCCGATGTAGGCCAACGCGCGTTCGAGCGTGAGGATCAACGGTGTTGTAAGTTTCACCGCTTCGTCCTTGCCGGACGCGCGCATGTTGGTGAGCTGCTTGCCCTTGAGGACGTTGACTTCAAGATCGTTGCCGCGGGTATGTTCGCCGACGATCATGCCCTTGTAGACCTTCATCTGTGGCTTGATCATGAGGGGGCCGCGATCTTCCAGGTTGAACAGGGCGAAGGCCACGGCCTCACCGTCGTTCATGGAGATCATAACACCGGTGCGGCGGGCGTCGATCTTGCCCTTGAACGGTGCGTACTCGTGGAATACGCGGTTCATGATCGCTGTGCCGCGGGTGTCGGTCATCAGTTCGCCCTGGTACCCGATAAGGCCGCGGGTCGGAACGTGAAGCATCAAGCGCTGGCGACCGCCGCCGGAAGCGCGCATGTCGAGCAGCTCGCCTTTGCGCTCGGATAATTTTTGTACGACCGCGCCGGAAAACTCTTCATCCACGTCGATCGTGACTTCCTCGATCGGCTCGAGACGTGCCCCTGTGTCCGGATCATCCTGATAGACAACGCGAGGGCGCGAGACGGTCAGTTCGAACCCTTCACGACGCATTTGTTCAATCAGAATCGCGAGTTGCAATTCGCCACGACCGGCCACTTCGAATGAGTCCGCTTCGGAGCTTGTGGCAATCTTCAGGGCGACGTTGCCTTCAGCTTCGCGCAGCAGGCGATCGCGGATCACGCGGCTCTGGACTTTCGATCCTTCCTTACCAGCCAGCGGGCCATCGTTGATACGGAAGGTCATGGAGAGTGTTGGTGGATCGACGGGATCGGCTTCAATTGGCGTTGAAACAGATGGGTCAACGATGGTGTCGGCGACGGTGGCTTTGGTCAGGCCTGCAAGGGCCACGATGTCGCCCGCGACACCGGCATCAATGGCTGTACGCTCAAGACCACGGAAAGCGAGAATTTTCGATACGCGCGCGTTTTCGATCAGTTTTCCATCTGCACTGAGCGCCTTGATGGTGCTGTTCGGCAAAATCTTGCCGGATGCGATGCGGCCGGTCAGCAGGCGACCAAGGAACGGATCTGATTCAACAGTTGTCGCCAGCATGCGGAATGGACCGTCTTCCGTCGTAGGTTCCGGCACGTGTTTGAGTACGAGGTCGAACAAGGCGTCCATGCCGTTCTGGTTCTGGTCCGGTTCGTTGCCCATCCAGCCGGTTTTGGCCGAACCATAGAGGATTGGGAAATCAAGTTGCTCATCGTTAGCGTCGAGTGCGGCAAAGAGATCGAAAACCTCGTTGACCACTTCTTCGTGTCGTTCTTCCGGCTTGTCGATCTTGTTGATCGCAACAATCGGTTTCAGGCCGAGTTTCAGAGCTTTCGAGACGACGAACTTGGTTTGTGGCATCGGACCTTCCGACGCGTCGACGAGGACGATCACGCCGTCAACCATGCTCAGGATGCGCTCGACCTCACCGCCGAAGTCGGCATGGCCCGGCGTATCGATGATGTTGATCCGCGTGTCTTTCCATTCCAGCGAGGTGCATTTCGCCAGGATGGTGATACCGCGTTCGCGTTCCAGATCGTTGGAGTCCATCGCGCGTTCTGCGATGCGCTGATTATCGCGAAACGCTCCGGATTCCTTCAAAAGAACGTCAATGAGGGTGGTCTTGCCATGGTCGACGTGGGCGATGATGGCGATATTGCGTAGGGGTGTCATCGGTTTGATGAACTCCGGCTGTTGCGCTCTCTTGGCGCGCGGAACGGGTGCGTTGTGCTTGGAAGTGGGGGCGCTGACCGGTGAATACCCGGTTTTGCCGCCTCGTTGCGCTGGGCGGTATCACAGTTGGCGCGCAAGAGCTACCGCTGAGATCGAAATTCGTTCGGACGCGATCAGTTAGCATGAATGCTGCATCACCTTCAGCAACACAAATTCGTTGTCCCGGATCGGGACATACTGCCAGCTCTAGGAGTGCTGTTGATGTTCGAGCGCAACTCGGTGGATCAGGGATCAGACGACAATCGCAAGACCATTGCGGTCAAGATGCATTTCGAAGATGGTCAGGTTGTTTCCGGCGTCTGTTACGTTGCGAAAACCCGGTCGTTGGGTGAAGAACTGAACCAGCCTGGAGCGTTTCTTGATTTTGAACCGTATGATGGCGAGCGCGCCTTCATATCGAAGTCGACGATCGTACGGATGTTGCGCCTTGATGTCCCTAAAGCCGACCAATTGACCCGGTCCAAGTATTTTAATGATACAGCGGATCCGTACACGATCCTTAATGTTCAGCGTGGCGAGCTTCCGGCGGTTATTCAGGCTGCGTATCACAAGCTGGCCAAACAGTATCACCCGGATCGATTTTCCGGGCTCGATCTGCCGCCGGAAATGTCGGCTTACGCTGCGGATATGTCGCGGCGTGTCAATGAGGCGTACAGCATGCTTCTCGTTGCAGAAAAGGACGCTGCTGTGCGTCACGCTGCAGAAGCAGCAGCAGCGGCTGCGCCGAAGAATGCGTATGAAGCGTTCCGTATGCATGCCGCCAGCCGACCGTCGTAAACGGGTGCGGTGAACCGTGCGGGATGGACGTTAAGTGGAGTTGGGCGTGAACCGCGCGGACGGATGAATTTGAGGTTGGTATCCGGCTGCGAGAATGTCGCGTGTGGCGAGCGGAGTCTGCAGTCTGGCTGAGCCGGTCAGTTCGCCCGTCTCCCGGTAACCCTCCAGCGTCCACTGCCATGTGTATCCAGACTTGATCAGGTAGGCGGTTCCTGCAATGTCCACGAGGGTGCCATCGGGTTGGTCTGATATGTCCACCACATGTGATGTTGCATCCGGGTTAGAGGCGCAGCGCTGGTCGTGCAGCACGGGGTCCATCTCGCGGATGTAGGCGCGGCCTTCGAGATTGCGGATTTCATTCCAGAGTGTGGCGTAGCGCGTGAAGTCTGCGCGCCGGCATTCTGCGCAGGGGCGGTGTCCGGCAGCGAGCGCCGTGGCTTCGTCGAGGAAGAACAGTTCCGTGTAGAGGCCCGGTGACATGACCGTGCGTTGACGCTGCTTGAACTCCAGTACGCATGCGATCCAGCATTTACTCGCCCAGCGTCGGCGCTTGAGTTTGCGATCGACATCGTGGAAACACCCGCCACGATTGCCCATCATCGTGCCGCGCGCTGGCGTGGCGACGATCTCTCCAAAGGCTGTGACGCGGTTCTGCAGGGGCATGGTTCAGGCCTGATCCGGATAGAGCGCGGCATCCAGCCATTCGGCGTGATGGTCGGGTGTGCGGATGTCCCATTCGGTGGTGGCGAAGCGGTCGGCGGGTGTGTCGAGCAGGAGCCAGCTTGCGAATTTGGCGATGGTGTCGGGGCCGGTGACCTGTCCACTTGTGACGTATTTCTCGTAGTCGGCGCGGGAGGGGAATTCGTCGATGGATTTGGCCATGAATCCGCGCACCATGTCCGTGTCGACAAGACCGGGTTTGAATCCTGTGACGGCAATGTTGCGGTTGGCCCATTCTGCCTGCAGGGCCCGGCGGAGGGTTTCGGATGCGGCCTGTGCGATGGAGTAGGCTGCTGCTCCGGCGCGTGGGTTGGCACCGGCATCCGACCCGATGAACAAGAGGCGTCCGCCTTCAAGGAGATCGGCGCAGTCTCGAGACAAATGCCACCGTGCGGAGACATTTGTGTTGAAGGAGCGCTCCCAGTCGTCGGATGACACTATGTTGAGCAGGCCCGTTTGAAAGTACCCTGCACCATGAAACACCGCGCGTGGTTCCGGCAGCATCTCAAGCCGGATCGCGAGTTCGAGGCGGTGCGCCCGGTCGGTGATGTCACCGGCACAGACCGTGATGTTGTCGGAACCGCCTGCGACGTCGTTCAGCGCCTTTTCACGGCGGCCGGATATGAGCACATCGCAGCCACGATCAGCCATGGCTTGCGCCATCGCAGCGCCAATGCCCGACCCGCCGCCTGTGATGAGAATGGATTTGATCATGTTACGGCCAGCTATGGGACCTCTGCCTTTGCTATGAGACAGGTGGTCGTTTGCACGTCTACAGCTGTAGCATCTCCTTTCGGAGGATGACGAGTGCACGGATGCGCCAGGAACCATGAGGCTGCGGGATTGGGTCTATTTGAACAGTGCAGTGTAGGGTTCGATTCCACGCTTAAACGTTGTCCCGGCGCAGGGCGGGATCTACGCCATGCTGAGGCATCACGGATTGGTACGTTCCGCGTGATTTTCAGTGTGGAAGTCCGACATCGAACTTTGTGAGACAGACGTGGATACCGCCCTTCGGCGGCATGACGAACGAGGGACGTTAGGGTGGCGGTTGATCGGGCTGAGGACGTCCGGTGCTGGAGCGTATGCGGAAATGTTGGTATTGACCATCAGGGCGATGGGGCAAGGAAGAAACATCATCTTGAACTTGTAGTCTTTCTCATACGCAGAAAATGAACACGATAGGTACTCAACAACTTGGGAATTTTGGTTTGATCGAAAACTCACATTCCAAAACTTGGGAACTGGAGACCGCATTGCGAATTTCTCCTTTGCTTTACGATGCCGTGCTTGATGAGTCCCAATGGTCAAATGCACTGAAAGAAATTGCCGAATTCTGCGATGCTAAACGCGGTGCTACGGCTCAAATATTTGGGCTTAATCCCGTTCGGCACATTGCGGTGCATAAGTATGGGTTTTCAGCTTCTGACGATGCACGCTATTTCGAGTTTTCCGACATGGAGAATGGTGACCCACGCACCAGCAAGGCGCTTCAAGCACCAAACAAAGTTATGCATTGTCGTCAGTTGGTATCCGACGATGAAATGCGAGGTTCTTCAATATACGAGAAGGTTTTTTGGCCCATCAATGTGGAGTATAGTCTTGCGGCCCAAATCATGGATCAAGAGGAAAAGTTCTGTTTTGCACTAGGTGTGTTTCGAGGCCGTGAGCAATCTGTTTTTGATGATACAGAAGTCAAGCGGCTTAATCTTCTTCTCCCACATATCAGGCGTGTGTCGGAAGTGTACATCCGCTTGTTATTGGCAGCGGATAAATTTAAACGCGTCGAACGACTTATCAATGATTTGAAAGTCGCTGTTGTTTTCGCTGATGGTGCTTGCAAGACAGTATATAAAAACAAGGCTGCAGAGGCGTTGATTGCTTCAAATCATGGTCTAGGAGAGTGCAACGGATACATCACACACTATGACAAGGAGGTCTCCTCAGAGCTCTTCAAGAGCGTCCGCGATGTCTCGGTTGCTGGGGTTGCTGGAGGAAGAAAAATAGTCAAACATGTAACGATCCCGCGTCGTGAGCAGGCGCCTCTGCATGCCACGCTGTGTGCTCTCACATCCGTAGATGACAATGATCTTAATGTCTTTCTTCGACGTGGTTATGTAGCGATATATATCATGGATCCGCTAACTAGATACGAGAGTGATGGTGAGCAGCTACAACGTGTCTTCGGACTTACTACGGCAGAGTCGCAGGTCCTGAAAGAACTGGTTGCAGGTTCTTCGATCAACGAAATCGCAGCTCGCACGGGTAGAGTTGCTGAGACTGTACGGGGACACTCTAAGACTATTATGAGTAAGCTCGGCGTTCATCGCCAAGCAGATCTCATTCGTTTGGTGCTTAACGTCCAGCCACCGATATTATGAGAGTCTAGATGATCGTCCTGCATTGAGGACGACGCTTGCTCTGTGTTTATCTTTGATGAGTTGAGGAGAATGCTATTCCCTCCTCAATCTAAATCAACTGTTCTGCGCATTCCGCGCTGCCAGCGTGCGAAGACGCAGAGCGTTGAGCTTGATGAAGCCTTCGGCGTCCTTCTGGTCGTAGGCACCGGCGTCGTCTTAGAGCATGACGAGTTGTTCGGAATATAGGGGGTATGGCAAAGACATATGCGGAATTTGCTACGGGTTAGGAATCAGTGGTGCGTCCTCGCATTGGGACAAAAATGCCCAGACTTTGTGTGTCTGGGGGTTGGCATGCTTGGGGTTCCGGTAGAGGCGAACTTCTAGTTCAATGTCC
>CALHAX010000033.1 GCA_937931785.1 uncultured Hyphomicrobiaceae bacterium | reverse complement strand
GATGACCGTTTCAAGATTGTGCCCGATGGTGGCCTGCGATGTCTCACTCGCCCCACCGACACCGGCATCGACCGTGACGTGATCCCCCTCGTAGATCGACTCCATGATGTCGCCGATCTGCTTCTTGACCGACTCCGGCGTAATGCCGTTCGCCTCGTTCCAGGCGGTCTGCTTTTCACGGCGACGCTCGGTCTCCGCCATCGCCCGTTCCATAGAACCAGTGATCTTGTCCGCATAGAGCAGCACGCGCCCGTCCACGTTCCGTGCCGCCCGCCCGATCGTCTGGATCAGCGACGTTTCCGAGCGCAAAAAGCCTTCCTTGTCGGCATCCAGAATGGCGACCAGCGAGCACTCGGGAATATCCAGCCCCTCGCGCAGCAAGTTGATGCCGATCAACACGTCGAACGCCCCAAGCCGCAGATCGCGGATAATTTCGATCCTCTCCAGCGTGTCGATGTCCGAGTGCATGTAACGCACGCGCACGCCCTGTTCGTGCATGTACTCGGTCAGATCCTCCGCCATCCGCTTGGTCAGCGTCGTCACCAGCGTACGATATCCCTTGAGCCCGTTTTGTTTCACCTCATCGAGCAGATCATCGACCTGCGTCGTAGCCGGACGCACCTCGATAACCGGATCGACAAGCCCGGTCGGGCGAATGACCTGCTCGGAGAACACGCCGTCCGTCTGCTCCAGTTCCCACGCACTCGGCGTCGCGGAGACATAAACCGACTGCGGTCGCATGGCGTCCCATTCCTCGAAACGCAACGGTCGGTTGTCCATGCAGGACGGCAAACGAAACCCGTACTCGGCAAGCGTCGCCTTGCGGCGGAAGTCACCCCGGAACATGCCGCCGAGCTGCCCAACCGTGACGTGGCTCTCGTCCACGAAGACCAGCGCGTTGTCCGGCAGATATTCAAAAAGTGTCGGCGGCGGATCGCCGGGCGCGCGCCCCGTGAGGTAACGCGAGTAGTTCTCGATGCCGGCACACGCGCCAGTCGCTTCCATCATTTCCAGATCGAACATCGTGCGCTGCTCGAGCCGTTGCGCCTCGAGCAGCTTGCCCGCTGCATTCATCTCCTCTAGCCGCTGCTTGAGCTCGATGCGGATCGACTTCATCGCCTGTTCCAGCGTCGGTTTCGGCGTGACGTAGTGCGAATTGGCGTAAACCTTGACCAGCTTGAGATCCTGCACCTTGTGCCCGGTCAGCGGATCGAACTCGGTGATGCTCTCGATTTCGTCGCCAAACATCGAGATCCGCCACGCCCGATCTTCATAGTGCGCCGGGAACAGCTCGATCGTATCGCCGCGCACCCGGAATGTGCCGCGCGCAAACATGAGGTCATTGCGCTTGTACTGCAGCGCGACGAGGTCAGCGAGCAGCTGGCGTTGCGAGATTTTCTCTCCGACCTGAATAGCGAACGTCATCGCGGTGTACGTTTCGACCGAGCCGATACCGTAGATGCACGACACCGATGCCACGATGATCACATCATCCCGCTCCAGAAGTGACCGTGTTGCGGAGTGCCGCATCCGGTCAATCTGCTCGTTCACGCTCGCTTCTTTTTCAATGTACGTGTCCGTGCGCGGAACGTAGGCCTCCGGCTGGTAGTAATCATAGTAGGAGACAAAATACTCGACCGCGTTGTCCGGGAAGAACGACTTGAACTCGCCGTACAGTTGCGCCGCCAGCGTTTTATTCGGAGCAAGCACAAGTCCGGGCCGTTGCGTTTCCTGAATGACGTGCGCAACGGTAAAGGTCTTGCCCGATCCGGTGACGCCGAGCAGCACCTGGTCACGCTCGTGTTTCTTCACCCCTTCGGTGAGTTCCGTAATGGCTTGCGGCTGGTCGCCCTTCGGCTCGAAATCGCTCTGAATTCGGAACGGAATGCCACCTTCCGACTTCTCGGGTCGTTCCGGACGGTGCGGCGTCCAGATCTTGTCCTCGTAGTCGGGGTTGATTTGCGACTGGACAATCGGGTGGCCGGTAATCAGCGGTTGTGTTGCCTCGGCAAATCCGGGCCGCGGGTCGTTCTTCGACGGCAGCAGTTTCGATGCCATTCCACCCGTCTTGACGTCTTCGTACATTTGCTGCCCGCGAATGGCCGGCAACGAAGACAATACCGGTTGATTTTCGGCTGTTGGTTCAGTGGTCTCAAGCGCATCAGCCGGCACGGCGTCAGAACTCTTTGCCCCCTTGGACGCGCCACCACGCGGCTTCTTCGTTGCCATCTTGCCACGAAACGACGGCGCAACACCCGGCGTGCCCGCCTCAGTCTCGGGCGGCGGCTGCACAGGCTTGCCAGCCTTCGGCCCCTTGCCCTTCGCGCGAGGCGGTTTGGCAGGAGCCTTTACAGCGGTCTTCTTGGCTGCCGGCGTCTTGCCGGTCGATTTTGAGCTGGATTTTGTCGGAGGTGCCATGACTGCAATATGGGCGGAGACGGCGACTCGATCAATGTTGTCTTGTGGGGTCTACCCCACCGCCTCCAACATCGCCGCCGCAGCCTTCTGCTTCGCCAGCGCCTTTACCTCTTTCGACGCTGCAACCACATCGTCCTCTGCGAAGGCCTCGTGGTTCTTCTCGATCTGATCGAGGTCGTAGATGTAGTTGACCATCAAACCGGCCGCTTGTGCGAGCCCCTTCGGCGACGTGTCACCCAGCCAGTTGACACGCTCCAGTCGCGCGCCGTTGCCGAGGTGGAACCGCTCCACCGGATCGAACGGCTTGCCGCTGCAATGCTTGGCGTTCAGAAAATACGATCCGGCAAGCGGCAGGATGAGCGCCTTCATACGCGTGGCCTGCTCTTCATCGCAATGCCAGGTCGTCGACTTCAGCGCAGCAAGATCGTCGCGCTGTTGTTCTGACAAGGCGTCCACCACTTCCGTCTCCAGCACACCGTCCAGCCACTTCATGAACGTCGGCACCGGCGAGAGCGTCACGAATGTCTTGAGTTGCGGCAACTCGCGCACAAGCTCCTGCGCAACCTGCTTGATCAGGAAGTTGCCGAACGACACACCCTTCAGACCGCGTTGACAGTTCGAGATCGAATAAAACACCGCAGTATCCGCATCTTGCGCGGTCAACACTTCATGATCGTCCGCCAGAATCGGTGCAATTGCATCGGCAATCCCGTTCGTCAGCGCGACTTCCACGAAGATCAGGGGTTCGTCCGTCAGTGCAGGATGGAAAAACGCGTAACAGCGACGGTCGGCCGGTTCGATCCGGCGTCGCAGGTCGTCCCAGCTCTGGATCTCGTGCACCGCCTCATAGGCAATGATCTTTTCCAGAATGTTGGCAGGGGTCGACCATGTGATCGGCTCCAACACCAGAAACCCGCGATTGAACCATGACGTCAGCAGATGGTCGAAATCCTGATCAACCGTTTTCAGATCCGGTTGGTCTTGCATGGCATCCAGCAAATCCGCACGCATCTTCACAAGATGCCGCGTTCCATCACACGTCCGGTTCAACCGGCGGATCAATTCCTGACGGCGCGGTTCCGCAATGCCGTGCAGCGCTGTGGCGCGCACCGGATCAGGGTTCTCTTCAAACGCAGCAATGGCACGCGATACGGCGTCAAGATCAGGTCCGAATTGCAGGGACAATGCTGAGAAAAACTCTGCACGTTGCTCCTCGTCCAGGCTGGCATAGACTTCAAAGAATTTATCTGCGATCGCAAGACCGGATGCTTCACCCTTCTGCGTCAACAGCAGCTCTGCGAGTTGCACAGCCCCCGCGTCACCATGGATGGTCTGACCGCGATCGATCAGCATGCGTCCACGCTCACTGATCGACAGCAGTAGGTCGCCAAAAAAGCTTGTCATATCAAATGCCTCACCACGGTTACGCGGAATACCACACCGCGTTCGACTGCCCCCACGATGAGTTTAACCCATGACCACTAAGTGTTCGTAACGGCTCGGACCCGAAGCAGGCAAACGGCATCGAGCAGCACGCAAATGCTGCTCCATGACGCTTGATTGATATGATGCTCTGTTCGCCCTAGACCTGAATGCCCTGCACTTCGGCATCGATGTGCTCGATGTAGCCAGCGTCAATCTTCAAACGCTCTGACAACTCATCGAGAAACGCCTGTTCCGCCGCATTCTCTCCGCCGATTGTCATGCGAGCTGCCGTATAGACCTGGGCGGCCTGCTCGGGTGTCTTGACGTCAAGTGCAAGATCTTCGGCGGTTGCGGGCCAGCCAAACTCATCTTCCAGAAAGTTGGCCGCCTCATCGCCCATGCCAGCGCTGCGCACGCCACCCATGATGGCCTTGCGCTCCTCGTCATCAATGTGCCCGTCTGAGGCTGCACCGGCGATCATGGCCCGCAAATAGAGTTTCGCATCGTCGTTCGTGACTTGCGCAACATCGAATTCGGAGCCACTTGGCGGCAGATCAGGAACATCGCCTTCACCGCGAGAAATCAATGGCCGTCCGGCCTGCTGGTTCTGGTATGCTTTGTAGGCAAGACCGGCAATCAGCGCGAGTGCACCGGCTTTTGCAGCCCCTGTCGCCAGCCCCCGCCCCGTGCGTGTGCCAAGAACAAGAGCACCCAGACCACCAAGAATACCACCGGCTGCCGCCTTGTTGTCACCGGCCCACTCCTTGGCACGTCCCAACAACTCATCCGCCGAGCCGCCACCAAATTGTTCCAGCATTCCGTTGAGTGCATCTCCGGCCCCGGTTTTATCACTGATCTGCGAAGCACCATCGCGCACACCATCCGTCGCTTGTCCGAAAACATCGCGCAGTGTCGAGCCGAGATCGGTGGCGCCAAGCTCATTGGCCTTCTGACGCGCAGCAGTCGTGTTTTCGGATGCAGATGCTACGAGTGCATCGAGGATTGTCTTGGCGTCGAACATTGGGGAAACTCCAGCATTATCAGAACTCTGACTATGCTAGGGCATTATTATGACAAAAGAAACCGGGATGCCGAGCGCGGTTTATTACTCGATCGGAGTCATGCCGCCAAATACGGGCAGACGTCCCATCGTTTTCGGTTCAAATACAGTTTCGGGCTCGGCAGCTGGAACAAACTCGCGCGCAATCACGGTCGTCGCTTCATGCTTGATGGTATCCATGGCCGGAAGTTCGAGCGGAAGGGCCGTGCCCCAAATCGTGATCACAAATGTCGCTGTCGCAAGAACGAGGCTGAGAAAAGCGAAGCCAACGGTTCCAGCCCGCGACACGGGACGGGAAAAATCCATTTGCCGGGCAGGCAATGATGTCGCCGCAGGGACGGTCGGCAGGCGGCGCGCAAACTGTGCGGACGGACGCATTTCAGAGCTTCTCGTGTTCGTGGCGCGGCGCAATTGCCCGCCGTGTTGTATAATACCGGTCAAAACTCTAACAATTTGCTAACGCCTGTTTCAGACCGGGACCAGCCGGAGCGCATACCGACATCGCTCGTAAACGAGCAAACAGTGTGCCAGCTCCAATCTTGATGACGACCACATCTCCAAACGCAGATCACATTCATCCATGACCTTCACAGTCGCAGCCCTCTACCGCTTCACCCGTATCGAACAACCGGACGAACTGCGCGCACCGCTCCTTGCCATCTGCAACGAGAACACAATCCGCGGCACATTACTTCTGGCACGCGAAGGCATCAACGGAACCATTGCGGGTCCGAGCGACGGGATCGCCGCCGTATTGGCGTGGATCCGCGCAAATGTTCCAATCTGTGACGCGCTGGACGTGAAATACTCCTACGCCGCAACAAACCCGTTTCTGCGCATGAAAGTGCGCCTCAAGAAGGAAATTGTGACGATGGGGGTCGAGGACATCGATCCCAAACAGTCCGTCGGCACTTATGTTGACCCCGAGCACTGGAACGATCTGATTTCCGACCCCGACGTCATCGTAATCGATACACGAAATGATTATGAAGTGGGCATCGGAACGTTCAAAGGGGCCATCAATCCCAACACCGAAACATTCCGACAGTTTCCAAACTGGGTGCAAAACAATCCAGACCTCACACCAGCATTAGGGGCCGGTCAGGAAAAAAAACCAAAAGTCGCAATGTTTTGTACTGGCGGCATTCGTTGCGAAAAATCGACGGCCTATCTCAAGTCGCAAGGCATAGAAGATGTCTACCACCTGAAGGGCGGCATCCTGAAGTACCTGGAAACCGTGCCTGAAGAGGAAAGCCTGTGGGAAGGAGAGTGCTTCGTCTTCGATCAGCGTGTTGCCGTCACACACGGCCTTGAGATCGGTACCTACGACCAGTGCTTCGCGTGCAGATACCCCATCACGCAAGACGATAAAAAATCTCCCTTTTACGAGGCCGGTGTTTCATGCCCTCGCTGCTACGACGAAACAGATGCGGAACAAAAAGTACGTTTCGCCGAGCGCCAGAAACAGATGCAGCTAGCGCGGAAAGCTGGAGCAACCCACCTTGGCAGCGCGCCGCTTAAACAGCATGGCGACGAACTGAGCCATGCGCTGGAAGCAAGACAACTATCTGATAAACATATTGAAAATTGATCAAACCATACATCGCAGCTCATTGAAACGCCACAGTCGCATTGCTACGTTAAGAACATGAAAAGCGGGAAAGAGAGGTGAAACCCCAAACATAGATCGAAAGGAGTAGCGCCATGTGCGACTATTCACTGGAAGCCTACAAGACGCGTCCTGCACGCGAGGGCGAAACGATAACGACACAACGATTTCCAAGCGGCAGCCTTGGTTTTGTCGCCCCGGAGAACAACACCGTTGCAGTCTGCCTGGCCTGTGACACCCAGCTCAGACTGGCCAACCTGCCAGCGTCGATTCAGAAGGCCTGTGGGACAGGTGAAACAGCCATTGCCACCTTCACGCAACTTGACACCACCGCCTATCGTGACGCCGTAAAATTCGAGAGTGGAAAAAGTGTCACGCTGCAGCAACTGGGGATCGGCGTCAGTGCAATGATACTCGACGGACTGACACAGCCCACAAACATGGGCGAGCCGCCCGCAACAGAACAGGCACCAAGCAACGATAGAGCCTTGACGCGCAACATACGCGAGACAGTATCGAATCTGCTCGATACCTGACGCCTAGGGTATGTCCGACTTAAATGGAGACACTGCGATGCCAGTGAAACGACTTGGACCATCGCGTCATGACTCCATTTGAATCAGACGCGTTATAACATCAGGCATCTGCGAGCGATCAGAGCATCTGCTCGCAGGTGCGTGCTATGCCCGGACAGAACATGCGGAGCACACTCTAATGTTTTCTGCATCTTGGTGACAGCGACCAGGCCCGCAACAGACCCGCGAAACCGTGCACGACTTATGGACATCCATGTCTATGGGCTGGCGCGCAATGACATAAGTGCGTCGACGCAATCTCGTACGCCACTCGTCCAGTCTTTCATACGAATACCAAACCGATCGTCGAGCTTGGTACAGTCAAGCCGACTGTTCGCAAGTCGCGCTGCGACGGTTGGGTAATCCTGCGACAGGATTTTATTGACTTTGCAACTGGGACCGCCCCGGCGATCACTCTCGGACATGACTTCACGCGCCAGATCGAACCAACTTGCCTCGCCGCTCCCGGCGACATGATACGTGCCCCATATGTCGTCGTCGTCCTCCCGTCCAGAAACGTGCGCAGCAACATCCAGGATCACGGATGCAAGATGTGGCGCGTAAGTTGGAGATCCAATCTGGTCCGTCACGACATTGACCGTTTCAGCCTTGCGCGCGGTCTCGAACATCGAGCGAACGAAGTTGCTGCCGCTCGAACTGAAAACCCAAGATGTCCGAAGAACGATATGCCGCGGATTGGCTGCTACGACCGCCCTCTCACCCGCAAGTTTTGAACGCCCGTAGATCGTTTGTGGTTGAGTTCTGTCATCTTCACGGTAAGGCCGGTCGAGTTGTCCATCGAAGACGTAGTCCGTAGAGAGATGAACGATTGGTACACATTTCAATGCTGACAACTCAGCAAGCATACGCGCACCGTCGCAATTCAAAGCAAATGCGGCAGCTTCATCCGTTTCTGCCTGGTCAACTGCCGTATAAGCTGCGGCATTGATGATGACATCAGGATCAGCTTCGGACAACGCGCGCTGAAGGGTGGGAAGCTCACAAAGGTCCAGCGCAGGCCGCCCCGCCGCAAAGGCTGAAACATCATCCCGAGACGGCACTTGTGCCACAAGCGCACTCGCGATTTGCCCCTGCCATCCAGCAATCAAGAGCCGCATTTCACCCTCCCGAATCCCAGAACCAGCGCAAAGAAGATCACATCGCACGGCCAGCAAAGACCTGCGTTGGAGAAGGTGTTCCTATAGCGATGTTCGCGCGTTAACGAAACATGACTTGAAATCACGCAATTCGATTAACCAAATTTTTCTTTTCGAGAACTACCGTAACGACTCTGGTCTGGTCCACCTGAAAGAAATGCAGCGCAATGCTCGAAAGTTCTTACGACGGCAAGAACTCAACTTCCCTTCTTGGGCAGTATTCCGAATCACTTGGTCAGGCTGTGCTTCGCCATCGCGCCCATTGGGCGGAGCATTCCGCGCGTGTCGAGGCGGAACTCGCCAACCAGATGAAATCCGAATTTATCGCCAACATGAGCCACGAGCTCAGAACACCGCTCAACACCATCATCGGTTTCTCCAAGCTGATCTGCGAAATGAAGCAGCGCAAGCTCGACGAGGACAATGTCGTCGAATACGCCAGCATGGTCAGCGATGCGGCGGAACACCTGCTTTCCGTCATCAACGACATTCTCGATATCTCGAAGATTCAGAGCGGGAAATACGAACTTGATCGCCAGGTCGTACAACTTGACGAACTGATTTCGTCGTCGCTCTCGTTCTTCAGGCTCAATGCAGAAGAAAAAAATATCAAACTGCAAAGCCACCTTGATGAGAATGTGCCTGCCGTAGAGGGTGATCCTGTCAAATTGAAGCAGATCCTCGTCAACCTGATTGGTAACGCCATAAAGTTCACCCCCGAAAGCGGACGTGTGGAAGTGTTCGTGAACGGCACGGGATACGGCGTGGTGGAATGCATCATCCGCGATACCGGTGTTGGCATGACGGAAGATGAACTCGCCGTTGCAATGACCCCGTTCGGTCAGGTTGACGGCTCACGAACCCGCTGGCGGGAAGGCACCGGCTTGGGGCTTCCGATCGCCAAGGCACTTGTCGAACTTCACAGTGGTGGCTTTTCCATGAACAGCGTCCCGGGCGTTGGCACCGAGATCGTCATTTCTCTCCCCATGATTCGAGAGGGAGCTCACCCCGACGGGCTTGGCGAAAGCTTCGCATCCGGTCTGGCAGGCACATTCTTCCCAATGGATGACCTTGTTACACCCGTCCAGTCGCCTCCAGTCACAAATACACTAGCCGACGTGGACGACACCACGTTCGAACATTCACAATTGATGACAGAGATTCTTGAACCATGAACATGCATCTGGACCCTACCGGTTTTAGCGACGGTCAAATGATCGAAGACAGTTGGATCGGACGGATTGTGTCGGTCACCGGTTCCAAGGCGATTGTTCTCCTGGACAACCACAAACTTGCGTCCATTGACCAAGCGCACAACCGCCCTGAAATGGGAACACTGCTCGGTCTTGATACCGACAAGAGCATCAGCCTTGGCCTCGTGTCAGCTTTGAGCGTTCCTGTACCGGCCCAGCGCGAAGATGACAGTGAAATATGGATTGCCGAGCTCAGCCTGGTGGGCGAACTTGTCAAGGATGCCGACGGCGTTCCAAACAAGTTCAACCGTGGTGTGTCGACATACCCGAGCTTGGGGGCACTCGCCCGTCTCGCAACCAAGCAAGAACTCGCCAAAGCGTTCTCAACCGCTGGCGAACACGCGGTCTGCGTTGGCGCCATTCGTCAGGACGCATCGATCCCAGCCATGGTCAAGACCGATGATCTCCTCGGCAAGCACTTTGCGATCCTTGGCACAACGGGCACAGGCAAGTCCTGTACGACAGCTCTCATTTTGCGCGCGATTTTGGAGAAAAATCCAGCAGCTCACCTCGTGCTTCTCGATCCACATAACGAGTATTCAAACTGCTTCGGCAATATGGCGGAAGTCATCACGCCACGGAACATGCAGCTCCCATATTGGCTGCTGACATTCGAGGAACTGGTTGAGGTCCTGGTCGGTGATCCGACAGAACGCAAACAGGAAGTCGAGTTGCTGCAGGAACTCGTACCGCTGTGTAAAAACAAGTACGGTTCGGCATCGCGCAGCCAACAAGGCAAACTGGCGCGCTCCCCCCTGGACACCGGACGCTTCACAGTCGACACGCCTGTGCCATGGCGCATCAACGATCTTGTCGGCATGATCGACGAGCGCATGGGCCGCCTGGAAAACAAGCGTGATCTCGCTCCGTTCCGGGCATTGAAAACCCGCATCGACACAATCACCAAAGACCAACGCTACAGCTTCATGTTCGGCGGCATTACGGTTGACGACATCATGGCAGACGTGCTCGGTCGCATTTTCCGCGTACCGGTCAACGACCGCCCGATCACCATCATGGAACTGACGGGACTGCCGACAGAAATCGTCAACGTAGTGGTTTCCGTTGTATGTCGCATGACATTCGATTTTGCCTTGTGGGGCGACGGGCGGGTGCCTGTCACCATCGTATGCGAGGAGGCACACCGGTATGTGCCGGGCGGCGATAGCGCAAACGGCGCATTTGAACCAGCACGGCGCGCAATCGCGAAGATCGCCAAGGAAGGACGAAAATACGGAGCCTCCCTCTGCATCATCACGCAGCGACCATCTGAAATCGATCCAACGATCCTGTCACAGTGCAACACCGTGTTCGCGCTACGCATGTCAAATGACAAGGATCAGGAAATCGTCCGTTCAGCCATTTCCGACACGGGCAGTGGATTGCTGGAATTCCTCCCCGCCCTCGGTGCACGTGAAGCCATCGCGTTCGGCGACGGCGTGTCCTTGCCTGTAAGGATCAAGTTCCACGAACTTCCGAAAGAAGCCTTGCCGAAAAGCGACACGGCGAAGTTCTCCGAGAAATGGCAAAAAGCAACCGACGACATGGATCTCATGCATCTGGTCGTGGAACGCTGGCGTGCCTCAGGCGCAATCGAAACAGAAGAAACGCCGGAAGAAGGCGGATACGGAGCTACACAGACAACCCAGGCGTATGCACAAGTCAGCAAACCAGACAGTTTCACGCGCCCGGCTGCTCCAGAACCAAGCCCGGTCATAGACTATACACCAGAACCGGGTTTTGCTGAGGATGAACCAACAGAAGCAACGACGGTGCCTGCAAGGCCGCGCTTGCGCCGACGTGAAGCAACGGTCGACGGAAATAGCGGCGATGAAGGCCTGCGCACTCGTCTTTTGCAGCGTGGCAAGACGCTGAGCAGGGACGAATAAGACGTCGCCAGCAATCCCAGACACCAGCACAATTTACAAACGCGTCAAAGAGCGTTCCTTAACCAAGGAACGCTCTTTTTTGTTGGGATCAAGAATAGAGACCCCGTGCCGCATTGAGCCCACAATCATACTGTTTCATAGTGGGCATATATCGAATATATATATACATTCCGCGTATATCTCTAGTTGGATGAAGCCGCATGAACAGTCGCACGCTTTGCCTGGGCATCCTTCATTTTGAGGAAGCCACTGGCTACGAAATCAACAAAATGGCGTCGGAAGGACACTTTAGTCACTTCATCGAGGCCAGTTATGGCTCGATCTATCCCGCGCTGACGAAGTTGACCAAAGAGGGTCTTGTCACGTGGCGCGAGGAGCAACTTCCAGGCAATCCTCCACGCAAAGTTTATGCGATCACCGACGCCGGCCGTGCCGCACTCCGCGATGCCCTGATGGAACCACCGAAGTGGGACGTTTTCAAATCGGAATTCCTGTTTCTGAACCTGTTCTCGGAATTGGTGCCCAGTCATCACCTGGAAACAGTCAAGATAACACGCATCAACGCATTGCGTGCGGAACTGGAACGGCTTGAGGAGGCCAAGACGGTCTGCGATCACCCCGGTAGCCAGTTTGCGATTGGTTACGGTCTCGCCCTCACCCACGCGGCAGTGGATTACCTTGAAAAGACGCATGTTCCAGACGCGGAACACGACACAGCAGTGGCAGCAGAATAATGCCTGACAAAGCAAGAAAATCCCCCGTTCGTCGACCCGCCCTTTCACCATACGCCTGGGCCGTTTTGATCGCGGTGCTTATTGGAGGTTGGCTGCTGACCGGCCAGTTTGCTCCGGCGTCCGAAGACGCGATGATGAAGGACAGTCCCACGTCATCGAAGCCCTCTCTGTTCAAGGTCTCGACCCGCATCCTGACTGTAGAACCGCGGCCGGCGGAACTGGTTATTCGTGGGCAAACAAAATCGCCAGCACGTGTGCACATCCGGGCTGAGACACCTGGTGTGGTGGAAGTCATGTCCGAGATGAAAGGGCACTTCGTCACGCAGGGCGATGTGCTCTGCAAGCTTAAGCTGGATGCTCGCGAAGCGACACTCGCTGAGGCAAAGGGGGCCCTGGCGCAGGCGCAATCCGACTACGCGTCTTCAAACACGCTCTCACGCAAAGGCTTCACCGCCATGTCCCGCAAACGCGCCGACAAGACCCGGCTGGAAGCAGCCAAAGCGGCGATCATGCGTGCAGAACTCGATCTGAAACGCATTGAAATCCGTGCACCGTTTAGCGGTGTCATCGAAGATCAGCCAGCAAAACCCGGCGACTACCTGCGTCAGGCAGATATCTGCGCAACACTCGTCAAGATGGACCCTATGCTGCTCACGGGTGCCGTGTCGGAACGAGATCTCGCAAAGATCAAGCAGGGCATGCCAGTGACAGGGCAACTCGTGACCGGACAAAATGTTTCCGGCAAGATAACATTTATTTCTCCTTCTTCCGACACCGCGACACGCACCTTTACAATCGAAGCCGCGGTAGAAAATTCCGACCGGAAAATTCGTGCTGGCGTGACGGCAGATATCAAAATCAAACTCGCCACGGAAGCCGCACACAAGATCGCAGCCTCATCACTCTCGTTAGACGACAACGGCGAAGTTGGTCTGAAGATCGTGAACGCCTCGGACAGGGTGCAGTTTGTTCCAGTAAAAATCTTGTCCAACCAGAAAGACTCGCTCTGGGTCTCCGGCCTGCCGGAGAAAGCAGAAGTGATCACCGTTGGCCACGAGTACGTCCTGCAGGGTCAGGAAGTCGACGCCATACTGGAGACGGATGACCAAGACAAAACTTCCCCAGTACCTGCACCAGAGGGAGTTGCACCGAGCGCCGACAAGACCCGGACATCAAACCAACCAACCTCGCCCCCCCGCAAACCCAAGGCGTGAAAGCTTGCCCCATGAGCACGCTCGAAACCATCCTGTCGCGACCACGCACAATTCTCACCCTGATGCTGGTGATGGTTCTGGCCGGCGTCTTCACCTACATCACGATCCCGAAAGAAGCTGACCCCGACATCGACGTGCCAGTCTTTGTCGTATCCGTTGTCCTACCCGGCATTTCTCCCGAAGACGCTGAACGCCTGCTTGTAAAGCCGTTGGAAACACGCCTGCGCGGACTCGATGGCCTCAAGAAGGTCAACGCCATCGCGGCACAAAATAGCGCAAGCCTCATCGTGGAATTCAACATCGAGGTTGACCTCGCGAAGGCGGCTGCCGATGTCCGCGAGAAAGTCGACCAGGCCCGCTCGGAAATGCCGAGCGAGGCCGAAGAACCGATCGTCACAGAGTTCAACCTCAGTTTGCAACCAACGATGGTCGTGGCCTTGTCCGGCGATGTGCCGGAACGCACGCTGTACAATGCCGCGCGCAAACTCGAAGACGCCATCGAGGCCCTGCCCAGTGTTCTTGAAGCTCGTCTCACAGGCGCACGCGAGGAACTGCTGGAAGTCATCCTCGATCCTGTCCGGCTCGAATCCTACAAGATTGACCAGGCCGACCTCGTGCGTCGCATCACGAACAACAACCAGCTGATCGCGGCAGGATCTCTCGACGACGGATCAGGGCGGTTCAGCATTAAAGTGCCCGGCCTCTTCGAAGTCGCAGAGGATGTGTATTCACTCCCGGTCAAGACATCGGAACTCGGGGTCGTGACACTGGGCGAAGTCGCCACCATTCGGCCCACCTTCAAGGATCGCAATCGGTTCAGCCGCTTCAACAGCCGTCCAGCACTCACCATCGAAGTAATCAAGCGCAAGGGCGCAAATATCATCTCCAACAATGCCGCAGTGAAAGCGGTGATGGCAGAGGCGCGCAAGAAACTTCCCGACACGATCAAGCTGGACTACGCACTCGATCAATCCAAGTTCATTTACGAGGTACTGGGCTCGCTCCAGTCCGCGATCATTACCGCGATCATTCTGGTCATGATCATTTGCGTGGCCGCACTCGGACCACGTTCCGCCATGCTTGTCGGCCTGGCCATCCCGGCATCTTTCATGATCGGTTTTCTGACCATCGGCATCGTCGGAATGACCGTGAATATGATGCTGATGTTTGGCATGGTTCTCACCGTCGGCATGCTCGTTGACGGCGCAATTGTAATCGTCGAATACGCCGATCGAAAAATGTCTGAAGGACTGGATCGACGCGAAGCATATACCATGGCTGCAAAGCGCATGTTCTGGCCAATCGTGTCGTCCACCGCGACCACACTTGCCGCCTTCCTGCCGCTCCTGCTCTGGCCTGGCGTACCAGGTAAATTCATGAGCTACCTGCCAATCACTGTCATCTTCATCCTCTCAGCCTCGCTTATCACGGCTATGATCTTCCTGCCCGTACTCGGATCGTTCCTTGGTGGGCGTCCTGTCGGACGAGAAACTTCAACCAATCAACTGGCTGGAGACACAGACATCGCAGATAGAGATATCTCCGGCTTCACCGGCACTTACGTGCGTACGCTGCGCGGAATGATCCATTATCCGATCACGATCGCAATCGCGACACTGCTCATCACGATTGGCACATTCCAGCTCTACGGACGTTATAACAGTGGCATGGAGTTTTTCGTCGACACCGAACCGGATCAAATCTTTATTTTTGTCTCCGCACGCGGCAACCTGTCTATCGTGGAGCAAGGTAAGCTCGTCCGCACGATTGAACGCGAAGTGTCAGAAGTTGACGACATCAAGTCGATTTACACGACAACGGGCAAAGGCACCAGCGGCGGCATTATCGGACAGGGGTTCTCAGACGCACCGGCAGACGAAATCGGTCGCCTGACGCTCGAACTCAAGGATTTTGAACAACGCCGGCCCGGCAAGGCTATCATGGCGGAACTCCGTGAGCGCACAGCAAAATTCCCAGGTCTGCGCATCGAAGTGCGCAAACGTGAAGACGGTCCCCCGCAAGGCAAGGATATCAACCTCGAAATCACCAGCGACGACTGGCAAGCCGCATTACGTGCAACCGGCCGTGTTCGCAGTTTTGTGGACTCGATGAGCAACGTCGCAGATATGGAGGACAGTCGCCCGCTTCCGGGAATCGAGTGGCAGGTCAAAGTCGATCGCAAGGAAGCGGGGCGTTATGGCGCTGACGTGGTTTCCGTCGGTGCCATGATACAACTTGTCACCAACGGCGTTCTCGTCGGCAAGTATCGCCCTGACAATTCCGAAGATGAAGTGGACATTCGCGTGCGCCTGCCCGCCGACGACCGCTCCATCAACCAGCTTGATGACTTACGCGTGCAAACGCCAAACGGCGCAGTTCCGATCAGCAATTTTGTAACCCGCATCGCTCAACCACAGGTCAGCGCGATCAACCGCAAGGACGGTCGCTTCATCATGTCGGTCAAGGCGCGCGTTACGGATGGTGTGCTCCCGGCCACCAAGCAAAAGGAACTCACAGACTGGCTCGCCAAACAGGAATGGGCCGAAAATGTGCGCTTCAACTTTGGTGGTGCAGATCAGGACGAAAAAGATTCGCAGGTCTTCCTGACCAAGGCAATGATCGGCGCACTCTTCCTGATGTTCATCATCCTGGTCACGCAGTTCAACTCCTTCTACCAGGCAGTCATTACGCTCACGACAGTTGTGCTGTCGGTGGTTGGTGTGTTGATCGGCATGCTGGTCACAGGACAGAAATTCTCGATCATCATGACGGGCACGGCCGTGATCGCTCTCGCGGGGATTGTCGTGAATAACTCGATCGTCCTGATCGACACGTACAATCGGCTCAAGTCCACCGGTATGGCAATCCAGGACGCCGCCGTGCGCGCATGCGGACAGCGCCTGCGCCCGGTTCTGCTCACAACCATCACGACGATCTTCGGACTTCTCCCGATGGCACTACAGATCAACACCGACTTCATCAACCGTACCTTTCAGATCGGCTCGGTGACATCCATGTGGTGGGTGCAGCTCTCGACCGCGATCATCTTCGGCCTGTCTTTCGCGACCCTGATCACGCTTGTGCTGACACCAGCACTGCTGACGCTCCCGGACACGTACCGCACATGGTATCGCAACCGCCGATCCGTTGACGCACCGGATGAACACGAAGCGCTTTCGCCGGCCTCAGCACCAGTCCCATTCCCACAAGCCGCAGAGTGACAATTCTGGCGTGACACAAATGCACGCCGTCACCCCTGTGCAAGTGAGGACGATCATTGGTGAGCGTCCGGTCAGATCGCCCGGGCTGCACGCTCGCTTTCATCTGACTTCAGGTCCGCAATCACGGTTTCGCCTGCGATCATGGTTTGTCCGACTGAGACGAGAACACCCGCCTCACGTGGGAGATAAACATCGACACGACTCCCGAACCGGATCAACCCGAGTCGTTCACCAATTCCGACTCGCACGCCAGCGTCGTTAAACGTTACAACCCGACGCCGCATGCCGCCTGCAATCTGCACCATGGAAAACCGCATACCGCCCGGCGTTTCAATGGTTGTCACATGCCGCTCGTTGTCCTCATGCGCCTTGTCACGTCGCGCATTGCGAAACGTACCTGGCATGTAGACCGTATGCGCAATCGTTCCCGCAATAGGCGCGCGTTGGATGTGACCGTCAAAGAGCGAGAGATGAACGGAAACGCGGGTGTGCGGGATTGCTCCAAGATCGAGCTCACTGGCAGGTTCAACATCTTCAATGCTGATCACAGTTCCATCGGCCGCGCTCACGACAAGGCCTTCACGTAGCGGCACGATGCGTTCCGGATCCCGAAAAAAGAAAATCAGCCACGCCGTCAGGATCAGCGCAATCCAACCAAGCGCATCCGAGATCAACAAAAGAACAAGCGTCGCAACCACTGCAATCGCAATAAAGCGATGACCATCAGGATGAATCGGCACGAACAGCCGGGCGAAGCGATCCATCACAGCATCAAGAAATGACATTTATAGAGTCCCGCAATCATGTTTCGCGGAACACAAACAAGAGTTCGGAAAGAATGCAAGCTTGACCAACCGCACCGCAGGCTACCCCGGCGCAACAATCAATGCGCACGCGACGCGAATTCCTCACCATATCGGGCACGCATTTGCGTAAGGGCATTGGACTGATCTGGCGACGAATCGGGTTGTTCATCCCGCACACACGTTGCAATCAATTCGAGCATAGAGGCGTGCACCCGGCGCTCGGCCTCACTGCCAGGTGGGTTGTCAGCCAGATATCGAAGCAATTCGCCATATTCGAGCATGGGTGTGGTTCCGTTGTTGCGCGCCCCGCCTGGCAAGCTGCGAGCCGGATCAGGCAGAAGTTTGTCCACACCCTGTTCCAATCCGGACGATTTCAGGGCGCATTCCATCCACAGCACCATCCACTGCTCCATTCTTGACCACGAAGCGAATCAGCTAGCGTCCGCTTCAAGTTGCATAGGGCGACTCCATTTGTTCGGAGCGCTTTTTTGGTCGCGTGAGTGGTATCGGGGGTAGTTCAGTCATGCGCGTATTGTACGCATGTTGTGTTGTTTTGTTCAGCACCGCGTTTGGTTCCGGATCCGTATGGGCGCAAGCCCGTCCGGCGGTGGAAAATATATCATCCAGTTGTGATCAGTGCTCGACGCTTGTCGAACAACATGAGCTACTGGTGCAGAAAATCACGAAGCTCCGCGACAAGAGAAAGTCGCTGGAAGCCCGTGAAACCATGCTCATCAAGAAGCGACAGGCGAAACAGGATGCGTTGCTCAAGTTGCAGGCGCGTCATGCAAGCTTGCAGCAAGATGAGTTGGAACTCGCAAAGCGGGCTAGCGACACGTCGGCGAAATCCGTTCGCAAAAAACTGATTGCCGATCGCAAGAAAGTGGAGCGGGAGGAATTCGAGGTCAAAGCCGATCTCCTGACGCTCGCCAAGGCGGTTCCCCAGGCACAGTCTGCAGCAAGACGCGCAGATCAGGAACTTGACGGTGCAATCACCGAACGCCTCAGCATCATGCAGGCCATGGCCAACTGCGAGCAACGCTGCATCGTCGCAGGTGGTCCGGGAACTGTTGTTCTGACAGCGGCCTCAATCGCTGACGTTGCACTGTCGAACCAGGCTGCAATCCGTCGTGCGGCACAAGACAATGCGGCGTGCCGCGATTGCAATCGACTGCGTGAGCAAATCGAAGCCGTAACGCAACGCATCGGCGAACGCCGGAATTCCGAGAAGAGCTTACGCCAGGGCATGACCGATCTGGACCGGCGTCGTCAGGCGATCCGCAACGAATGGCGCGATCTCTATGACCGCTACTCCGACCGCCTGGTTGCGCGCCTCAACAACGCAAGCAGCAACACAGATAGCCGGGATCGCACACTTGATCGCATCAGCGAGCAGATCGTCAGCGTGAATGGTCGTTGGCAACGGCTGCTGACACGGGAAGGTCAACTTCAGGACGAGCTCATGCAATCC
>CALHAX010000032.1 GCA_937931785.1 uncultured Hyphomicrobiaceae bacterium | reverse complement strand
TCGACCGAGCTGACAGTCGGCAATGCAGGACGAGGCACCCTCAACATCACCGGTGGCGCTGCCTTCAATAATATCAGCGTAGGGGCCAGTGGGTTCGCCGGACGAACCGCCGGATCCTACGGTCTGATCAACGTCGATGGTGCGACCAGCTCGTTCTATATGTCCGGCGATCTCAATCTCGGCGGCAACAATCTCGGCGAAGGTATTCTGCTCGTGCAAAACGGCGCGACGGCCGAAGCGGACACGTTCAATGTGGGCTACCAGTCAGGAATTGCCGGCGCCGGAACAGGCACCGTTGTTGGTGATGTCGTTCTGAACTATGGCGGCGTGTTGGCCCCAGGTGATACAGGGCCCTATTCATCCGGGATCGGTGCACTGGCCATTACCGGAAATCTCACCGCAACAAACGGCATCATTCTGGGAAATATTTCCGGCACGGCTGCGGCACAGTCTGATACAATCACGGTCAGCGGAACCGCCAACCTGAACCAGGTCGAGTTTGAACTGCAAACCACCGGCTTCACGCCAAATGTTGGCGATCAGGCAACGCTCCTTAGTGCAACCGGCGGACTGACGTTCAATGCGGCGAACGCATCGTTCTACGGTGGCGGAACGCAAGCCTTCAGTGTCGCTGCATCAGGAAACGATCTGATCGCAACTGCGTTGAACAGTGGCAGCGGCTCGGCGATCCTGGATCTGGGAGCAGGTGCTGCCAGCGGGGCAAACACAAACGCGAACAATGGAAGCGGTTCATCAACGGGTGGCACCCTCGGAGATGTTGCATTCACAGGCGTGACCGAAATTCGTGGCACGGACATGGTCGACACAATCAGTGCGTCTGGCTCGACAACGGGCCTTACGATCAACGGCCGCGGTGGCGACGACATCCTGATTGGTGGCAACGGCGTCGATACCATCGAAGGTGGACTGGGTCTCGACAGACACTTCGGTGGTCAGGGTGACGACATCTATATTGTCGAAAGCGTGTTCGATATCGTTGGCGAACTGACCAACCAGGGCAACGATTCCGTCTTCAGTTCCGACAGCTATTTTCTCTCCGCAGATGTTGAAAACCTCACGCTGACCGGCACAGCAAGCAATGACGGTGTCGGCAATTCTCGCCCGAATATCATCACCGGGAACAGTGGCGCCAACGGATTGTCCGGTGGGAACTCCAATGACCTGCTGATCGGGGGAGCCGGGAACGACTCGCTTGATGGTCAGAACGGAATTGACATTATGCGCGGAGGCACCGGTTCGGACGGCTACAACGTCGATCGGATCGAGGACGTCGTCGAAGAAGATTTCAATGGCGGGGAGTTCGATATTCTCCGCACGGCCGTCACCTACACTCTGCCAGACAACGTCGAGATCATGATCCTGAAGGGTGGATCAGGCACGGTCATTGACGGTACGGGCAACGACGGGGCGACAGGTAATGTCAGAAACCTCATGCTCGGTAACAACGCTGCAAACCGGCTCGAAACATTCGGTGGACGGGACGTCATTCTTGGGCGTGACGGCGATGACACCATTCTTGCCGGAGGAGGCGCAGATAATATTTCCGGTGGCAACGGTGCAGACATCATTACCGGTGGAGCCGGAGCGGATTTCTTCAACTTCACCAATATTGCTGAAGGGGGGGATCTCATCACCGACTTCAGCGTATCGGACGCGGACGTTCTCGACCTGCGCGCCATGTTCGATACATTCGTTGGTGGCTCCGCCCAGGACACCACGACAGCGCAAGCCAACGGCTATCTGCAACTCGTCGACAACGGAAACAGCATATCCGTGAATGCGGATTCCGACGGCGGTGGAGACAATTATCAGTTGGTTGCACTGCTCAACAACATAACCGACGACGTCACCGTCGTGGACAACTTCATTCTGGTGTAACGAAATGATGTGCCGAGGGTGTGAGGGGGGCGGCATGAGCCACCCCCAAGAAGGCAGCACGTCGCAGAAGAATGCAAAGTAATTCTGGGCAGGCCGCAACCTCGGATCAACGATCAAATGGCGTGTCGTAGCCGCATTCTTGGCTTCGCCCGCCCCTCCTCCCTCCATCACTTCACTGTGGGCAATCGAACCGGTATCGCCAGAAAGCGTGAATCTTTCCCCTCAAAACCAATCGTACGGACATACAGTAACACCATCGTCACGCCCTCCGCTGCACTATCAGGTGCCTGATAAACATCCGAAATCGCATAGGCCAACGGACACCCTCGCGACTTGGGCACAGATGTATCGCGATAGAGCACTGTCCTGGCTCCATCATAAACTTGTGCCTCGAGAACAAGCCCAAGCGGTCGGTCATCCTGAAAACACTTGGAGGATTTTTTTCCTTCGAATGTTTTCAAGTGCAGCGTGAATTGAGGACCATAGGGAAAACCAGGCTGAAACGTGGTTTTTGTTGTTCCGTTTCCATCCGAACCGTTCAATTCATTCAACGGCGCGCTCGCAAGTAGCCGTCCGGGAACGCGAATGCCATATTGATCCAGTTTCGCTTTCGCGCTGCGGCGCGCACGTGCGCTGGCCGTGGCGACCGTGGCCTTTTCATCATCGATCCGCACACGAACCGGAGTCCCCGGAGCCCATCGATCCCTCTTTGTGTCGATAAGATAGATGTTCGAGTAGGGAAAACCAGAACCATCCTGAACACCGAATTCTTCAAACGCAAACCACCGTGCATCTGCAGAAAAACCAAACATGTGTCGGCTGGCCGTATCGCCTGCGACGGCTGCGCCACTCACTAACGCCAGCACTGTGAGACAGGCCGCGCCAAATACGCCACATCGATATAGCATCATAAAATTCCTTTGGTTGTTGCAGCGCAGTGAAAACACGCCGCACCAATAAATTCGCCTCACGACAGGCTGTAAGTTCCATCGCCCATCCAGCACTGAAATCACACGCAGTGCTCCTCAGGCCGATAAATAATGCTCCAGTTGCTCGATCACGAATTTCTGGTCCTGAATCACGCTCTTGACGAGATCGCCAATCGAAATAATTCCGATAACCTTCTTGTTTTCAAGAACCGGAAGGTGGCGCACACTCTTGTCAGTCATAACCGCCATGCACTCTTCAACCGATTGGTCAGGTCGGGCACACACAATATTGGTTGACATGACATCACCAACACGCGTTTCTGACGAAGCGCGTCCCTTGAGAATAACATTACGCGCATAATCGCGCTCGCTGATTTTGCCGCGCAACGTGTCGCCATCCATTACAAGCAGCGCGCCTACGTTGTTGTCTGCCATCATTTTGACCGCATCAAACACGGTGTCGTCCGGACGGATCGTCAGAACATCGTTGCCCTTTTCCTGGAGCAGTTGCCGGATCTTCATCGCCATATCATATCACCCTTTCTGCGGCTGTTATGCTTGTCTCCACACTGTAATCATGTTGATCGGAGGTAGCATAGCAGACTTTGGACAGGCGGCGAAACGGTTGGACTGCTCACTGCTAAGGGACACCCACCCTCGACGACAGCCAGTCGCTTGCATTCGAAATCCGCCGCTCACCCGCCTGGTACTCGGAAATAATTTCCACCATCCGCTCACGCCCGAACGATTTGAAGTGCCCACCATGCACGGTTGTAACAGGCAGTGTTTTCAAGCGCTCCAGCGATTCAGACAGCACATCGGCATCGGAGTGATAGAGATTGTCGATCAAATCACCATCGTAAACCACATCTCCGCTAAAGAGGACACCACTGCGCTCCTCAAACAAGGCAATGGAGCCAGGTGAATGGCCCGGGAGATGAAAAACCTTGAAGACCCGGTCACCAAGGTCAATCACATCTCCCTCATCCAGGTATTCTGTCAACGGGGCAGGTTTGACGATATAGTTTTCATGGCTGAACCCTTCATACGGGAGCGCTGTAAACGTATCAGCCCGAACATAACCGGTATCAGCAACGGTGTTCTGCAGTGTCGGATCGGAAAGAACATGTGCCTCTGCGCAATGCCCGCACCGATGCGCGAATTCATGCAGGCCACCCGAATGATCAAAATGACTATGAGTCACGATGGCTGTCAGCGGCCGTTCTGTCATGGAGGGTAATTCAGCTTGAAGCGGGCGAACCCCCATACCGGTATCTATAACAAGATCACGGTCGCGCCCCCGTACATGCCAGATGTTGCACCTCAGCCAATGCGCAACATGCCGTTCGTGTATCCGGCAGATGCCATCGTTCAGTGTTTCAACGTCATACCAGTCCCTTGCCACACGCATTGAATAACCTTGCTGTATTAAAGATCGTTTCTTGCCACACTCCAGATATATTCCAACTGCGGCTCCTGACGAGTTGTATCAATCATCAATCTGCGTTAGGGCGACGCTGAACCTTAACTTCATAGTGCAACCACGCTTGGAACTCGATCATGTCACCTGAAGATATCGCCATGCTTACCAAGGTGCTCACCAGTGCCGCTGTTCTGTTCGTCATCGCCTACATCGGCAATGTGCTGACGTTCTCGAACCGCTTCGTGAATGCACTCGTCACGGCGGTCATCTTCGGCATTATCAACGCAGCCCTGTTCTACGCTGTCGATATGGCAACCTTGCCCGAAAATCTGCAGGATCTCAGCCAGCAGACATGGTTCCAAATGGTGCTTCTGGCGACGGGCCTGGTGTTCGTAATCGACCTTGTCGCGAACATGCTCGCCTTCTCCAACCGCTTCACAAGCGCACTCGTCACCGCTTTGGTGTTTGCAGTACTCTACGGCGCGTTGTTCTATTTCACTGGCGGTTTGCCTGAAGCACAAATCCCTGCCTGATCCGGGAAACGGTCACAGAGCCCGTTACCAGAACCATCGCAAACGGGTTCGGCTTCCATTCGACCTATAGCGCGCCTGATTCAAATGGAAGCATGACCCGACGCCCCAGGTAGCTCCACAGACATCCCGGTGTCTCCATTTAAGTCGGACACACCCTGATTTAAGTCGGACACACCCTTGCCTCCCATTCTGTCGCACACCGAGACGCAGGACAAATGGTGAGAAGAATCGGGTGAACATCCAAAGCAAAAAACCGCCCGGCATCAAGCCGGGCGGTTCGTAGAATACTTGTGTTGTGCGGTCATAACGTTTCCCGCAACCCAAAAAGCTACTCAGCAGCTTTCGGCGCGAGTGACTTGATGTAGGCCAGCAGGTTGACGCGCTGATCCTCCTTCTTCAGTCCAGCAAATGCCATCTTGGTGCCTGGCATGAATTCCTTCGGTTTCGTCATGAACTTGAGAAAATTCTCATCCGTCCACTCAAGCCCTTCACCGGCTTTCGCCATCAGGGCCGCAGAGTATTTGAAGCCTTCAACGACCCCGGCCTTACGCCCAATAATACCCACAAGATGCGGCCCGATCCGGTTCTGTTCCTTGTCAACGACGTGACAGGCTTTGCACTTGCGGAAAACCTTCTTGCCTTTCTTGATATCTCCATCGGCAGCCGCAGCGGAAACGGGCGCCGCCAGAACCAGTGCGGCAAGAATTGCAGCCAGAAATCTCATTCTCTTCTCCCTTTGAAGTCTCGGATTTATCGCGATCGACGAAGCCGCCGGTCTTGTGAATATGTAACGCAACACTCAAACATCCCAACAAACGCGTCGATGTCTTAAGTTGACGCACAGCACGCGACAACGCCACAGCTTTGCGGCGATTCAACGAAAGTTTGAACAAATCCGGCGCGCAAGCCTCATCACTATGACCTGACTACTCAAGTTCCTTGGTCTTGAGGAACGTGATGTTTTCATAGTTTTTCGCCTTGTAGTCGAGTTCCCACTGGCTTGTAGCCATGAACACAGGCGCATCATCACGGTCCCGAACAACCGCCATGGTGTGCGCCTTGATAAAGGCCTCTACATCTGCGGGATCGTCGGCACTGAGCCAGCGCGCCATCTCGTACTGCACGGGCTCGAAGTCGATTTCCGCGCGATATTCCTGCCGCGCCCTGTCTTTGAGAACGTCCAATTGCAGCACCCCGATCACGCCAACAATATATTGTGACCCGATCGACGGCTTGAACACCTGCACCAGCCCTTCCTCGGAAAGGTCCTGCAGCGCCTGACGCATCTGCTTGATCTTGGTCGTATCGACCAGTCGAACGCGGCGCAGAATTTCAGGCGCGAACACGGGCAAACCGGTAAACCGGATTTCCTCTCCTTCCGTAAACGTGTCTCCCACACGGATGGTGCCATGGTTCGGCACGCCAATAACATCGCCTGGCCCGGCGTCTTCCGCAATCTCGCGATCCTGCGCGAGAAAGAAGATCGGGCTATGGATCATGACATCCTTGGCGGTGCGTACTTGCCTCAGTTTCATTCCGCGTTTGAAGTGGCCGGAGCACAAGCGCATGAACGCCACCCGGTCACGGTGGTTCTTGTCCATGTTCGCCTGAACCTTGAACACAAACCCACTAACCGCATCTTCACCCGGAAGCACTTCTCGACCATCAGTCGGGTTTGGTTGAGTTTCCGGGGCATGGTCCGCAATCAGATCGATCAGCGCACGCGTTCCATAGTCGCGCAATGCACTACCAAAGATGACTGGCGTCAGATTGCCCTCACGATACGCCTCCCGATCGAACGCAGCGTACCCCCCCACTGCCATCTCGGCTGTATCACGCACGTCATCCAGAACGTTCGCTGGAACGCGCTCCACAAGTTGCGGATCATTCAGACCGGTACATTGGAGCAGCGTGTCAGATGCAGCACCCTTGCCCTTGCTGGAGGTCAGGAACGTGTTCTGGTGCAGATCGTAGCAGCCGTGAAAATTTCCCCCCATCCCGATGGGCCAAACGACCGGCGATACCTCAAGCTGCAGAACGTCCTCGATCTCATCCAGCAACTCGAACGGCTCAAGCCCCTCCCGATCCACCTTGTTGATGTAGGTGATGATCGGAATATCCCGCAAACGACAGACCTCGAAAAGTTTGCGCGTCTGGCTCTGAATGCCGCGCGCCGCATCGATCACCATGATCGCGGAATCCACCGCCGTCAGCGTTCTATAGGTGTCTTCCGAGAAGTCCTCGTGCCCCGGCGTGTCGAGCAGGTTGAATACCAGATCGCGATATTCAAACGTCATCACCGAACTGGTGACCGATATCCCACGGTCCTGTTCGATCTTCATCCAGTCCGATCGTGCGCGGCGGCGATCGCCACGAACTTTCACATCACCCGCAAGATGGATCGCACCCCCCGCCACAAGCAGACGTTCAGTCAGCGTGGTCTTGCCCGCATCGGGGTGGGAAATAATGGCAAATGTTCGCCGTCTGTTGTAGTCAAGTGACATGTGGTGCCTGAAAGATACAGGTGTCGAAGAGCCAATTTGCGCAAGATTGCATCCGTAAATCCCACAGCCACGAAGTGCCGCACGTCACGGGTAACGATTTCACGCGAAGCCGGTTCAACACGGCTGGAAGTCGCTTTGGGAACGGGATACACAGAGGACCAACCTCGCGCCAGCGCAAATCCCAAACAAAACAAGAACAAATGAAGATTGAACGCCCAAGACCGATCTATCTCAAGGACTATGTCCCGTCTCCGTACCTGATCGATACGGTCGATCTGGACATTTCGCTGGAGCCGACCGCGACAACGGTGCGCTCAAAACTGAAGATGCGCCCGAATCCGGCGAGGAACGGGCGCCGCAAGTCGGAACCTCTGGTTCTCGATGGTGAATTGCTCGAGCTGCAGCAAATCAAGCTGTCGGGCAAACGCTTGAAGCCAGGCGACTATGAAGTCACATCCCATACGCTGACCATCCTGAAGCCGCCGGCGCGGGCATTTACGCTGGACATCACGACGAGCTGCAATCCGGAAGCAAACACGGCGCTATCGGGGCTGTATCGTTCACGCGGCATGTACTGCACCCAATGCGAAGCCGAAGGTTTTCGCCGGATCACCTATTTTCTGGATCGCCCGGATGTGCTCGCGGTTTACACAACCCGTATCGAAGCGGATCGCAACGCGGCCTCCGCCCTGCTCTCCAACGGTAACCTGGTCGAGCATGGCACTGTTTTCGGCAGTAAGCGCCACTACACCATCTGGCACGATCCACACCCGAAACCGTCCTATCTCTTCGCTCTGGTGGGCGGAAATCTGAAGAGCATCGCCAGCACGTTCAAAACCATGTCGGGCCGCAAAGTCGACCTGCGTATTTATGTCGAACCCGGCAAGGAAGATCGCTGTGCGTGGGCCATGGACAGCCTGAAGCGCTCCATGAAATGGGATGAGACGCGCTTCGGGCGCGAGTACGACCTCGACATCTTCATGATCGTCGCCGTGTCGGACTTCAACATGGGCGCAATGGAGAACAAGGGGCTCAATATCTTCAACGACAAGTTGATCCTTGCGTCGCCTGAAACTGCGACGGACAGCACGTACGAAGCCATCGAGTCTGTTATTGCACACGAATACTTTCACAACTGGACCGGCAACCGCATCACGTGCCGCGACTGGTTCCAGCTTTGTCTGAAGGAAGGTTTGACCGTCTTCCGCGATCAGGAATTCTCCGCCGACGAGCGTTCGCGCGCCGTGCAACGCATCCAGGATGTACGCACCCTGAAAGCGCACCAGTTTCCGGAAGATGCCGGCCCCCTGGCGCATCCGGTCCGTCCATCCAAATATATCGAGATCAACAACTTTTATACGGCGACCGTCTATGAAAAAGGTGCCGAACTCTGCCGCATGATCCAGACAATCCTCGGCATCGACGGTTTTCGGAACGGTATGGATCTTTATTTTGATCGCCACGACGGGGAAGCCTGCACGATCGAACAGTTCCTGACATGCTTCGAAGACGCAACAGGCGAAAGCCTTGCACAGTTCTCACGCTGGTACGAACAAGCCGGAACTCCAGAGCTCGTGGGCACGTTTTCATACGATGCGGACAACAAGACCGCAGAACTCTCACTGACGCAAATCCTTCCCCCGACAGCAGGACAAGCCGCCAAAAGACCACACCACATTCCCGTGACGGTCGGATTGATCGCACCTGATGGCTCAGACATGCCACTGGTGTTACAAAAGCATGGTGAATTGCCAGACGGCACGGTGCACTTGACGCGCAAGGAACAAACATTCCGTTTCACAGGCGTGGAGAAGAAACCCACACTTTCCATCCTTCGCGGGTTTTCCGCACCGGTGAACCTCGAAATCGAACAGTCTGACAGCGATCTCGAGTTCCTGATGGCGCACGACAGTGACTCGTTCAATCGGTGTCAGGCTGCACAAACCTTCGCAACACGCAACATTCTGGCAATGGTCGAGGCTGCAAGGAACGGCAAACGGGTTGGTCGGAGCGCTGCATTCATTCGTGCGCTCGCTGCAGCCATCATGGACGAAACACTGGAGCCAGCCTTCCGCGCCATGTTGCTAGCTCTTCCAAGTGAGGGAGATCTGGCACGTCAGATCGGCACCAACGTCGATCCAGACGCCATTCACAAGGCGCGCAGTCAGCTGCGTCGCACCATGGGCAAAACATTGAGCGACGAACTTGTTGCCTTGTACCGCAAACATAAACCTTCAGGCCCTTACAGCCCGGATGCGGCATCCGTTGGCCAGCGTGCCCTTCGGCTCGGTGCCCTTTCGCTTTTGACAGCAGATGAAACAGAGGAAAGCCTCGCGCGGGTCGTGCGTCACTACAAGTCGGCAACAAACATGACCGACCAGACCGCAGCACTGGCTATTCTGAGCAATTCGGAAACGCCGGAACGCGACAAGGCCTTTGCAAACTTCTACCGTCGCTGGAAGAACGATCACCTCGTTATAGACAGCTGGTTTTCCATTCAGGCCGCATCAAGCAGCCCGCGCACGGTGGAACGGGTAGTGGAGCTCAAGGGGCATGATTTGTTCTCCTTGACCAATCCAAACAAGGTTCGCGCCCTTATTGGACCACTGGCCATGTCAAACCCCTCTCAATTCCACCGGCCTGACGGGGAAGGCTACAAGTTGGTTGCGGATACAGTTATCGAGCTGGATGATATTAACCCCCAGATCGCGGCACGCCTGCTGAACGCCTTCCGGACATGGCGAACCCTCGAAAAAAGCCGCCAGAAACTGGCTGTAAAAGAGTTGAAACGGATTATAAAGAAGCAGAATTTATCTCCAGATGTGTTTGAAATAGCCTCCCGAACGATAGAATAAGAGAAAAATTCAAAATTTTTCTCCATTTTGCAAATCTGCAACTGGACAGATGGCGCGAATAGACACAATGTAGCGAAGTCGTTCGGGCGGGCAGCACCGCACGACACGTGGTCGAGGCAGATTTATTCATTGAGGGGGCGAGGATGACGAGCAATGCTCGCCATAACGAACACGTGCGCCTTGCGCCGCACCGTTCCCCAGACCCCCAGACCTTTACAAACACCCCCCCAACCTCCCGGGTACGCACACGCCACATCACATGGGTTGTTGCAGCCTGCGCGTGCCTGACGGCGTTTGCGGTAAAGATATCACAACAATGGTTGTTGTGGGCCGATGCAACCAACGCTTATGCGGATCTCACCGCCACCTTCGATTGGGCTGCCATTGTCCTTTGCATCTGCGCTCTTGCGCTTGTTGCATTTCAGAGCCTCCCTACAACACCACACATTTCCGAGCCGCAACACGTTGCAGATGAGACGCAAGACAAACACGTGCAACGCCCGAACATTGCGCTCCCCGCCCCGAACGATGCCCGCCTGCGTCTCGCCCAAAGCCTCAGCCATGAGTTGCGCACACCACTGAATGCCGTGATTGGCTTCTCGGACCTCATGAACCACGAGTTGCATGGCAATCTCGGACATCCAAAGTACAATGAATACTGTGCCCACATCACCGCCAGCAGTCACTCGCTCTTGCGCGCTGTGGACGATATTCTCGCTCTGAACACCGATCACGATTCTACGCTTCAGCAGCGTGTGCCCCTGCCCGTCGCAGAAGCTCTCGCATCTGCGTGGAATAAAAATCGTGTGATGGACCAGCATAAAGATCAGCCTACAGCTCTCGAAATTATCGGAGATGATCATTCACTCGTGATCGCAGATCCTGAAATGCTCACGCATGCCCTCGCAAATCTGGTCAAGACACTCAAGCGTCATGCGGCATCGAACACAACGATTTCTGCCACGATCCGGCACGACGAGGGCACGACACGTATCACTTGCACGGCGAGTATCGATGAAAGGAAAATGGTTGAAACCGCACCGTTGACAACGGTCACAACACGCACTGGCGGTTTTGAACGCATATCACGCGACAGCCTCGCCGAGGTAGCCGCAGAATCTCTTGTCCGCAACATGGGCGGACAACTGACTGTCCGTCAGCCCGAAGGCACACGCAACCTTGAAGTCATTTGCGAGTTGCCCGCCCCACACAACGAAAACATACGCGGATCGCGACACTTCAACGCTGCCTGATCACTCCAGGACTGACACGACGTGCCATCAGTCCCGATGTTGTTTGTGACGGCCGCGCCGCCCACCGAGTAAACGCCTCAACACCCGTACCCGGACATCAGGGTCAAGCTTGCTCACCAATTCAATCATCTTGGGCCGCAGCTTGGCCCGCAGTAATTGGCGCTGTTCATCAATCCTGACAAGGCGACGTTCCAGCTCCGCCGGAGCGACAACCTCACTCTTTGCATAATCCACCAATTCGCGTCGAAGCTTGCGGAGTTCCTGACGCTCGGGTTTAACATCCTCACGATGTTGTCGCAGGATCTGACGCACCTCATCGCGCTGGTCACGCGGCACATGCCGAAGCACACCTCTCATGCCCCGGTCTTTCCAACCGTGGTTATGACCTGCCCAACGCATGCCGACAATTGAACCGATTACCAGCAGATTCAGCGCCACAGACCCAACCAGAAGAACCCATCCCCACTTGGGCATCTTCCAGCGCTGTGCTGCGCCAGCGTTTGGATTGGCATCGTCCGGCATCACACATCATCCTCAAGATCGAAATCACTCACAACACTCAGGTCAGCAAGCAACGCCTCATCAGCCGTCAACGCGACTTCACCCTGCGCAAAACGGATCCCATCCTGAGTTACGATGGCACCAATTCCGTTGACGCCAGCGAACACCCCAATCAGCAACGCCGCTGCCATCGCACCACCGACATACCAGATGCGGCGGCGTGGCAATTGTTGTATTGACGCAGAAGAATGGGCCGGGGCATCAATGGTCGCTGCCATGATACCAGCCAACAACGCATCGCTCTGCGACGCATGCAATTCCGACGCACCAAGATTGACATCAAGCACCTGGTCCAGCGCAGCAGCTTCGTTAATAAGGTCACGCCCCTCACGAGACGCCATCACATCCTGCAACGCGTCCGCACGCCCCTTCGGCCAACGCGCAGGATCTCCACCATATGTGTCAAGAATGCCCTTCAGGGTTTCAATATCCGTCATCGTTTAATCCTCCGCATCAGGTACGGTTCCTGTAGAATCGTTGTCCGTCACAACATGTGCGTCTCCCGGCAACAATCCCTGCCATTCGTCCTTCAAGGCCGTTTTAAGTCCGCGCCGTGCCCGTCCGAGAAGGGACTCAACCGCATCAGTGCTGCTGTCCATCGTTTCCGCAATTTCCTTCACCGAATAACCCTCAAAATGAAAGAGAGCTATTGCGGCGCGCTGACGGTCCGGCAAATCCTGTAAAGCCATGTCGACACGTTGCGCCGTATCGGAGGCCTCCAGATCTCGATGTTGATTGTCGTCACTCGCCAGCAGGTCAAGTACATCTGGAACCATATCTCGCCGCGCACGCCGCCGATCCATGCAGAGATTGAAAATCACACGTCGCATCCAGGGCCAGATCCCGTGTTCCCCAACGTCGAGGTCACGCAATCTGTTCCACAAGCGCACAAAGGCGTCCTGCGCAACATCATCCGCATTGGCATCATTGCCAAGCAGACGGCGCGCCGTAGCAACAGAACGCCCCAGATGTCGCTCCACCAGTCGCTGGAATGCCAAGCGCTCGCCATCCACGGCCGCCCGAACAAGCCTGGCATCCGTATCATCATTGCTGACAACAAGTCGGGGCCCACCGGTCAAGGACCGATGGGCACCTGTCGTCCCGGATGTCTCGCTCGACTGAGGCACGACAACAGCAACTCTCTTGTATGCGGGGCTCATCATGATCGTAGTGCACCAACAACCAGATCGGCAAGCCGATCAGTTCTTGTTCTGACGGTGACCACGGCGGCGCGGCAACTCGTCACCAGACAGTTTGCCGTCATCGTTCAGGTCGTTCCAACTGAACCGTCGTTTGGCGGGGTTGATAAATTCAGTCTGTGAAACCTGACCATTATTGTTCACATCAAACCGGCGCATCATCTTCTGCACACGCCGATCCGCGCGGCGTTCCATACGCACCATGATGCGGGCTTTCAACTCTGCAGCCTCAACAACACCGTCACCGTTGCCGTCAGCCTTGGCAAAACGCTGCGACCGACTTGATTCCACTTCTTCCAGCGTCAGCTCGCCGTTCCCATCGGCGTCCATACGCTTCATCATGCGGTAGATGCCCTTGCCACCGTGCCCCGCGGTCTTGCCCCATCCGCCGCCTGCAACCGCAGGACCGAACACAAAACCAGCACTCAAAAGGCCAATGCCTGCACCAAGTGCCGCCAACTTACTGATATAATTCATCATTCTCTCCTGTCACTGCGGGTGAAAGCTTCAAGTTTCCCCGCGCCATACAAGGAGAACGCATCGAGACGTCGAAATCCGTCGCGAGCTTATGGAATAAGTTTTTCAAAGAGTGTGCGGACCTCAGCTTGAAGCGCGCGCAGATGTTCGTCAACACGCCCGAATTCAGGCTCTCCAACCGCCTGAGCTAGTAAGGACTTCAACCCATCCGGAGCTTCATCGTGCTCAAAGGTGCCGTCAACACACAAACGCAACACCTGCGTCAGGCTGATTTGCCATGACGCAGCCGTTCGCAGTGTGGCACCATCATCCGCATCCAGAATTTCAACAGATACAAGTGCATCGATCGCCTGCAACGTATTGCGTTCAAGACAGGACGGATGGTCATGCGCGCCAACCAGCTGCAGATATTGGACAATAAACTCCACATCGACGAGACCGCCACGTGCAAGTTTCAAGTCCCACGGATTATCAGTTCCACGTTCCTTTTCCATGAGGGCGCGCATCTCACGAACATCATTGGCGATCTTGGACACATCACGCGGACGGATGAGGGTATCGCGACGCACCTGCTCGACACGCGTTTGCAGATCCGCATCTCCAGTGACACATCGCGCCCGCAAGAGTGCCATATGCTCCCATGTCCAAGCGTCTCGCTCCTGATAGTCCGTGAAACTGGAAAGGCGCGTGGCCACAGGGCCTGAATTTCCCGATGGACGTAGTCGCATATCGACTTCATAAAGCCGCCCTTCCGAGGTCGGAGTCGATATGGCCGTAACCAGACGCTGTGTCATACGAGAAAAATATTGCCCGGCCATAAGGGGCCGGTTGCCATCTGACGTCGCGGCTTCACCCTCAAAATCATAGATCAGGATGAGATCGACATCCGACGATGCCGTCATCTCTCCACCACCGAGCTTACCCATACCAAGAACCGCAACTGCCCCTCCCGGCACCACACCGTGCCGAGCTGAAAATTCATCTTGGACAGCACAAAGCATTCGCTCGATCAGAACGTCCGCAAGACGCGTGTAGCCGACCCCCGCTTGTTCTGCAGTAATTGTTCCCGAGAGTAATCGGACACCGATCAGGAAAGCATGTTCGGCTTCCACAACACGTGCCCGATCCAGAATGTCAGCAAAATCCACAGCATCACGAAAGGCGTCGTCAACGGCACTTTGCAACTCGTCACCTTCAGGAAGCGCACCAAAAAAGCCAGGATCGAGAATGGCCTCAAGACGTCGACTGCGTCGGCTCAGAATGCGTGCGAGGCGTGGTGCTGTTCCCATCACATCTGCCACCAGCCTGAGAAGGTTGGGATTGTTCCGCAAAAGAGAAAATAATTGAACACCCGCAGGAAGGTCAGCAAGAAATCGGTCGAACGCAACGAACGCCTGATCCGGATTTCCAGTCCGCGATAACGCGTCGATCAGAAGTGGCTGGAAGTCCGTCAAACTTTCCCGCGCCCGCTCACTGGATGTCGCCCGATACCGCCCGTGATGCCATCCACGCATGGTGTGAAGCACCGTTTCCGGGGTGGCGAACCCCAACCCACCGAGTGTTTCCAGCGTTCCCGGATCATCCGCTTCCCCGGCAAAAACAAGGTTTCCAGTGGCACCTGCAAGTTCCGGAACGTCCTCAAAGAGCGCCGCATAATGCTTCTGCACGCGTTCCAGGTGGAAGCGGACGGCGCTCTCGAACCTTGCCACGTTGTCATACCCAGAAAATTTCACGAGAGACGAAAACGCCACGTCGTCTGACGGAATGACATGCGTTTGCCCATCAGCGACCATTTGCAGGCGATGCTCGATCGTGCGCAGAAATCGGTAAGACTCCGAGAGATCCTCACGAACCTCCGGCGTGATCCATTGTCGTTCCGCCAGACGCTCCAGTGCAACAAGTGTTCGCGGATCACGTAGTTCGGGTTGGCGCCCTCCCGCAATCAACTGCTGCGTCTGAACGAAGAACTCGATCTCGCGAATGCCTCCACGTCCAAGTTTCACGTCATGCCCCCGCACGGCAATATCGCCAAACCCCTTGAAGGCATGAATTTGCCGCTTCATGGCATGGACGTCTGCAACCGCCGCATAATCCAGATATTTCCTCCAGACGTAAGCTTCAAGTTCTCCGAGCAACGCTTCCGCAGAGGAAAAATCACCCGCCACAGGACGTGCTTTGATGAAAGCGGCCCGTTCCCAGTTCTGCCCGTAGTTCTCGTAGTAAATCAGGGCCGCGTCCGTTGACATCGCAACCTGCGTCGATCCCGGATCGGGGCGCAGCCGCAAGTCCACGCGGAACACATACCCGTCTTGCGATTGTTCCTGGATGAGCCGCACCAGATCGCGGACAAGACGGACATAAAACTGTTGCGGCGCAAGACCGTCCTTGAGTTGCGCCTTCTCGGGATCAAAGAAAACAATAAGGTCGATGTCGCTGGAGTAGTTCAGCTCCCGCGCACCATACTTGCCCATGCCGAGCACAAAGAACCCACTACCGGACGCCAGCGCCCCGTGCGCATCTCCGGTCCATTGCCCGCGCGCTACTGCTTGTTGGAACAAAAACTCGAGCGCGAGCGACACGGCCACATCTGCAGCCTGCGCCAGCGTTGCCGTCACGACGTCGACCGACCAAAGCCCCCCAACATCCGCCAGACCGGTCAGCAGAGCCACATCCGCCTTGAACGTCCGCAACGCGCACATTGCGCCAGCCATGTCACAATCGGACACGAGCGCCTCTGAGAGCTCTCTCTCCGCGTACACAAACGCGCCCTCAGGTCCATCGCGGAGCAGACGCGCCAAACGATCCGGTGCACGTGTGCACAGTCCCTTCAGGTATGGTGAGCCTTCAAACACCTGCAACATGAGGCATTGCAGAACGCTCTCGTTCAAAAGTGTTGCAAGTGGTTCTGGAAACGCGATGTCACCCGACACGCCATTCGTCAGGACATCAGGGTTGATCCGGCCCGCAAACGAACGGTCACCATCGCCGTCCAACTGAGACCACATCTCGGAGAGCGGGTTGTCCGCACTGAGCCACCATCCTGTCATGGCTCAGTGCTAAGCGGAGTTGGCGTCCTTGGAAAGAGGAAGCAGCAAAACAGCACGCAACCCTGGCTCATTGTCTTCAAGTTGGAACGTTCCACCATGCAGACGGGCGACCGCCGAGACAACGCTAAGTCCAAGGCCACTGCCCGGGCGGGATCGGCTTTCCTCCAGACGTACGAAGCGTTTCAATACACGCGCGCGATCTTCTTCAGGAATGCCGGGCCCATTATCCGCTACGACAATTGCAGCATGTCCGTCACGGCGAGCCACATCCACAGTAATCTCGACGTCCTGGTCCGTTGAACCATCACGCACTGCATATTTGAGCGCGTTGTCGATCAGGTTGGTCAAGGCCTGGCCGATCAATTGTCGATCGCCGACAATGCTGAAGCCGCTGCCCTGCAAAGGGAAGGGGGCCAATGTCAATGTATGTCCGGCTTCTTCAACGACTGGTTCATAAAGTTCCACAACATCGGCAACAACATCAGACACGCCGAGCGCCACCATGTTGTCACCAGCCGCACCGGCCTCAAGCCGCGCAATACTGAGCAACGCGTTGAACGTCTTGATCAAGGCGTCGGCTTCGTCGATCGTTTCTTCAAGTGCACCGCGGTAGGCATGCTCACCTCCTCCTTCACGCAACGCACCTTCAACCCGGTTCCGCAAGCGATTGAGTGGGGTCTTCAGGTCGTGCGCAATATTATCAGACACCTCGCGCATACCCGACATCAGATGCTCGATCCGCTCCAGCATCGCATTGAGATTGCTGGAAAGCCGGTCGATCTCGTCACCGGAGCCATTCTCCGGAATCCGTTCGGACAAATTGCCCGCCATAATCGTGCGGCTCGTCGCCGTCACCGCATCGATACGGTTGAAAATGTAACGGCTCACGAGCAGACCGCCACCAAGACCGATCAGACCGATCAGCAAAACGCCCCAAAGAAGAATGCGCTGGCTGGTCTCCGCAAAATCTCGCTGATCCTGAATGTCGCGCGCAACGATGAGCACAGCTCCGCCTTGTACGCGAATCGGACGTCCCACCCCGCGACGCTCTTCGACAGTCCCGCCAATCGATCGACGTTGATAGCTGAACGGACCACCGCGCGTCCCTCGCAGTTCAGGCGGCATGCGGTTGAGGTTCCCGGCCAGTTTTCGACCCTTGGCATCCGTCAGAAGGTAAATGCCGTTCCCCGGCGCGCGGGCGCGTTCCCGGACCGTTTCACGCAAGAGACCAATGCCGCCAAGCTGGAATTGCTCGCGCAGCCCCTTCTCCTCGGACGCCAGTGTTTGGGAAATCTGAACGGTCAGCAAATCGTTGGTTTGCCAGAACAGATAGCTCAATACGGCTCCCGCTGCCGTGACAGAAATCAGGAGATAAAGAATCGCCCAGCGGAAGGTCCAGGATTTGAGAAGATTACTGAGCGCCGTCACGGATCATGTACCCTGCGCCACGCACAGTGTGCAGGATTGGCGTATCAAAGTTCTTGTCTATTTTGCCGCGCAAACGCGATATGTGCACATCAATCACGTTGGTTTGGGGATCAAAATGATAGTCCCATACATGTTCCAGCAACATCGTCCGTGTCACGACCTGCCCTGCATTTTTCATGAGATACTCCAGCAGACGATATTCGCGCGGTTGCAACAGAATGTCCTGGCCAGCACGCGATACTTTATGCGCCAAACGGTCTAACTCAAGATCTCCAACCTGATAGCGCGTTTCCGCTTCTTCCGGAACGGAGCGTCGCGCAAGAGCTTCCACACGCGCCAAAAGTTCACTGTAGGCATAGGGTTTCGTCAAATAATCGTCGCCACCGGCGCGCAGACCTTTCACGCGATCATCGACCTCACCAAGCGCGCTAAGGATCAGGACCGGTGTTTTGTCGCCATCTTTGCGCAATGTTTCGATTACAGACAGACCAGTGCGCTGCGGGAGCATACGATCAACAATCAGCACATCAAATGAATCATCCTGCGCAAATGTCAAACCGGTCTCACCATCATGGGCGAGTTCGACGGAATGGCCGCTTTCCGTCAGCGCCTTTTTCAAGAACGCCGCTGTTTCACGTTCGTCTTCGATCAGAAGAACCCGCATGATATCTGCTCCTTCAATTCATCCGGTAGAGTCAAACGGGGCGACCTCTGTTCAGAAGCCGCCCCGTTCCAGTCAGTCGTCGCAGCCGAAGACTAACCTTTTTTCAGCGGAAGAGCGATGAAGCGCTGGTTTTCACCGGACTGGATCCGCAAGAGGACAGCACGACGACCGCGTTTCTCTGCCTTGCGAACACCTGCCTCAACTTGTTCCGGTTCCGTCACCTTGCGACCAGCCACTTCGAGGATGATATCGCCAGGCTGAATGCCCTTGGTTGCAGCCTCGGAGTCCGGTTTGACGTTGGTAACGATGACACCTTTGACATCGTCATTACCGGAAGCACTGGATGGCGCAAGCGTGAGTCCAAGCTCTTCCATCTCCTCAGTGATCTTGTCTTTCTTCGGCGTTGTCAGCTTCGCAAGCTTCTTGCCGCCCGGAAATGTTCCAAGCTTGACGTCGATCGTCCGCTCGCCGCCGTCTCTCATAACAAGAACTTCGGCTACATCGTTCGGCTCAAGAGACGCCACTTTACGGGCCAGATCACGTGAGTTCTTGATCGGCTGTTCGTTGACGCCAATAATGGCATCGCCGACCTTGAGGGCAGATTTTTCAGCCGGACCACCTTCGGTAATGTCCGTGATCATGGCACCCGCAGCTTTTGACATACCAAGGCTGTCAGCAATGTCTTCCGTGACGTTCTGGATGCGCACACCCAACCAACCGCGTTTTACAGTTCCTTCGGAGCGAAGGTCGGAAATAACTTCTGTTGCAAGTTTTGCAGGAACAGCGAAAGCAATCCCAACGTTGCCACCAGACGGGCTGAAGATCGCCGTATTCACGCCGACAACTTCACCTTGCAGGTTGAACGTCGGACCGCCTGAGTTGCCGCGGTTCACCGCAGCATCAATTTGCAGGTAGTCATAAGGACCAGAACCGATATCACGGCTCTTCGCCGACACGATGCCTGCAGTTACTGTGCCGCCAAGACCAAACGGGTTACCGACAGCGATGACCCAGTCTCCAACACGCGCCTGACGCTTGGAAAACCGCACAAACTTGAACGGACGTGAGGTATCCTTGATTTTCAGAAGTGCAAGATCGGTCCGGGCATCCTTGCCAATCAGATCCGCATCCCACTTCTCGTCACCAGAAACGCTGACACTGATTTTCGATGCCTTGTCGATCACATGATTGTTCGTGACGACATATCCATCAGGAGAAATAATAAAACCTGACCCTTGCGCAAGGCTTGGCCGCGCGGGACCGCGTCCACCAGGATTAGGTGTCCCGTTGAAGCGTTTGAAAAATTCCTCAAGCGGATGACCTTTTGGCAATTGCGGGATGCTGCGACTACCATTGTTGCCAAACCCTTTTGGGCTCTCGACCTCGTTCGTCACGTGGATGCTGACAACAGCTCCTTGAACCTGCTCGACCAGATCAGCAAACGAGGCGGGAGCACCCGGAAATGGCGTCACCACCGTGTTGCTCTGCTCCTGGGCCAGCGCAGCCGTTGGCACGTTGGACATCGAGAAGCCAAGTGCTCCAGCGCCCATTACTCCAGCCAATGCCAGAACAGGAAGGGACTTTAGTGCGCCACGACGTGGTGCGGATTTTGCTTGGACATCGACACTTGAAGCGTTCGAGGTCTGATTGTGTTGGGTTAACGACATGGCGTTGCACCTCACTTCTGACGAAATTGATCGGATCGTATGGCGAACATATGGGGCGTCACGCCTTACAGTGGCCTTTCGGTCAGGTTAAAGTTTGTTAATAATGGCGTTGCGTTGAGTATGTGGGAATTGCGTTGTGATCGGTAAGTGCGTGCCATCCCGGGACCGGGGCAGACGGATTGCGAAATCATTATGTGCGTTAACCACGCTCATGGTTGGCATGGCAAACAGCACGCCGAATACGGACGCAGCTGTTTTTGGTCGCGATGATCGAAGCCCCATACCTAAACATTTGTCAGCACTAAGCGGGCAGATCGGTCGTTTGCATAATCCTCAGATTGGGACAAACTGCACAGCCTTCTGTGTTGCGCCAAATGTGATCGCAACGGCGGCCCATTGCCTGTTCCGCAAACCGGAAGGCCGCACACTACGCATGGCCGATTTCAGGTTCGACATCCTGCGCGACGGTCAACGCATCCAGAGCACGATAGAGGGCGCATCCGTCAAAGGGGCCGGGCAACATATCATGACAGGTACAACACGCCTGCGCGTACGTCCGCCCATCGATGCCGGAAGTGACTGGGCCCTCGTTCGAACGGAAAAGAACATTTGTAAGAACCACGTCTTGTCCGTGGAAGTTGATACGATACGAAACATCGAAAAATCATCCGATCGCAAGGACATGTTCCAGGTTGCCTACCACAGTGATTACGAAAACTGGGATCTTGCCTATTCGACTCCCTGCAAAGTTAGGGAAGAATTTCCAGACTTGCGTCTCGACACGATCCGCCGTGATTTCACCAACACAAAAAACCTGATCCTGCATCAATGCGACACCAAAGGCGCATCGTCAGGCTCCCCCATGTTGCGCATGACGCCAGACGGACCGGTTGTCGTGGGTATCAATGTCGGAACATATATTCAGTCGAAGGTTCTAATCAGAAACGGTCAGGTTGCGCGAAAGTTCGAAGCCCGTCCCGTGGCGAACACCGGCGTCAACGCGGCTGTGTTCAAGAACTACATCAGCGTTTTGCGTGATGCTGACATCCTGACAGCGAAGCCGGACCTCAAGCAAGTTCAGACGGTACTGCATCAGGCAGATCAATACCGGGGAGCCATAGACGGTGTTTTTGGCAACAGAACACGTCAGGCAATCCGTGCATACCAGAAGCATCAAGGGCTTCAGGTGACCGGCCTGCCAACGCGCGACTTGCTTCCGATTGTCTCTGCAACGGCTCCACCTTTGCCGAAGCGCAAACCGGCCCGCTTCTCACGCAACACGTCCATCGCGACCGATGGCATTACACAACTGCTCCAACAGATTGATTGATCTGTCAGTCGGTCAATCGGCTGACGACAACAGAGCTTTTTTCCAGTGTCTTGTGCACCGGGCAACGATCCGCAATCTCGAGCAAACGTGCGCGCTGTTCACTCGACAGATCACCTGAAATCGTAATGACGCGCTCAAAGCGGTCAATTCGCCCCTCGCGGCCTTCTCCGCAATCCATGCAATCTTCCGCATGCACCTTGGCGTGGCTGACATCAACACGCACATGATCGAGCGGCACCCCCTTGTGCGCTGCATACATACGCAATGTCATGGTTGTGCAGGTTCCGAGCGCTGCCCCAAGCAAATCATAGGGACCCGGGCCAGTATCATTCCCTCCATAAGAGGTAGGCTCGTCCGCAAGAAAGGAATGCGCCCCCGATACCACCTGTTGCTGGAACTTGCCACGACCGGTTTCCGCCACCTGAACCGTTTGTGCCGGGCCAGGGACCGTTAACGGCATGGCAGCCCGCGGCGCCTCTTCGATGAAACGGGAGGCCCAGGCACTCAGGACACGCGCAACATAACGCGCATCCGACCTTCGGGTCAGAAGATGATCCGCATCGTCAAGAGACACAAAACTTTTGGGATGTTTGGCAGCAGAGAAAATCTTGCCGGAATTTTCAATTCCGACAATCTCATCACGCGGAGCATGGAACACCAGGATGGCGGCACGAATGGAGGCCAGACGGTCCTCCAGGCGCTGCGCGCGAACATCATCAAGGAACTGCTTCTTGATCGTAAACGAGCGCCCGCCCAGCATAACGTCTGCAACGCCGGTACGCTCGATCTCCTCAATGCTTGTGCCAAAATTATGCGCAACATGTGCAACGTCTGCCGGCGCGCCGATAGTTGCAATGGCACGAACCCCCTCCACGTCAGGTGCAGCCGCAAGAACCGCCGCGCCGCCCAAACTGTGCCCCACGAGAAGTTGCGGTGCGGCGTACTCTGCACGCAGGAAATCAGCGGCGGCTTTCAGGTCCCCAACATTGGATGAAAAATTCGTATTCGCGAAATCTCCCGAACTTCCACCAAGACCCGTAAAATCGAAACGCAGAACACCAAAACCACGATCCGCCAATCCTTGTGAAATCCGCGCAGCAGCGAAAACATCTTTCGAACAAGTGAAGCAGTGGGCAAACAACGCGTAAGCCCGCGGCGTCTCCGATGGGAGATCAAGCCGCGCGTCAAGCGCCTCGCCTTGTGCGCCTGTGAACGTAATTTTCTCGGATTTTACAGCCATGGAAACACCTGAGATTTGGGGGAACAGCGCGTATCATTGCGGTCGTGTCAGTACGACTTCGTTCCACAGACGGTCACTCTTTCGAAACCGGATTTTCTTCATTGACGTCCAGAAGTTGGGACAGACGTCCTTCTTCTTCCACAGTCAAGGCCGTTCCGGCAGGAAGCGTTACAGTTCGCCCCAGTGCAGGCTTCCTGCGCCGCCGCTGAAACATAATCAAGACCGCAAACCCAAGCACAATAAACGGTAGAAGCCAGAGGACCGCTGTATGCATACCGAAACGCGGTTTCAGCAGAACATATTCTCCGTAGCGATCGACCACCGTCTTGATGACCTGTTCATCGCTTTCCCCGGCCACAAGACGCTCGCGCACGAGAAGCCGTAAGTCTCGTGCAAGTGGCGCGTCTGAATCGTCAATCGACTGGTTCTGACACACGACACAACGCAGCCCAGCAGACAACGCACGCGCACGCTTCTCAAGTGCCGTGTCGGACAACACCTCATCGGGTTGAACCGCCAGCGTTGCAACAGGAGTAAGCAGAACTACGAGGGCGAAGCACACCCCCAAATATCGGATTGCATTTCCAAATTCCGTCACGCCGACGCCTCTTTGGTCTTGCGGCTTTTACGCCGACGCACCGGCATTCCAATTCGAAGCCGACGATCACTGACAGAAATTCCACCAGCAACAAACATGATCAGTGTACCAAGCCAAATCAAACGCACCAGTGGATTGAAATAGACACGCACCGTCGTGTCGCCATTCTCACGAACATCTCCCAGAACGACATAGAGATCGCCGCGCCAACTCGCATGAATGCCAGCCTCTGTCGTTGCCTGTCGGGGAGCATCGTAAAGACGTTTCGACGGCGCCAGCGTGGTAAGAAGTTGTCCGCCTGACCGGACGTCAAAACGACCGATCTGTTCCGAATAATTCGGGCCACGCTGATCCTTCATCCCCTTGAATACAAGCGTGTAACCACCGAGCGATTTCGTATCGCCGCTCTTCATGATGGCCAGCTCTTCTGAGCGCCAGGCTGATGTTGCAGTGATTCCCAGAACCATCACGCCAAGTCCAAGATGCCCCAGCATACCGCCGTAGGCCGAGCGCGGCAGACCTCGGGCACGTCGCCATGAATCAGCCAACGAAACCGAACCCAGCTTGGAGCGGAAAGCGATGTCCGCAAGTGCGCCCACCACAAGCCAGACCCCAAGTCCGATTGCCAACGCTGCCATCCACGGGCCAGGCCAGACGATGGACACCGTCACCAGTGCCGCAACAACAGCCAGCACGAACGCGAACATCAATCGCTGTAATGCCGCACGCAGGTCACCACGCTTCCAGGCCAGCATCGGACCAATCGGAACAGCAACCAGAAGCGGGATCATCAGTGGGACAAACGTCCAATTGAAATAAGGTGGTCCAACGGAAATCTTGAGGCCCGAAACCGCATCCAGCGCAAGTGGATACAAGGTTCCAACCAGAACCACGACGGCCGACACCGTGAGCAGAAGATTGTTCAGGACAAGTGAACCCTCGCGACTGATCGGCGCGAAGATGCCACCAGGTTTCAACATTGGAGCGCGCCAGGCATACAAAGCAAGACTGCCACCAACGAACACACCAAGGATCAGGAGAATAAAAGCCCCACGTGCCGGGTCTACCGCGAAGGCATGCACGGAAGTAAGCACACCGGATCGTACCAGGAACGCACCCACAAGGCTGAGAGAAAACGTCAGGATCGCCAGCAAGATCGTCCAGATCTTGAGTGCTTCCCGTTTTTCCATCACGATTGCGGAATGCAGCAGTGCCGTTCCCACAAGCCATGGCATGAACGACGCATTTTCGACCGGATCCCAGAACCACCAACCGCCCCAGCCAAGCTCATAGTAGGCCCACCACGATCCCATCGAAATACCAATCGTCAGGAACATCCAGGCAATCAGCGTCCATGGCCGTACCCAGCGCGCCCAGGCTCCGTCAATTCGACCTTCGATCAGCGCAGCGACGGCAAACGAGAACGCCATCGAGAACCCGACGTACCCGATGTAAAGCATGGGCGGATGGAATGCGAGCGCAGGGTCCTGCAGGATCGGATTCAATCCTTTCCCTTCAACCGGTGCAGTGACAAGCCGCAAAAACGGATTGGACGTCGCAAGGATGAAAAGAAGAAATGCAACACCAATAGATCCCTGCACGGCAAGAACAGTTCCGCGTAGCGACAAGGGGAGGTTGGTTCCAAACACGGCAACAAGCGCACCAAAGAACGCAAGGATCAATGCCCATAGAAGCATGGATCCTTCATGGTTCCCCCACACGCCGGAAATTTTGTAGATCAGTGGCTTGCCGGAATGCGAATTGCGCCAGACATTTTCAACCGAAAAATCAGAAACGACATACGCCCACGTTAATGCCGCAAACGCCAGAACCAGAAAAACAAACTGCGCCTGCGCCGCCGGAATTGAAGCTGCAAAACCATTGCTGCGACCAGTAACGCGTGCGTGGAACGGGAGTGCGAATTGCAGCAACGCGGCAACAAGCGCGAGCACAACAGCAAAATGTCCTGCTTCGACAATCATTGTTTTGCCTCTGAATTCACGTCGCTTCCACCTTTCCAGACGCCCTGTTTCTTCAACGCCGCGGCCACTTCAGGTGGCATGTATGTTTCATCGTGCTTGGCGAGAACGTTATCGGCTTCAAAGTATCCAGCAGCATTCAACCGGCCTTCCGCAACCACGCCCTGTTCTTCACGAAAGAGGTCGGGGAGAATTTTGTTGTAGACAACTTTCCGGCTGGCATTTCCGTCAGTCACAGCGAACGTCACCGCAAGGCCATCGCCACGCACGAGACTACCTCTCTCGACCAGACCACCGAGACGAAACCGTGTGCCCGGCGAAATCCCCTTCTCAACCACGTCACTCGGGCTGTGAAAAAAGACGATCGAGTCTTTCAGTGCAAAGAGCACCAGCCCCGCCGCAATCGCCAGTACCACAAGGCATCCTGCAATCAATGCGCCGCGCTTTTGTTTCCGGGTCATGTCCCGCCGTACTCCATCTCGTCACGAACCAAGTTTCAATTCCGCAGCAAGCGCCTTGAGACGATCAAGTTTGACCTGATCACCAGAAAACAGTGACTGGGTCTTTTGCAATGCCGCCTTCGCATCGTCCGGTCGCTTCAAAACCGCGTAAGATCGGATCAGCCGCAACCAACCCTCAAAGTCAGACGCATCCTGATGGAGCCGATCAGCAAGACCGCTCACCATGCCTTCGATCCTCGCACGCGTTTCGACTTCTGAATCGAGCGGAGACAGCGATGATGCTCCCTTACCATCATTGCGCGCCAAACGCGCATCGATGTCTTGAATGTGATCTGTGATGGTACGCCCGAGAAGTGTTGTCTCCCCCGCCTTGTCGAGCAAGGCAATCAGGTCCTTGCGCGCGGGAACAAGATCGCCATCCTGCTTTCTGGCAATCGCAAGCCAGAACTGCGCTGGCAGATAGTCGGGGCGCAAAGCAACGCCGCGCCGCAATGCGAGCCGTGCCTCTTCGCTAACAATACCGTTACCAGCAAACACTTCCGCCTCGGCATAACCAAGCACACGTTCCGGTGTTTCACCAAGAAGGCGACCGGCGTTGCGCCACGCCAGCGCGGCATCCCCATAACGCCCGGTCCGCATATAAACCGGTGCGATAACATCCCATCCACGCCCGTCTTCAGGATGCTTTGCGAGTTGCGCTTCGATCCGGCGCACCAGTTCTGTCACGCGAACACCGTCGCTCGCCTGATTTTGTCGAGCGGCGTGGGGCTGAGAGGGAAGGAGGGGCGAGCCGAAATTCAGGTATGTGCCAAGCGCAAGAACCGGAACCAGACCAACAATCGACCATACAGCCCAACGCACTGACGAAGAATCGGAATGAGATGTCGCAAGCGGATCAGAAGAATTGTCATCCTGCGCAAGCAAACGACGGGCAACCTCCGCACGCAATGCCTCAGCTTCTTCTGCGTTGATCGTACCCCGGTCAACGTCCGCCTCAATCTCGGAGAGTTGCGCCTTGTAAACCGAGGATAACGCCAGATCTGCATGCGGTTGCTCCGCATCAGGTTCCTTCAGAAAGGGCAAGACGACCACCCCGATCAGGGCGACAGTCATAAGCGCAAATAAGATCCAGAGAAGCATGTGCAAGCCAGAGACACCTTTGATGATGCGCAGCGATAGCTGGGCATCCATACAGCATCAAGACAGCGTTGGCCATTTGAGGAAAGTGCCGCACATCACTGCCGACAGATAAAACTCTTGGGCTGGCGATTACAAGCCCGTTAGCTGACTTTCGACCACGATCCATCGCCATTCCGGCAGGCTGTACCTTTGAGTGTTTCAGGCTGACCGGAAATGTAGACCGTGTGCGTATAGTCGCGGCAATCGCGGTCTCCACCACCGAGCTTGTAGGGCTGACTTGGAACCACAGTACCGTAACGCCCACTGTCCGGGTTCCGCCATGGCGTCGCCGTACCGGACGCGCCACGCTCCAGCGCAGCATATTCAGCTTCGGCAGCGGCACGACGATCATTCTCGTCAAGGCTCCGACCGATATCACTGCCGACAATACCACCAATCACAGCACCCAGTGCTGTCGCAGCCACCTTGCCTTTCCCCTTTCCGAACTGGTTGCCCAGAACGCCGCCAGCAATGGCCCCCACAGCAAGACCAGCATCAGACTTGGAAACGGTTCCATTCGGGCCAGTGCATCCAGCAACAGCAAGGGCAGCGATCAAGCCAGCAACGGTGAGAGTGCGTTTCATCGGAATCCTCCTACGCAGCCCGGACGACGGACCTTCAGCAAAGTTATTACGGCGCATGCGCCTTGATTCGGGCGGAAATTCGATGAAAATGGGATTTCTCCAAAACAAATCTCAACGTTTCACTAAACTCAAATAAATCAAAATCCTAGACAACCCGCGACAGCGTCAATTCTGCAGAAAGGCCACCGGCGGCAGCTTCACCAAGCTCAAATCGTCCCTCATAAAGCTCGACCAGATCCCGCACGATCGAAAGCCCGAGACCAGAACCGGGCGTGTTCTCATCGAGACGCAGCCCACGCTTTTTTGCAACCGCCCGCTGATCCGCTGTTAGTCCAGGACCATCATCTCCAACTGCAATGCGCATCTGGGCCTGCCCTTTGTTCGAGGCCACTGTGTTGCTTACATCAATCACAACCTGCGACGAAGCCCACTTGCAGGCGTTGTCCATCAGGTTGCCCAGCATCTCTTCAAGATCCTGTTTTTCACCCTGAAATCTCATGTCGTCAGGACACGTAACTGTGATCTGGACACCCTTTTCCTCATAAATACGCTGCAGTGCCCGAGCAAGCGATTGAACGACAGGTTGAACCGGAGTGACATCGCTGATGACACCAGATCGTGCAACCATCCGCGCACGATCCAGATAGAGGTCGATCTGCGTTTTCATCACCCCCGCTTGTTCAGCCACTTTGCCTGCAAGGTCCCCAGACGTTGCGCGAGCTTCATTTGTAATCACAGCCAACGGAGTTTTCAGCGCATGCGCCAGATTGCCGACGTGCGTGCGTGCACGCTCCACGATCTCGTGGTTCGAGGAAATCAGTTTGTTGATTTCAACCTGAAGTGGCTCGATCTCCACAGGCATTTCGCCTTCAAGACGTTCAACCTCCCCTGCACGTATTTGTGCAAGCCCTCGCTCGATCTTCTTGAGCGGACGCAAGCCAAAAATAACCTGGAAGAAAATCGCGGCAATCAAACCCGCCCCAAGTACAGAAAACGTAACCGCAACTGTTGCAGCAAAATCGGAAACGACCGAGTCAACTTCCTCAAGACTCCCGGTCACCGTGAACAGAAAACGTGGTGTCAGATCGTTCCCCGGCGGAGGAAATATCTGCGAGATGACACGCAGCGACTTGTCTGCTGGTCCTGTCATTCGCATGAATCGGAATTCCTGATCTGGAACGACCAACGCAGAGTCAAAAGGAACTTCCAGCGTTACATCCGTGAGGGAATTAGAGACAAAAGTCGGACTGCGCTCCCCGGCAATCGGCTTGACCTGCCAATACCACCCCGTCTTCGGGAACTGAAAGAGTTCGTCCCCGAAGGACTTCGGCTTTACGATGGATCCAGTATCGGACACGCTTGACGAAATCAGCAACGGCAACAGGTTTGCCAGCCGAATGTCAAAATCACGCTCGGCTTGCGCACGAAACAACGATGTCAGGAGTAGTCCGGCGATAGGCAGCGCAAGCAGCGCCCATACGGCTGCTGACAAAAACAGCCGAAGAGCGAGCGAATTAAGCTTCATCTCCGCCATGCGACAAACAATAGCCAAGGCCGCGCACGGTGCGAATCATGTCGCCCGGAATTTTCTTGCGCAACCGGCCGACAAAAACCTCGATCGTATTCGAATCACGATCAAAATCCTGCTCATACATATGTTCCACGAGCTCAGTGCGCGACACAACACGTCCTTCATGATGCATCAGATATGACAGCAGTCTATATTCATGTGAGGTCAGTTTGACCGTAGCTCCATCAACTGTGAGCCGCGCCATCTTGGTGTCGAGACGGATCGGACCACACTCGATCTCATTCTTTGAATGACCTGCAGATCGGCGCAACAGTGCCCGAACACGAGCCAGAACCTCTTCCATGTGAAACGGCTTGGCGACATAATCATCTGCACCGGCATCCATACCTGAAACCTTGTCGCTCCACCGGTCACGCGCCGTCAGGATCAAGACGGGCATGGAACGCTCATCACGCCGCCATTTTTCCAGTACGCTCAGGCCATCCATTTCAGGTAGTCCAAGATCAAGAATGACAGCGTCATAAGGTTCCGTATCGCCAAGATAGTGGCCTTCTTCGCCGTCCTTGGCAGAATCCACCGCGTACCCAGCCTCACCCAGCGCTTCAACAAGCTGGCGATTGAGATCCGGATCATCTTCAACAACGAGTAGGCGCACGGGATTTCCTTCGGCAAACATTCATGCGCTCTCTATAGCGTGCGCATCACGGTCTCACCAGAGGTTGAATCCGTCCAGTGGACGCATTGAGCAAAAGCCACGAAATAGTGCCTCCAGCCTTGGCCAGAGCAACTTTATAATAAAATGTCTCACCACGCTGACAAAGCTTGACCTTGATCACCTTCCCGATCTGTTTGCGCACGACGGATTTGAGAATTTCTGCCACGGGCATGAGCGCTTCCTTGCGCACGATCGGCCCGGCATCAGACCAGTCATCATAACACGGACCGCCAGACATCGCATGCCCTACGCTGGCCCCATTCGTCAGGGCGAACAGGACCAGCAGAACCAAAGATGTGTGCTTGATAGACATCATGCCAAAGCATTGCATCCACGACCTGAACAGAGCGTGAACCGCACAAGTTCCATGAGCGTCCATCACATACCGTTCAGCAAAATCACAGTTTCACATTGACCATACGTTGCGTGAGAGCAGCATTCGCACGCATGCGTCCGACGACCGCCATGAACGTACCGGTTACGCCACCGAGTGCCTGAATCAGACGCGCAACCGCGTCACCGAATTGCTCAATCATCGTAGCGCTGATGTCGAAGCCGATAAACGGCCCGATGATTGGTAGAACGGTCGACATTGCTGTGATGAAAGTGCCCCACAACGTCAGAGACTCCATCCACCATTTTTTCTCATTGTTCATTTCTTCAATATCCTTCTGGTTTGACTGTCGGGGAGATTTTTCAATGGGCGCTGGTGCTGAATCGGCCCTGGCAAGACCACGCTCGATCGTGGCATCCAGTCGACGCATCCAGCCGCGCCCGAAATGTTCAAAATGTTTGAGCGAGCGATAAAACGCACGCCGCGCTTGTCCGATCGATCTGACAACCTCACGTGCGCTGGTGCGCGCAACTGCGGCGCGTGTAATCGGCCCAATCTCGCCGTCGTCATCAACGCCAACGGCGCGTTGCAACATGCGAATAGCGCGACGCGGACCGTGTTGAACCGCCGCATCGAACACCATCAGTGCCACCCCGGGTGGCAGTTGCGCAGCAGATGTGGTTTTCCAGAAGTGCTGCCAATAGATCATACGGACCTGGCGTGATTTGAGCCCCTTGATTCCGTTGACCAGGCGCGCCCTGCGCCAGTTGCTGATACGCGTTCCAAGATGGCTGGCAAGCAACCCGATCGTTACACCACGAAATGTCGGCCCACCCGGATCTGCGTGATGGTCCGAAAAACCTCCTTCAAACTCCAGAACATGGTCGAGAGCTTTTTCAAAAGACTCTGTCTGCGGCTTCATCATTCTGACATCGCGTGGGGATGGCCAGCGCCAGGCAACAACACGGCTTTTGGCAAACCGTTTCTCGTTCACGGCATTCGACTGGTTGCCACCAAGCAGAACAACATAGTCGTCGGTCTCTCGGACAAAGAAACCGACATGCCCGTAGATCGGACTGCGTGTCCGTGACAAAACCACAATGCAGCCCGGGCGCGGTTTGCTAAGTGCTTGCCCCCATTTGGAATACGATCGCGCCATGAGCGAACGTGTACTCCTGATGCCGGCCCGCTCCAGGCAAGACCCGACATACGCCGCACACCAGGCCGTTTCATCGTTTCGAATGCCGCTGTGCCCAACATCCTTGAAGTAGTCGAGAACCGTTTGACTATGTTCGGCTCCAGGACGTTCACGCGTACCAACATCCCTCCGGGCAAGACGCATCCATTGCGGCACAACATGTGCTACCGACATCATTTAACTCCACACGAAAATCAAGAGACCAAAACGAACGTAAAAGGCTAGAGTTCGGCGTCCGCCTGATACCCAAAGAACGCGTAGCCGTTGGCAGCCGTCACGTTCTGAAAAAACTCGAACTCGACCTTGGAACCATTGAATGCCTGCCCCTGATCCGCATCGTTCTGGAAAAGATTGAGTAGCGTAACAGCAGGGGCCGCGCGCTTTGGCGTACTGAAAGACACGGTTGAAAACTGGAAACCAGTCTGGTTCCCGAATCCCCGACGGATGAGACGATTCGCGCCTCCTATCCCGGAAACGCGTTCGAAGTAGCGTTGGCACATCGCCAGTTCGAGCGGAAAAGCCCTGCGCAAGAACGGGGTCGCATCTGCCCCGACTTCAAGTTTCACAGTCCGGAAGTTGACTGCGCCTGACGCAGGAGAGAGACGAAAAGAAATATTCCCCGTCGCCGATTGTGGCACATCAACCGAGATAGAACTCACGCCTACCCCGCTTGCGTTCGCAAGCGTACCTGCGGCGCCACCGACATCGACAAGCAGATCACCTCCATCAAGACCCGAAACACTCACCGTGACCGTTTTACCGGCAAGCGACGGGGCCTCCAAAACTTGCACAACTTCACCCGATGCAAGAGACACAACATCATCGACGACGGAGAGGTCGGCTCCCGTCGTCCCGGATTTCCATCGGTCATACCCATACGTCTGGGCTGCAAGTGCGCCACCTGCAAACACCCTCTGGTTGATCTGAAAATCACCGTTGATCAGCAAGTTTTCCCGGGCGTGCAAGGTTGAGTGCGGAAACGACACTCCTCCAGTCTCATGACTGATTACAATTGCATCGCGAAACAATGTCCCGTCAGCGCTGACCTTGAAATGAAAGTCGTCATCCCCTGCAAGTCCCACCTCCGCCCGCGCAGAGAATCCAGTTTGATAAACCTGGCTTGCCGTGTCGGTGGATACTGCCTTGTTGATCACCTGCCGGTGATCCCCCCCGTCGTGATTGAACAACGACGCTGGAGATGAAACAGAAAGGCGGTTCGTGACGTCGGCAACAGCATTCACACCGACAAGGTCGGCAGGATTGATCGCCCCGCTTCCGCCACCGACAACGTGCCAAGAGGTTCCGGACCAAACGAATACCGAATTTTCATCCTCAACCCAGATCAACCAGCCAGGTTGCGGGGTATGAAACGCCCAGGCACCATCCTGCCAGACAGCAAGTTGCCCATCCCTGCCAGTCCAGCCACCTAGCCCACCATCCGCCACGAGATAACGATCGCCGTCTTCCGTGGCTGACGGTGGTGTATTTAAATCGCGATCACGTACAGAGATCTGCACCAGCGCATCCAAAGCGCGCAACGCCTCGTTGTGCGTAACGTGTTTTTGCGCCTGAGCAGCTTCGAGATAACTCAATTCAAGATTTGGTGTACGTGCCATGAGACTAGACAATGACCTCCAACGGTGTTCCGCGTCCGTAGACGGAACTCATCTGAAAAACGGACAGGCTAAAGGTTTCAGGCACATTGCTCCCCCAATCACTCGCCTGATCGGCGAATGTGTACAGAATCTGAGTAGAGGAACTCGTCAGCGTTCGCACAACAGTTTCACCGTCGAGAATGTCAATTTCATAGGCTTCGACGTCTTCACCAAGAGGCACTTCAACGTTGGCCCAGTTGTCCCCTCCCACACGTGTCCGACGGATCCATGAAAACAGGGTGCCATGCGCATTGTCTCGACGTGACAGGTGCGCCGGTCTGTAGGGGGCCAGTCCAGCACCCATGAACGCATGAACAGCAGTTCGATATGTCAGGTGCCCCAACGGACGATTGGCTGGTCCCCAGGTCCACGTATATGGCAAGTCCCGATCGTCCCCGTTGAGCGACAATGGCACAACAGCCTCATCAAGAAGAACGAACAGCGCACCAGCAGGCAACGGCTGCTCCGATAAATGCTCCGTTCCGGATTGTCCCCGCAAACATTGCCTCAACGCATAGGTTTGATCCGCAACAAGCTCAGCAGAGCGAAATTGAATGATTTCCCATGCACCGGAAGCATGCTGAATCGCAGCAAGATTGCCACCATTCAAAACCGCAACTTCCGTCAATCCAGCCAGCGCCCCACGCTCAAGCTGCACAGTAAGTGTTTCCGCATAATGCCACCGCCCCGTGACGACCGATGGATCCGTTGCAAAAACAACCCCGGTCGTCGCTGCACGCGTCGCACTGGCAAAAAGCTCAAACCCGTCTACCCCACCGGAGCGATAAAGAGAGACGCGTCCCGGCCACGGCGAACCACTGGCAGCAAACCACCCCAGAGAAGTATTACTGACAGAACCAAACTGCGGGAGATCAAGAAAGTACGCGTTCACAGGGCCAATCGCCAGAATAATAGGTTCGGCAACGTCTTCTTCAATAGACGTAGAAACAGAAAATACATCTGGTGAGATCGAGCGTGCTTCGATGTCTGCAACTTGCCCCGCAGTTACCGCGGTAATGCGATGCAACTCGGGACCACCCGGGCCAACAAGTGCAACGCTGTCGCTTGGCTCTACGGCCAGCCTGCTTGGAGGTAACTTGAACTTCGACGTGTCGCGTGCTTGCCAGGTATCATGCAACCAATGCTCTGCAATAAGTCGAGCCTGAGAGCGATCCATAACGAGAGGTAAATCCGCCGTCGCAACACGCGAACTGACTGTCTCCAATCGCCGCGATTCCTGCGCGTCTCTTTCATAGTCGCCAGCTTCAACGATCGTGCTCAGTTTGACCGATGCCGGCAGGTCCGTTTCCTGTGCCCGTATTATGGAACACAATGATCCACCCGATTTTTCCTCTACAAGATCATCATGATCAAGCGTCAGCGCTGTGTCCGATTGTCCCCGATGGCAAAATCGCAATCGACCACCCGTCTCAAAACCATCGAAGAAGAACGCAAGCTCCAACGGTTGCAGCGCTTGCCGCGCAGACATCAAACGCTCAATGACCAGTCCATGTAAAGTTCCCTCAAGCTTTGAAGCATCATGAGGTGCAAACCCATACTCGTCCAAAATATGAGCAACGAGTCGTGCAAGATCGAGACCGCCAAGACGGCCAGTCAGCCAGTGACCCAGCGTCCAGTTCGCACCATCCGACCAAACAGACAGCGCACGCGGAAACACAGGATCTGGACGCGCATCCCACGTGTAGCAATACATCCTGTCCGTCGCGAGCATCCTGCCACCATAAACGGTAGACACAGGATTTTGCGCATCATCGAAATCGAGATCCGACGGGTCGTAATGTCGAAGCATGGCCGTGAGATAACGCCGCTGCATCAGGTCATCGCGTCGACCTTGCGAGAAATACGGAAGGTGCGATTCGGCGCTCTTGGGATCAACAAATACGTTCGGCTGGTTGGCGCCGAGATCAACAGCAGGACAGCCCACTTCTGTGAACCAAACTGGTTTGGACTCGGGTATCCACGCCGTAGCAGTAGCTGACTCTACACCGCCAGGACGAGCGAAGTGCGGGTTTTTCCACCAGGACACCAGATCCTTGAAACGATAGACCCAAGGCTTGCCTGCACCATCGGTAATGGATGTTCGAACCTGCGCAACACGGTCTTGTGGTGTTGCGTAGTACCACTCGAACCCCTCGCCACTTGTAATATTATTCCGCAGGTAGTTCAGATCATAGATTGACGGTGCTCCCGCATCCTTGTCGAGATGACTGCCTTCATGTCGCCAATCCGCTAACGGCCAGTAGCAATCGATTCCGATCGCGTCGATCGACGGCGAAGCCCAGAGTGGATCGAGATGGAACGCAACATCGCCGCTGCCATCCGCCGGTTGGTGTCCGAAGTATTCCGACCAGTCCGCCGCGTATGTGACTTTCGTTTGTGCATCAAGGACAGATTTCACATCGTCCGCAAGTTGCATCAGCGCCTGTACAAATGGATAGCCCCCAGCTCCATCGCGCAACCACGTCAGACCCCGCAGTTCGGAACCGATCAGGAACGCATCTACGCCACCCGCAGCCTTACAGAGATGCGCGTAATGCAGAATCATGCGGCGATAGGACCATTCTGCTGGTCCGGAGTAATATACGGCTTCCCCCACGATGGTAAAATCGCTGACGGCAGCCGCCCCAACGAAAGCAGCAACATCTGTCGCAGTTGCAATTGTCTTGTCCGGAGACCCTGGCAACCCGGGCGCAGGATCGACCGTGATCCGTCCTCGCCACGGGAATGCAGCCTGTTCACCCGCCCCGTAAGGATCTGTCAGACCATTACCTGGCGCCACATCCATCAAGATAAAAGGATAGAAAGTCGAACCAAGACCACGCGCAGAAAGGTCCTTCAACGCTGCAACTACAGAGCGGTCCGCAGGTGTGCCGCCAAATGCCGGGCGACCATCGATCTGCGACACGACATGCGCACTTGCACGCGGCAATCCCTGTACAGACCACGCATAGGGTGACGTCGTTTTCTCCACACGCTCAACACCTGGGCGCAGCTCGCAATGTCCGACACGTAAATCTGTTCCAAACCAGCTCACAACAAGAGAAGCATTTCTCAAAGACGGCGCGCTGGCCTGCAACATGTCCATCGAGACGCACCAGTCCGTATCACCCTGTTGCGTGTGCGTGTTCTCCGGGAAAGTTGTCCCCCCGCCCGCAAGCCGGATCACCTCATTCGTGTCGTAGGCAAACTCCCCTGCGCCAGGAATAACCGTGATCGCCTTGATTTTTTGTTCAAACCCGTCGATCGGACGGAACACCTCAAACGAAAGTTGCGGCAAGCGGTTACCAAACCGTTCAAGCGACAATCGTTCGAACACGATGTAGGCCAACCCACGATACGCAGGCGTATTGTCTTCTCCCTCGTGGCTTACAATCAGGCTGTCAGGCTGTTGGCCGTCCCCACCGCGATGCAAGCGATACGAAACATTCGAGAGATCGAGTTCCTTGCCATCAGCCCAAATGCGGCCAATGCGAGAAATTTTCCCCTCGCATAAACCAACCGCAAAACTCGCGTAGTAGCGATAGTCTACACGGCTTCCACCGGACTGCTGTGGTTGTGATGCCTTCCCGCCACCACTACCCCCCGCCTGCGTGGTCACCGCCGCCTCCTCAAAGGGCGGCCCCCAAATAACCTGCCCGCCAATGCGCGCACGACCATAGAGACGGGGAACAGGTGCCCCGATGCCGGACGAAAGGATGTGCAGGTCATCAAGCCGCGGACCTTCCACAAGACGGTCCTGCCCAGACGGTGCAAAAAGAGCCTGATCAATAAACCGTCCTGCAATTGCGCCCGCCGCCCGACCGATCGCAGCACCGGATATGGTCGCACCAAGCGCACTGAAACCGGGCAGGAACGATCCGCCAAGCGCGGCGCCTGCTGTACTGAGTGCCAGTGTTGCCATGATCAGATACGATGCTCCGGGAATGAAAATAATCCAGCGACGCGGCGTTGCCACCAGGCCCCTACAGGCACCTCAACGACACCATACTGTTCCTGGGCGTGGATCATGGATGTCGGGCCACTTACAATTGCTGCATGTTTCGCAATCGCACCTGTGCGCATGCGAAAAACAACGACGTCACCTGTTACGAGCGGAGTCGAATAACCTCCGGGAACCGGATCCCCCATGACGAGGTGCCGACGCGCCGCTGAAAGAAGCGTTTCTTCCCGTGCAACTTCCCCCCAATCCGGTGTGTAGGGCTCAAACGCTTCCGGCTCATCACCATAAATCTCACGCCAGAGCCCACGCACCAGACCCAGACAATCACACCCGACGCCGCGCAAACTGGCTTGATGGTGATAAGGCGTGCCGATCCAGCCCCGTGCGCGCCGCACGATCTCTGTTTTGAATAAAGACATGTTTGGTGCCTAACGAGGGTCGTCGCTATTGGGATAGAACGTTACGTAGTTCGCGCCGGGCAGATGCGGGAATCCGCGGAAGTTGACCGCATTGGAAAATTTCGTTGTGCAGGTCTTCAAGTGCTTGTCGCACCCCACCGTGATGTCGAACGCATCACCAGATTCAATTGCACCGCGCATCGCTTCCCACAGATGAAACACATGCACGCCATCGGCCGTTCGGTGCGACTTAATCTGCACGGCACGTCCTGCATTCGCACCATTCGTCCAGCGCAACAGACCGAACGTAAACCATCCGGACGGAGCACTTCCAACATCACCCGACTGCAATCGGGACGATGACAACACCTTGGTCACGGTACCTGACATCGCAAACTCAGGCACTGAAACATCGACGCTGCAACGCGCATCACCAAGATCTGCATCACACGTCCGCTGATAAAGCCGACCCTGTTGCTGACCGAGAGCATGCGACAATCCTCGCACCTCAGCACGAAACGCATTCCCGTCGCGTGTCACTTCGCCAATTGTACCGACCCGCATCAGGACACGTTGCGCAACATCGTTCCAGTTGACGCGAAAAAGCTCCACGCGCGCGTCGTCATACAGTCCGTTTGCAAGATCGATATCTGTAATACGACCACTCTGCAGCGCCCCGTCAATATCCGAGTTGTCGACATTCAATCCGACGGCCTGTCGTGAATCGCTTGCGGAAAACCCGGACGCAGCCTCGAAGACTGCTCCGTCAAACGTGAGGTCGTTGTCATGATCGGTGAACCCGAGAGTCACATGATCCTTGCGAACCACTTTCCAGCACCAGCACAACGTCGTGGCACCACCATCAAGATGGGCCTGCATGCCGTCGGGTAAAATCTTCATACCCGGATCTCCGTCACTGGAACCGCGGGTATCGAACCGTGTGTGATGCAATCGAGACTGATGTCGAGGTGGTCGGTTGCAAACCGAACGGGCGTATCAAATTCAAACCCAGCCGTAACGCTTGCACCGGTCGACGGAACATGACCGGAGAGAAATGTAACAATGCCGGTATCCAGATCGATGTTGAAATCCTGGCCAATCAGCTGAACAACACCGTCAACTGCGATGGTCACAGTGCCCTCGACCGGTTTGCGAATGTCCCGGCGATAAGGCGCAAAGTCGACGCCATACGATTTCACCAACTGAAACGCAGCACGCGTATCATCACCAATCCCGAGCAATTGATCCGATGCGCTCACAGGCGCTCCCGGCGATACAGATTTGTAGTCCGCATGATCTTTCCAGCGGAATCCATAGAGCTGCCCACGTCGCTCTTCAAAGAACGCAATAATTGCATGAAGATCGTCAACCGAACGCACGCCATATCCCGCGTTGTAATTCCGTCGCGCATCTGCCCAACGGGCGTTACGCTCTTCATGTCCGGAGCCGAGCACAACAATATCTGTTCGTCGTTCCGGACCACCAGTCGCGCCGCGCGAAATTGCAGTTGGAAATCTGACATCGTGAAAGTTCATGATCGAGACTGTCCTCAGAGATTCCGTTCGCCACGTGCAATCACACGCGACAGCATTGCCCCGATCTGTGCCTCGGACCGCTGAAAGCTTTGGCTGTCCGCTGCCGTGACATTGAACGTGATCTGCATGGCACCCCCCGCACCACCACTGCGCACACCGAGTTTTCCATCTGCACCGCGAGCCAGTGGCAGGATCGCTTCCGCACCACGCTCACCCATCACGCCCAACTGTCCACCACCAAACTGGAATGCCGTTGGCGCAGCCACCACACCGCCCGCCGCAAAGGGCACAGGCATCTGCCGCCCGGGAACACCGCCATTGGCAAATCCAGTCAGACCGGAGAACAAATTTCCAAATCCGGACGAGAATGCTTGTTCAAGGGGTTTGACAGCGGCTTTCAAGGCAATCTGAGACAACTTCAAACCAACTGACTTGACCACATCATCAAGTTTCCGTCCCCCCACCGCCACGTCCTCAAACGCGGATGTCAACGTTCGCGCAAACCGCGTACCGATCTGATCGGCTTCACGAAGTGAGGCCTGCAATCTGGTCGTATCGGCATCGATTTCGAACGTGAAGACTTCACGTGTGTCATCCATTCGGGCTTCTCTCTTTCAAATCGGGAAACATCGCCATGAGCGCTGACAGGTCCCTTCGTGCGGGCATCTTGACATGGCTGCTACCGAATGCGCCGGTCAGCGCTGCGTCCAGCTCGGGCACAGTCATGTTCCAGAATTCGGTAGGTGACAGGCGAAGCTGTCCCAACCCCGCAGTCATCAGTTGATCCCAGGGCATCGCTATCGGTGTGCCAGTATCGCGACGCATCGTCATGACGAAGCCGCCGCACCGAACGTCGCAGCAAGCAACTGCGCAACGATTGTCACGAACCCGGCAGCCCCACCGTCCACTCGCATCGCTGCAACGGCATCATCATCAAGATCATGCCCGGCTCCGCGCAACCCCGCACCAATCACACGGATCGCATCACGTGACGTAATCCGCCCGGCATTGAAACGCTCGGCCAGCGCGACCATATCCTCGGCACCGAACGCATGCTCCAGCTCCGCCAGTGCGCCCAGCGTAAGACAGAGCGTATAAGAACGTCCATCAAGATACGCCGCGATTTCCCCACGATGTCGGTTGACCACGATCAAAGCGCCTCAAATATAAGTTCACCGGCAGACTCAAGCGCCAACTCAAACGACACCTCACCATCATGCCGCCCTGCAAATTCGAGTGCACTGATCTGGAATGCACCTGCGACGGATCCAAAATCAGGGATAATAATCTGCCAGGCGTGAATGACGCCATCAAAGAACGCCGCACGGATCAATGCGTCTGACGCGGCATCCTTGAAAATACCGGAACCGGCAACACGTGCTGAACGCACACCGCATCCGGACAGCAACTCGCGCCAATGTCCCGCGGACTCCGTATGAGTCACATCGACAGCCTCCGCATTGAAGGCCAGCGTCCGTGACCTCAATCCGGCAACCGTAACAAACGTACCGGAACCGTCAGCATCCACCTTGAGCAGCAGATCCTTACCCTTTTGCGCCACCATGGGTGCGCCTCCTTGTGTTGTCTGGAGTGTTAAGCGGCAATCGGTTCGGTCACGGCGCGAAACCGCACCAGACCGCGCCAGATATCGCCACCCTGATCACGACGAATGTCCGCCGTCTCAAATTGAAAGTTCACCACGTGATGTCCGGGAACAACCAGATCAGCCGCATCAAGAACCGATCGGACAACGGCGATGATCTCCGCATTTTCACGCTTGCCACCGCCACGAGACCACACTCGCAAGCTGACGACATGCTCATCACCACGTTCCGTCGCCGTGCTCCAGTCGCGGGACTGCCCGTCACCAAAGGCCACCAGCGGATAGTCTGCCTTCCGGGGCACCGCATCATGAACACGCGGTCCATCGAGAATATTCAGGACACTCGGGTCCGTACTGAGCAGCTCGTACAGAGACTTCTGCAGTAACCAGTTTGCATCTGACATGTGCCGGACCTACTGCCCTTCCTGACGCACCAGCGCCTTCAATCGGGACCGGGCTGAAGATATGAACGTCTCGCGAGGACCACCATTCAAGGCAGGCCAGTCAGAAAACTGGTCCTGCAGTCTGTTGCGGTCAAAATCTCGCATGAGGGCCTGAAGCCGAACGGACAATCGTGTCGCGCGCTGTCGAATTTTCATAAATATTTCTCCTCACATATACAGTCGAGCCACCGATGCCGTTCATCGATGTCGCGAACGACTGAAATCTCAAATATTCGATCGCCGGAGCGAAATCGCATCTCGGGCGCAATGTCAGAGCGATAACGCACGGTCACGCGATGTGTCAGCGTGCCGGACAAGCGGTCCTGCCGAAGCACTTCCACACCGGCCACAGGCTCGATGGCAGCCCATACGGTCTCACCGGACATCCACGTGACGACCGTGCCACCCGCACCATCCGGCACCGTTTCACGACGCTCGATCATCAGCCGATGGCGCATCTTGCCAATCTCATTCATCAGGCAATCCTGTGCAGGCGGTACGGCGCAAGAAGCCCAGCAACCGTTTGCGGTATTTCGGAATGCACTTCATCTGCATCCACTGGCGTGCGCTGTTCGTACCAATGGGCTGCAAGCAGCAGAATGGCTTGTCGAAGGGGATGAGGAACGTCATCCGCCGTGTTGCCGTATCCGGCAACAAATTCAATTTCGATCCCGTTCAGCGCACGTCCTGGCCGTGTCCACATCGCCGATCCGATCGGGCACAACCGCGCCGGTTCGCTAACCCGATCCACAAAATAGGCGTCTGCAGGGAGATCGCTTGAAGCACCTTCGGCATCAAAAACGCGAATCTTCAGAACATCCTGCACCGGCGACAACGACAACCGCACCGTGCTGCCTTCCAGCGGCCAGCAATCCCGTACCTCGCGCCATGTTTGCGTGATCAGTACGCGCCCCAGCAACTGTTCAACATGCATTCGCGCTGCGGTGATCAGGCTGACAACCAACGTGTCATCATCATTCGTATCCAGCCGCAAATGCAGCTTGCTCTCTTCCAGACTGACCGGTTCAACAGCGGGATCGTCGATGCGCAAGAGCGCCATCGTATGCACCTCATGATGGAGAAAAAAGGATGCGGCTGCGACACGGAGTAACGTCGCAGCCGCAAATCCGGCCAATCAGCACGCGCTTGCACACGCACTTGAGTGAGGGAGGAGAGAGGCCGGAAGAAGTGACGCGCTGCAGGTCGAGCCCGCAACACGAAATGGTTGCTTATGCGCTGAAGCTCAGAAGCTTGATCGCATCAAAATCCTGCACGCCACCGCCGACACGTTTTGTCGTGTAGAACAGGACATACGGTTTCGACGAATACGGATCGCGCAGAACACGAATACCAACACGGTCAACAATCAGATAACCGCGACCGAAGTCACCGAATGCGATGGCATTGGCATCTGCCGCAATATCGGGCATGTCTTCAGCTTCCGCGATTGGCGCATTCATCAGGGTTGGCGCCCCCCCGGCTTCCGTTGCCGGTTGCCAGAGGTAGTTCCCGTCCCCATCCTTGATCTTGCGGATCTCGGCTTGCGTGGAGCGGTTCATCACCCAGTGCGCGTTTGCCCGGTAACCGGCACGCACGCTGTAGACGAGATCGACCAGCGCATCACCTGGCGCCGTTGAATCGAAAGCTCCCGCCGTACCGGTGGAGATCGTACCCAGATTGCCCCAGGTCCAACTATCGTTCGCAACCGTGGGGTAATCCATGAACCCGCGTGGTTTGTTGACACCATCACCAACAACAAAGGCCGCGCCTTCCTGTTCGGCAAAAGCCACACGAACTTCATCAGCGATCCAGGCATCCACATCGACAGCACTATCATCCAGCAGCGTCGAAGTTGCAGCCGGCATGGCATAGAGTTCCATGGTCGGGAATGTCAGTTCGGCAAGCGTGGGAGAAGATGTCTCCGGTCGCGCATCCGTATCACCAACCCACCCCGTACCGGGACCAGAAAGTGAAAATGGTTTCTTGTAGACACTCGACGAAACCTGGCGATTGCCTGCAATCGCACGGATCGGCGAAATGTCCTTCATGGAGCGATTGATCATCGTCTCCGTTTCGTCCGGCACGAGATAACCGCCGTCCGGATCGGACGACGCGGACAGCGCTTTTTCTTCCAGACTGCGAAGCGATGCCGTCTCGCCACGTCGAACGTAGGTATCGAATGCCGATTTGTGTTGCAACGTCGCCGTTGTGCTCACACGTCCGCCGGTCGAAAGCCCGGGCCGAGTCGCCTTGAGCGCCAATTCGTCCACAACGCGTTTATGCTTGTCGAGTGCCGCATTGATCCGATCGAGTTTTTCAACCGTCACGACATCGCCACCCAGGCTTTTCTCAACCTGCGCCAGGCGCTCGTCGTTGGTTTCCTTGAACGCCTCGAAGGCGCGCATGAATTCGTCAAAACCTTCCGCAACATCCATCGCGCTGCCAGCCTTGGTTTCCAGTGTTTGTGTATCCATTGTCAGATAAATTTCCTTCTTCGTGTCGGGTCGAGAAGCACGCTCGCCCGCGTCATCGCGGACACGAGACGATGCTCCGGATCGCACCCACCGGCAGCGGCCAGCTTGCAGGCAAGCGGTTTGAAGCCGGAACGCATCAACGTTCGGGCCTGAGAGCGTGTCAGGCCGGCATCTCGCGTCAGCCATCGCTCAAAGTCACGTTCACTTGGCACACCGCCATGGAACGGATGTTTTTTTACCGTCGAAATTCGTGCATCTGGATGCATGGGGAACGTCACGACGGAAATTTCCCAGAGATCGATTTCCTTGAGATGTCGAACACCTGTGCGGGCATCTCGCCCTCCCATGACCGTACGAAAGCCGATGGAAAGTCCGTCCAGTGCTCCGGCACGCATAAGTGACAAGACCTCACGGGCACGTGCCACATCCGGCATCAGTCGCCCGGAAACACATAACCCTTTTTCATCTTCTTCAATCTGATCCCAAACCCCGATCGGCTGGTTTGGATCATGCTGGAACAGCATCTTGATACCCTTGGCACCGCGTCGCTTGAGGCTCGCAGTAAAGGCACCGCGCACAACGACATCCTTGCCGAGGTCGGGCTTGCCGAAGAGGCTGGCATATCCCGCAAATGTTCCGTCAGCATCGACATGCTGCAGATCGACTGCCGCAAACTTGGTCTCGCTTGGCATGTCACACCAGCGATCGGGAGGTGTCGTCTCAGTAGCCGGATTGATCATATCGCATCTCCACAAAGGACGTCCCCACCGTCGACCGGTCCATACCCCGCCGCCGCACGTTTCTCGTTCACCGTCAGGAACGGAGACTCCTTGAGCCGCTTCCACAACGTCTCTCGTTCGCCACCAAGGGCATCGATCCGGTCCACATCACCGCGCAATTCCAGCCCCTCGCCAAACTGCGGCCCCAGCCAACCGGTGAGCGCCTTGAGCGTTCGCGACACCAGCGGCAGAACCGACTGTCGCCAGAACGTTCGATTGGCCTCCTGATAGTTCGCAAAGGTGTTATCGCCCGGAATACCGAGCAGCATCGGTGGCACGCCAAGCGCCAGGGCAATTTCACGAGCCGCTACGTTCTTGGCTTCAATGAAATCCATGTCCTTCGGGCTGAACCCCATCGACTTCCAGTCAAGCCCGCCTTCAAGTAACAGCGGGCGCCCCGCATTGGCCGCCCCCTGAAACGACGCCTCAAGCTCTTCCTTCAGGCGAGAGAAGTGTTCCGGCGTCATATTCCCGTCTGCCGCCGCATAGACCAGTGCACCAGACGGGCGGGCCGCGTTGTCGAGCAGCGCCTTGTTCCACGCACTCGCCTTGTTGTGAATGTCGATTGCTGTCGCCGCTGCCTCAATCGGGCTCATGCCGTAATGATCATTGAGCGGATGAAAAAAACTTTGATGCAGGATCGGCGCTACATCATCTTCGTCAGCATCATGGAACCGATGAACACGTCCGGACACCGAATATTCAAACCCTTCAGGCCACCCGTCGGCGCCGGCAATCACCTTCATCCGGTCGGGCCGCAGCGCGTGTAACTCCCGAACATCGCCCGCTGTTGAAACCGCTTCGATGTAACTATTCCCGGACACCAGCAGGAACCCGTAGAACGCTTCCATCAGATCCGGAAAGCACTGCCGCTTGTTCGGCGCACCAAGCAGGGACAGCAATGGATGCTCACATACCGCATCCGCCCCCTGATACAAAACAACCGGAACCGAGGCCGCCGCCTCCGCGATCATGCGAACGCAACGGTACACAACGGCATTCTGCATGAACCCTTCACGGGCAAACCCCGTATAGTCTCGCGGGCTCCAGACCGGCTGCCCCTGCCACTGCATCGCGACAAGCGGGGCAACAACACTCGCTTTTGTATTGGACACGTCTGCAGGTCGCGGCGCGCGCCAGCGCGTCACGGCATTCTGTAAAATTGACATCAAGGTTCCGTTCTAAAATGAACTCACACGCGGAGATGCATTCGCACCACGCATCAAATCCGTCAGACACCAGACCAGCGCATCGAGTCGGTCCGGACTACGCCCATCGCTTAACCCGTTGGGACCGAAATCGCAGAGCTGATCTTCAAGTTCCGGAAACGCACCGACATGCGACACGCGTCCCTGGGCATAGAGCGTGGCCACAGGCTCTGCCCGAACCCATTTGCCCCGCGTTGCCCGTACACTGCGCACCGGCACCGACGCGTCGGCTTGCGCCATCACCGTCTCCACGAGTTCACCGCCCTGGTTAACTTCCGCAACCAGTGCATCAGCGTCATGCTCGTGGAACGCAGCAATGGCTGCGCGCGCCCACTCCAGCGGGCGAACCCCCTGACGTGTGCGATCATCCAGAACATACGCGCGGCCATCGGCACCAAGACCCGCCACAACAATCCCGCAAGCATCCGATTTCGCTCCACTCGTTACGGGCGGATCGACCGCAACGACAATCCGTCGAAGCGCATCCGCCGTGCGGACCCGGCACGCGTCGAACCAGTCCCGCTGCCAGAGCGCATCCTCGCGATCCTCGAGGATTTCGCCATCAAGCTCCTGGCGACCAAGCCACGACCCACCATAACGGGTGCGGATCGACGTGAGGAAAGAGTGAGATAGGTTTGCAGCATTATCGTCCGTCCTTGCATGTGAGAGGACCGTCCCCGGGTCCTCCAGAATATCTTTCAGCAGCGGCGTGGACCGCGGCGTTGTCGTCACCACCTGTTGCGGGTGATCGCCGATGCGCAAACCGAACTGCAGCATGTCCCACGTTGCGTTGGCGTGACGGAACTTGCAGACCTCATCACACCATGCGGCATCGAACTGTGGTCCACGCAAACCGTCCGGTTCGTCGGCGGAAAAAATCTGCGCAACGGCTCCGTTTGGCCACGTGAGCAACCGTTTTGATGGTTCGAATTTTGGTCGATCCGCATCGCCATGTATGGCAAGCAGTCCCGATACGCCTTCGATCATGACAGACCGCACATCAGCAATCGTTTGCCCAACCAGCGCAATACGCCGCGCCGGAACACGACCGATCGGAGGTTCGCCCAATGCTTTCGCGCGCACCCATTCTGCACCCGCACGTGTTTTACCGGCACCACGGCCACCGATCAGCAACCAGGTACGCCACTCCGGGCAATCATCATCATCACCGCACGAGAGCGGAGGCAATTGATCATCACGCGCCCACGTCAGCCAGTCGCGCCCGAGGAATGCCGCAACATCGGCATCAACCGTCTCCAGAAGCCTCTTCAGCCAACCATGTTTCTCGAATGCGAGTAATGCGTTTCGCAATTTCGAGGCGCCAGGTCTCCGGATCACGCAACTGCGCCTCGGATTTTGCATCCGCTTTTTTTCGCCCTCGCGTCTCGCGCGAGGCTTCCTGTTCGTGGAACTCAGCCAATTTCTCCATGCTCCTTGTCATCACATTCATTTGCCGCGTCTGACGCTCACGGTCGGCACCGCTCAGTTTCAGACCGCCAATCTGCTGTTGCTCGATGTCCGCCAGTTGCCGCTCCATCGCTTCATAAAGACGAACAATCATGCCCTTGCGAAACGATCGCAGCCCTGCGGTTGTCGTCGGCATGGCCGAACGCATCGGAGCGCCGGCAACTGGCTGCACCATGTCCCGCACCCCGACATCAGGATCCTGCCGCCGCCGCCAGTGTTCCCGGCGGATACGCCGATACAAAGCGCTCGTGCTCATCCCGAAAACGGCCTGCATTTGCGCAATGGTCAGGTCAGTTTCTTCATAGGCATGCTGGATCGCCACCCAATCGTAAGTCTTGCGACCTCCTGTTGGCACACCACCGACTGAGATACCGGACACTTCCGAACCATCGTCATCGACATGTCCGTCAGGGACGCTCTCCGGCTCAGGCCCGTGCTCGCCTTCGGGCTCGGGTTCAGATCCAGGCACGTTCACGCCCGCCGCGACAGCATCAGCCGCACCGTCATCAATCACCATTGTTTTTGAAACACCCGCCGAAGCCGCCCTGAACCAATCAACAGGGCCACAGCCAATAAAAAAGGCCGACCCAAGGGATCGACCGCACATCCGCTGCATCACGCAACTGTTTGACTATGCCATAACACTACCGAAACAGCGCGACACTGTCAACAGTTAAATCAAGTATTCGTAGAATTAAATTCAAATACTAACCTGCAATACCAAGAATGAATTCAAATACCTGCTGTTCAATTCTTACATCCAGGTCAGTCATTTGGTTGCTTCGTTCTTGGAGAAAGCACGGGTTTTCAAGTCCGTTGTCGAACGCCAAACGGCATCCGAAACCCTCAACATGCTGGGAGATCGAAGCTCAATTCCCGTGATGTGCGCCAATGTGGAAGGCTTTGCCCCGATAAACGGGCACGCGGAGCAGAAATTCGAGGCCAATGGGAGGGTTCGACTGCATTAGCGGAGGTCCCAGTTTCACATTGCCAAAGGTTATAACGGTGTTGGGTCGCAATTCCAGATTTGCGCTCGCCGCGACGCCAGAATGATCGATGCGACCAAGCACGCCAGAACCATTCCATTTCGCTTTAGGAGGCTGATTCCGCACCATTCAATGGCAATGTTTCCGGCACTTTGTGTATTTTTGTGTATAGTCTTACGTAAAGCGGTCGGTCCATTTAGGGAACCTCTGAGTAGGGCAACATTTCTCTGATTGGCAGACGGGGCGTGCGCATGGGCACATGATGTTTCTGGATTCTGGGTGAGATCGCTCTTTGCCCCCGCGTCAGGTGCGGATTTTGGTCCATTCCTGGTCTGTCAT
>CALHAX010000031.1 GCA_937931785.1 uncultured Hyphomicrobiaceae bacterium | reverse complement strand
GTATGATCCGCCTTCCGCGCCCGCAGATCAAACGCTCTACACCAGAACCTTGCCGCTTTCCTTGATGGCGGAGCCGATGTTGTCGTCATCGACGTCTTCGGCCAGCAGCATGTTGTTGTGCGCTTCTCCGGATGGGATCATTGGGAAGCAGTTGGCGAGTTTGTCGACGCGGCAATCGAATAGCACCGGCTTGTCGACCGAAATCATGTCCCGGATCGCGTCGTCCAGTTCGTTGGGGTGCTCGGCTCGAATGCCAACGCCACCGAAGGCCTCTGCCAATTTCACAAAGTCCGGCAGGGATTCTGAATACGAGTGCGAATAACGTCCGCCGTGTAGCAGTTCCTGCCACTGCCGTACCATCCCCATGTATTCGTTGTTGAGGATGAAAATCTTGATCGGCAGATCGTACTGCACCGCGCAGGACATTTCCTGCATCGTCATCTGCACCGATGCTTCGCCGGCAATGTCGACCACCAGGGCATCCCGGTGCGCCATCTGCACACCGACGGCTGCAGGCAGGCCATACCCCATCGTGCCGAGACCGCCAGACGTCATCCACCGGTTCGGTTCCTCGAAGTGATAGTGCTGAGCGGCCCACATCTGGTGCTGGCCCACTTCGGTCGTGATGTACGTTTTCTTGTCCTTGGTGAGTTCATACAACCGCTCGATGGCGTATTGCGGCATGATGGTGTCTTTGCTCTTCCTGTAACCGAGCGATTTTTTCTCTCGCCATGTGTCGATTTGCTGCCACCAGCCCTTGAGTGCGGTTGCGCTTGGTTTGGTGGATTTGGCTTTCCAGGCCTTCAGCATGTCCTCAAGCACGTTTGCGCAATCGCCAACGATCGGCAGGTCGACCTTGACGTTCTTGTTGATCGATGATGGATCGATATCGATATGGATCTTCTTCGAGTTCGGAGCGAAGGCGTCGACACGTCCCGTAATCCGGTCGTCGAAGCGCGCGCCGACACAAACCATGACATCGCAATCGTGCATGGCCCAGTTGGCTTCATAGGTGCCGTGCATGCCGAGCATACCGAGCCACTGTTTGTCAGAGGCCGGATACGAGCCGAGTCCCATCAGCGTGGACGTGATCGGGTAGCCGGTCGCGCGCACCAGTTCGCGCAACAGTTTTGATGCTTTCGGCCCGGAATTGATCACGCCGCCGCCAGTGTAAAACAAAGGTTTTTTGGCGTTGGCCAGCATGTCCACGGCCTGAAGTATGGCGTTCTGATCCCCCTTCACCTGTGGGCAATAGCTTTTATGCGCCGTGCTCGGTTTCGACTGATATTCGCCGAGGGCAAATTGAACATCCTTCGGGATGTCGACGACAACCGGTCCAGGGCGCCCAGTGCGGGCAACATAGAACGCCTCGTGCAGTATTGCGGCGAGGTCATTCACGTCTTTCACAAGCCAGTTGTGTTTGGTGCAGGGGCGCGTGATGCCGACTGTGTCGCATTCCTGGAATGCGTCGTTGCCGATCAGGTGTGTCGGAACCTGGCCCGTGATGCAGACGAGCGGAATGCTGTCCATGAGCGCATCCGTGAGGCCGGTCACCGCGTTGGTTGCGCCCGGACCGGACGTCACCAGCACGACGCCCACTTCTCCGGTCGAGCGTGCATAGCCCTCCGCAGCATGTACGGCGCCCTGCTCGTGACGTACGAGGACGTGTTCGACTTTTTTCTGCTGGTAGATCTCGTCGTAAATCGGCAAAACCGCGCCGCCCGGATATCCGAAGATATGTTTGGCGCCCTGATCTGCCAACGCGCGCAAAACCATCGCCGCGCCGGTCATTTGTTTGGACATTGTCGTTGCTCCATGAAGGCGTTGCCACGGTTTGCGGAAACGCCGGGTTCAGATTTGCATAGGGGGCATGCTGGCGTTCTTGATGACAGCGCGCAGTGTTCCCATAGGAAAACACCCGCAGGATTGCGGGCGAACCGGGTGAATGTACTCTGATTGGTCGATTTCGGGAAGAGTTTTGCGTTCGCCCCCTGAGTGCGAAGCTTCTGCGTCGTTTCATTCAGGATGATGCGTCATGTCAAATCAGAAAATTCTGCCAGATCCGGAACCCGACTGAAGGCGATTTTGACGCCAAGATAATTCAGATCGAGCCCTTGCTGCGACGCGAGACGTATTTTTTGCCCGCCATAACGGCGATTGAGACAATCGATTGTGTTCCATAGACCAGCCTGGAGCGCATCGCGGCTATCAAACTCTTCCGGGATGAAGAGATCATTTTCGGGCGGCGCGTCGTGCAAGTCACAGAGATAGATCGTGACTTGCTTCAGTTGGTTGTGTCGAGATGTGGCGCCACTGATGCTCTCGTCAAACTGCGCCCAGATATGATCCAGTTCATGGAGGAACCGCCAGGTATTCTGAGTGCGGCGGAATTTGACCTCGCAGCATATTTTTCCTTCTGGGTACAGTTTGATTGCAACATGCATCGCTCCTGCATGAAGGTTGTTCCGTCGCAAGCGGCTGGCGGCTCTGAGGAGAAGGGCGCGCGCCACAATTCTTGCGTCAACCAGGTGACGGTGTTTCCCGGACAAGACACGGCTATGGCCGATCATACGCTTTTTAGGCTCAGGCGGATCGGGGGCGTCATGCCCCTTGAGGGCATGGAGCAGACGTTCACCGGCGACAGAACCCCAGATGGCGCGAGCTTGTTTGGGAGCTAAATTCCAGAGCTGGGTAAATGTCGTGACGTTGGCGCGTGCAAGACGATGCGCAACGCCTTTGCCAATCCCTGGCACGTTGCGGAGTGGCAGGTCGGCCAGGGCTTCGGGCAATGTGTGGGTTTCGATGGCCGAGAGACCATCCGGTTTATGAAGATCACTCGCCAGTTTGGCCAGCATGGTGCTGGATGCCAGTCCGATGGACATGCGCAATGAGGGACCAATGTTCTCTCGAATGGCGTCCTTGATTTCCAGAGCCTTGCGCTTGGCAGCTTCGACGTCCGCCTCTTGTGCGCTGAGAAAGCACACGCATTCATCGACCGAGTGAACGCGGCGAATGGGCAAATGCCGCTCGATTTCGTGCATCAGTTTATTGTGCAGGATTACGTAGCGGTCGTGTCGGGCGGGACGAACGGCGATGTCCGGACATATCTGACGTGCTTCGCGCACAGACGTTCCACGTTTGATGCCGAGCGCCTTTGCCTCGTAACTAACGGCAATTGCGCCACTATACTCCGATGCCGATGGCGTTACCATCACGGGTTTGTCGCGCAACGCCGGATCATCGTGTTGTTCGACACTGGCGAAATACGCATTGAAGTCGATGAACAGAAACCGCATCGGTTGATGTGTGTCGCTGAGATCTTCATCATCGGAATGTTTTTGGGATGGGTTTTGCGGCATTGGAACAAAATAGGAACATTTGACGTTGTGATCAAGTTCCGATTTGTTGGACGGCGGAGGGGCAGGCGATTGTCTTGAGTATTGCGGGGTGCGACTTCACACACAATTATTGCAATCCAAGGATACGACCCCACCCCATTCGTACAACCTCACGTGCACCGCACACCCGTCGGAACCAGCTCAAATCCCAGAATTTCGAATTCATACATGCCATTGCGGTCTGGCCGTTCGGCACGGGCGATGAGTTTGCCGTCTTCGTTGGTGAAAACGGCGTGAGCGGTATGGAGTGCACGATAACAGTGTGTGCCGTCGGGGTAGTAGTACTTGATCATCAGGTTATTTCTTTCAATGAGGTACAGGAGCGTCATGTAGTGCAGTGCTGTTGACACCATCCTGTCAGGAGTACTGTGCAAACTGAACGAAGCGCCGGTGTTGTGTGTCGCGACGGAATGGTGATGCTAGTGATTTCGGCCACTAACTCTGATTGCGACAATGCCAAAAGACACATCAAATCTTTCGCCTGAGGCGTTCGAACAGGCGTCGGTCCCACTCGCTACTGCGCGGTCCATGCCGGCCGGGTTTTATACCTCACCGGAATTCTTCGAGCGCGAGCGCAAGGAAATATTGCTCAAGAACTGGTTCTTTGTCGGTCGTGAGGACGAATTACCTGATCCGGGTGATTATCGGGCGTTCGATACGGTGGGGGGACCGGCCATTCTCATTCGCAGTCAGACAGGCGAATTGCAGGCGTTTGCCAACTTCTGCCGGCACCGCGGGTCGATTCTGCTGGAGGGTAAGGGCAACTGCAAACGGATTGTTTGCCCGTATCATGCCTGGAGCTATCTGAGTGACGGGACGCTTTATGGTTGTCCGGATATGGAAGATGCCGAGGGCTTTGATCGGGTTGAGAACGGTCTGGTGCCCATCCGTATGGAGACGTGGGCTGGTTTTATCTTCCTGACTTACAACGACACAGCACGACCGTTGCTTGAACATCTTGGTGATCTGCCCGCGCGCATGTCATCGCATCGCCCGGATGCCATGCGGTGCACGTGGAAGATCGAGCTGGACTGCGCATGCAACTGGAAGCTGTTGCTGGAAAACGCAATGGAGACCTATCACACGGGAACTGTCCACCGCGACAGTGTTGGTGCACAGACCTCCCGGACCATTGCAACGCGGGGGGATTGGCTTTGCATTCAGGTTCTCAGCGACCGGAGTATTGCGACGCTGCAGGATGACATGCCGACGCTTCCGCGGATTGATGGTCTGGACGAGAACGCGCAGAAGGGAACTTATTTCACGGTCATCCACCCAACGTGTCAGTTGGTTTTCGCGCAGGACTGCATGTGGTGGCTGAATGTTACACCGCGTGCACACGATCGTTCGACGCTGGAGATCGGCGGATGCTTTCCTGAGGCGGCTGTCGGGCGAACTGACTTTGTACAAATGGCCGCACCCTATTACGAGCGGTGGGAAATTGTCGGGCGCGAAGATATGTCGATCCTTGAAAAACAACAACGTGCACTGTCGTCCGTGCACTTCTGCCCTGGCCCGCTGTCAGGGCGGGATGATCAGGTTCAGGCCCTGGGGCTGTGGGTGCTCGCGCAGCTCGGTGTGGTGTAACTAAATCAGTAGTGTGCGGATCTGTTTTCTTTTTCTGGAAGTTATTCGAATTGTCTGCTCCGGTTAAGTCCCCGGCAACGAATTGGCCGTAACGTCCATTTTGTCGGGTCGTTGTCGGCGGCATGTTTTGTTTCGCGTCTTGCCTCTGTCAACGGCCCGCACATTTTCCAGACATTTGATTTGCGCGGCGCATGCTGTTTTTCATCCGTTCCGTCTGCGGCTCGGTTCATGGGGCATTCGTCACGTTCGAGTTATGTCCCGGAGCGTAGCAAGAACGCAAATTCCACCGGTCCATGACGAAACATGAACCAGTGGTTTATTTGCAGTCCAGAACCATGGCAGGCCTACCGGTGCCCTCACATTTTGACTGTCGTGGCGCAAAGCAATTTGCCCTGACCATCGGAACCGAGACGTTGCCCGGGGTGGGTTCACTTCCGAGCCTGAGAAGCATCCCTGAAACGGCACGCCCCCCTGACGTGTCGTGCACTTCGCTGGCGACGGGTTTGGGTGGGAGTTGAGCCGTCGCCAGCGCACTGTGTTGTGCGCTCTCGTTATGCGTGTATAAAACAAAAAACACTACTGGGAGTTTACCCAGTCAAAGTGTTTTTTTCATCAGGCGGCGGCCTTCATGCGTTCAAAGCCGGCATCGAGATCTGCAATCAGGTCCACTGGATCTTCGAGGCCAATGTGCAGGCGCAGGCAAACTCCGGGATGCGTCCAGGGTGTTGCTGTTCGATAGGATGACGGATTGAATGGAACGGCGAGGCTTTCGAAACCGCCCCAGGAGTATCCCATGCCGAAAAGCGACATGTGGTCGAGCATGGCGGCAATGGCGGGTTTCGGCACTTCGGGAAGCAAAACCGAGAAGAGGCCCGATGCTCCGAGGAAGTCACGTTTCCACAGGTCGTGTTGGGGATGGCTTGGTAAGGCGGGATGAAGAACACGCACAACGTCGTCGCGCTTTTCGAGCCAGGATGCAACTTCGAGACCGTTCTTCCAGTGACGTTCCAGGCGCACATCGATCGTGCGCATGCCGCGCTGTCCAAGATAAACCTCTTCGGTGCCCGCGCAGTTGCCGAGCTTATGCAACTCGGCCGTAATCCTGTCGGCATGAGCTGCATTGATGGTGACAGAACCAAGCATCGCATCGGAATGACCCACAATGTATTTTGTGGCTGCCTGGATCGAGATGTCTGCGCCGTGATCGAATGGCTTGAAGTAGAGCGGTGAGGCCCAGGTGTTGTCTACAATGACGAGAACGTCGCGGGCATGGGCCGCTGCCGAGATCGCGGGAAGATCCTGAATTTCGAAGGTCTGGGAGCCTGGGCTTTCCGCAAACACCAGACGGGTGTTGTCTCGAATCAGGCTGGCAATGTTTTCGCCGACCAAGGGATCATAATACTCCGTTTCGACACCCAATCGCTTCAAGAGGCCGTCGCAGAGAATGCGCGTGGGCTTGTATGCGCTGTCGGTCACGAGGATGTGATCGCCCGTCTCCACGCATGCCAAGAGGATATTGCTGATCGCCGCGAGTCCGCTTGGCATCATTACGGTACGCGCGCCGCCTTCCAGCTCTGCTATTGACGCTTCCAGGCCCTGCACGAGGGGCGAACCGCGACGGCCGTAGGTGACTGGCATATTGCCGGATTCAAGTGTTTCCATGTCTGGATGAATAATTGTCGAACCACGATACACCGGCGTGTTTACAAACCCATCGTGTACGTTCGGATTTCGGCCGGTGTGCGCAAGGCGGGTGGCCGTGCGGTGTTTGTTTGAAGCGTCGGGCATGGGTTTTATTCCTTGAGAGTCATGCAGGCATGATGCGGTACTGCGTGTCGATGATACCGTTCATTGTTCTTGGATGAGCGTTGGTTGCCGGCGAGAATGTAGGTATCATCCTGTTTCGATGGGGACATCGTCTCGGGCGCCCCATTCGCTCCACGAACCGTCGTAGAGGGCGTTGTCCGTGTGGTCGAGTTCGGCGAGGCCGAGGCTGAGGATGGCGGCAGTTACGCCGGAACCGCATGTGGTGATCACAGGGGCGTTCAAGTCGATGCCGGCATTCTGGAAACGTTGTCGAAGCTCATCAACGGGCAAGAACGTGCCATCCTCTGCCGTAAGAGCAGAGGCTGGCAGGTTTGCAGCTCCTGGCATGTGACCACTGCGCAAACCGGCACGGGGCTCGGGGGCCTGGCCGTTGAACCGCTTTGCCGGGCGTGCGTCGAGCAGGCGTTCCTTGCCAGAGGTCAGTGCGTCACGGACCTCGTTGGCGTCGCGGACCATGGCCGGGCGTTGTCGCGGCGTGAAATGGCGTGGCGTGCGTTGTCTTGGGGGGCCGTCTTGCGTTGGGCGATCTTCTGCGAGCCACTTGGGCAGACCGCCGTCCAGCACCACCACGTCGTCGCATCCCATAACGCGAAAGGTCCACCAGACCCGCGGTGCGCTGAACATGCCGAGCGCGTCGTAGACCACAATCCGCATCCCATCGCCGATGCCGAGTTTGCGCATGCGTGCAGCGAACTTCACTGGCGTTGGCAGCATGTGCGGGAGCCCGGATGTGTCGTCTGAAATGTCGTCGATGTCGAAAAAGATTGCGCCGGGAATGCGTTGCTCCAGATACTCGGCATGACCACTGCGGTCTGTTCCCGGCAGATGCCATGAGGCATCCACGATGATCACATCCGGGGCATCAATGTGTGCTGCGAGCCAGTCCGTGCTGACGAGCCATTTGCGTTGGGGGGCAGGAGATGTCGTCACGGTGCGCTCCGGGTTGGTCGATGTCTGTAGCGGTTGCTAACTTGCGAATATTTTACACGACCGTCCAGAGGTGCGCACAACAGTTAGCCGATTTCGATACGGATGCGGCGGTTCTGGGCACCCTTCTTCTCGATCTTGGTGATCGTTGCCGTGCCAATTTCCGCGGTTGAGGCGACATGCGTACCGCCGCAGGGCTGATAGTCGCAATCGGCGATCCGGACCATGCGCACGCGGCCCTGACCCGTTGGTGGTTTCACCGACATGGTGCGGACCAGATCCGGGTTTGCAGTCAGTTCCTCGTCTGTGATCCAGGACGTGGTGACCGCGCGATCGTCAGCGATCAACTGATTGAGTCTTGCTGTCAGATCGTCCTTGTCGATTTGCGTGTCGGGGATGTCGAAATCCAGACGTCCCTTGTCAGCGCCGACCTGGCCACCGGTTACCGGAAAGGGAACGATGGAGCAGAGCAGATGCAATGCGGTGTGCGTGCGCATGTGAGCGCGACGCAGGTCCGTGTCGAGATGGCAAGTGACGGGTGCGCCCACCTCCGGCATCACATCAGTGTTTGCTGGAACATGGACGAGTTGGCCGCTCTCGCGATCCGTCACGGTTGTGGCGATGGGAAGGGCCGTCCCGTCGGGCAACACAAAGCTTCCCTGATCACCCGGCTGTCCACCGCCCGTTGGATAAAAAATCGTCTGGTCGAGCACGATGCCGCCGCGCGCTGTCAGAGCTGTGACGGTGGCTTCACATGTGTTGCGATATGCGTCGTCGCGATAGAGCGGTGTTGTCATGATGCGGACGCCTCAAGTGCTCTCGGGAACGTCTGCGAAGACGGAAGGCACTGCCGGTTCGTTCACCAGCCATTCCGGCACAGGGAGGTTTTTCTCCCGTAGGAATGCCGGGTTGAAAAGTTTGCTCTGGTAGCGCGCGCCATGGTCGCAGAGCATGGTCACGATGGTGTGGCCTGGACCAAGATCCTTCGCGAGGTGAATGGCACCCGCGATGTTGATGCCGGCGGAGCCGCCAAGGCAAAGACCCTCATTGCGTACGAGGTCGAAGACGATATCGAGCGCTTCCGTATCCGGGATCTTGTAGGCGTGATCGACAACTGCACCTTCAAGGTTGGCGGTGATGCGGCCCTGGCCGATGCCCTCCGTGATGGATGAGCCTTCGGATTTCAGTTCGCCATGCTTGTAATGATTGTAGATTGCCGAACCATCGGGATCGGCGAGCGCGATGTGCACGTCCTTGTTTTTCTCCTTGAGCCCCATGGACGTGCCTGCCAGTGTGCCACCAGTACCAACAGCGCTGACAAAGCCGTCGATCTTGCCGCCTGTCTGAGCCCATAGCTCCTGCGCGGTCGTCTCTATATGGGCCTGCCGGTTGGCAACGTTATCAAACTGATTGGCCCAGACCGCACCACTGGCCTCCGACGTATTCAGTTCTTCGGCAAGGCGGGCAGAATATTTGACGTAGTTGTTCGGATTCTTGAAAGGGACGGCGGGCACCTGCACGAGGGTTGCGCCGAGGATGCGGAGTGCATCTTTTTTCTCTTCGGATTGCGTCTTTGGAATGACGATGACGCAGCGATAACCCAACGCACTTCCGATTACGGTCAGGCCAATGCCGGTGTTTCCCGCTGTGCCCTCGACGATGGTGCCGCCGGGCTTCAGGTGGCCCTTGCGTTCTGCGTCGCGGATCATGAAGAGCGCGGCGCGATCCTTGACGGATTGACCGGGGTTCATGAACTCGGCCTTGCCGAGGATGGTGCAACCGGTTTCCTCGCTCGCCTTGCGCAGCGGTATCAATGGCGTGTTGCCCACGAAATCAGCGACGTTTTTCTCTTGTTGCATTTTTCTCTCTTATAGGCTGGCGGGCTTCGCGCAGTGTTAACGAAGCCTAACGAGATGTTACCAATTTCACTCCGAACGGAAGTTTGTTTCAATTGGACACAAAAATGTTGCGTTCACGGACAGCCTTTAACTTCGTTTTAACCGGAACCGGGCGAGAAGAGGTCATCACAGTTCAACAGGCAGGTGCGTGATCTGCTTGGGTGTAACCTGAAAGGTTTGTAATATGAAAGCTCTCAAAACCGGTCTCGTCTCGGTCGCGCTGCTTGCCACTACGATGGCTGGTGGGGCTTCTGCAGCAGACCTCGGCTCTTACGGCGGTTCGCTGAAAGATGAGCCAATTCACGAAGTTGCAGCTCCAGTTGGCGGTTGCTACATCCGCGGCGACATCGGCTACGGCTGGAACGACGCGGACGCACGTGAAGGCGGCCAGAACGGCGCGGCCTACCAGACGTCCAACCTCGAAGATGAAGTTACTTTCGGCGGTGGTTACGGTTGTGCCACAGCACGCGGCATTCGCTGGGACGTGCTTTACACGTTCCATGGTGACAACAAGTGGTCCGGCGTTCCGGCTCCACCAGACCCAATTTTTGCTGACATCGAAACACACTCGCTGATGGCGAACCTGTACTACGATTTCGACATGGGCCGTCGGTTCAAGCCATACGTCGGTGCCGGTATCGGTGTTGCTTACCACGACATGGAAGCACTTGATTGTACGCCTGCAATTCCTGGTATCTGTACGCCTGGCAACTTCCAGCGCGGTGGCGAGAACGTCACGTTTGCGTGGTCGCTGCAAACAGGTGTCGGTATTGAGGTCTCTGATCGTACAACACTCGACATTGGCTATCGCTACATGGACATGGGTGACGTTGAATCAAATCGCGTCGATATCACCGGTTTCGTAAACCCAATTCAGCGCGTCGAAGACATCACGTCGCATGAATTCAAAGTCGGTGTTCGTTTCGCGATCCACTAAATCGCTAATTGAACATTGCAGACGAAATGACCGGCTCCCGGAAACGGGGGTCGGTTTTTCTTGTGTTGGTGCCAGGTCCGTGAGGGTGGCGTGCCGCTGGGCGGCCTATTAACTACCAAAATCCGTTGCGATTGCCGCTGTGACCTCATATAGCTCTCGGCTGATGGCTTGAATCGCGCGATTGCGTGGTTTCGGCTTGCGGATTTCCCGGACATATGACGCTTGTCGCACGTGCCTTGCAATGGCAAGCGACAAGTTTTCAGTCAGCGGGCGTGGTGGAATTGGTAGACACGCCAGATTTAGGTTCTGGTGGCGAAAGTCGTGGGGGTTCAAGTCCCTCCGCCCGCACCACGGGAAGCCCGCACCCTTTCAAATGGCTGTGGAGGCCTGAGTGCCTGCAGCCTCGGCGACGAAGACAAGAGAGTTCTGACCATGCAGGTAACCGAAACCGTTTCTGACGGCCTGAAACGCGAATTGAACGTCGTCGTGGCTGCCGCCGATCTTGATGCAAAGCTGAATGAACGGATCGACGAGATGAAGGGGACCGTTCGCCTGAAAGGGTTCCGCCCTGGAAAGGTTCCGGCGAAGCACCTGCGTCAGGTCTATGGCCGGTCGATCATGGCCGAGGTCATGGAGAAGACTGTTCGCGACACCAGCAGCAAGATCATCGATGATCGCAAAGAGCGCCCCGCGTTCCAGCCTGACGTCAAAATGTCGGACGACAAGGACGTGATGGAAAAAGTCATCAAGGGCGAAGCCGACCTTTCTTTTGACCTCAAGTTCGAGATCCTGCCAGAGATCAAGGTGACCGAACTGAGCAAAATCGAGCTTGAACGGCCGGTGGCCGAGGTCTCGGACGAGGATGTGGCGAAAAGCCTCGAAAGCCTTGCCGAGGGTTCAATCACATACGAAACCAAAGACGGTGCAGCCGAACTTGATGATCAGGTCACACTGGATTTCGTCGGCAAGAAAGATGGCGAGCCGTTTGAAGGTGGTACTGCTGAGGATATGCCTCTGGTGCTTGGCAAGGGGCAGTTCATTCCGGGTTTCGAAGAGGGGCTGGTTGGTGCGAAGGCCGGAGAAGAGCGCGATCTCAGCGTGACCTTCCCGGAAGAGTATCACGCGTCGGAACTTGCTGGTCAGCCCGTGGTCTTCACCTGCAAAATCAAGGATGTAGCAGCTCCGCAGAAGCCGGAGCTCGACGATGAGTTCGCCACCAAGATGGGCCTCGAGTCACTCGAGAAGCTCAAGGAAGCGCTGCAGGATCGCATCAAATCCGACTATGCGGATGCATCGAAGGAAAAGCTGAAGCGCAAGCTGCTCGATGCGCTGGCGTCTGCACATGACTTTGACTTGCCGCCGACGTTGGTTGAAAGCGAGTTCGAGGGGATCTGGAAGCAGGTCGAGGAATCGCTTGCCAAGGCCAACAAGACCTTTGCCGACGAGGACACGACGGAAGAAGAGGCCCGGGTCAAATATCAGGATATTGCAGAACGGCGCGTTCGCCTTGGTCTGGTGATTTCAGAAATTGGCGAGCAGAACGATATCAGTGTTACGGACGACGAACTGGCGCAGGCCATCGGCAATCAGGCCCGTCAATATCCGGGACAGGAAAAGATGGTCTACGAATATTTCAACAGCAATCCGCAGGCTGTCATGCAAATGCGCGGTCCGATTTTTGAGGAAAAAGTCGTCGATTTCATTCTTGAACTTGCAAAGATCACAGACAAGACCATCTCCAGTGAAGAGCTTTTGAAGCCTGACAACGACGACGACGATTAAGTCTGAGCTGACCGTCCGGTTGACAGGGCGGGCGAATACGTACAGCGAACCGGTTACATTTGGGCCGGGCATGCATGACATGTCCCGCTCGCCGAGGACAAGCCTGAGGACATATCCATGGTCGAACGCATTCAGCCGAGCGCGGCATACTGGCCGAGCGTCATTGAGCAGACGAACCGCGGCGAGCGCGTTTACGATCTTCCGTCCCGGCTTCTGAAGGAACGGATCATCTTCCTGACCGGTCAGGTCGAGGATCAGGTGGCTTCATCGATTTGTATGCAACTGCTCTTTCTGGAGGCCGAAAATCCGAAAAAAGAGATTTCCATGTACATCAACTCGCCTGGTGGCGTGGTGACAGCTGGCATGGCGATCTACGATACGATGCGGTTCATTCGTCCACCGATTTCCACGCTTTGCATCGGTCAGGCTGCGTCCATGGGGTCGTTGCTTCTGGCGGCTGGTGACAAGGGCATGCGTTACGCATTGCCACACGCCCGTATCATGGTGCACCAGCCTTCTGGCGGCTTTCAGGGGCAGGCCAGCGATATTCAACGGCATGCTGAGGATATTCTGAAGATCAAGAAGCGCCTTAACGAGATTTATGTCGAGAAAACCGGCAAGAGTTACGAAGAAATCGAGCAAACGCTTGATCGCGATCATTTCATGAGCGCACAGGAAGCCATGGAATTCGGTCTGATTGACAAGGTGCTCGACGAGCGCGACAGCGACCCTGCTCCTTTGTCGGCTGAGAAGTAATGGCTCGGCCGTTTGAAGACGATTGTCCCACTTTGGTCGGATTTCGTTGGAACGGTTACCACGTCGGTTGAACCCGGTTTCATCATTCGGATGAGCCGGGCATGTTCGATAAAGTGATGCAGATTGTTCTATTGTGCTTTTGAGATCATACAGCGGTGCATGTATGCCACCTGCGGGTTGGCATCACTGAACGAATCTTGATCAATGAGATATTGCTGTAGCGTGTTTGCTCAAATAGTTCAGTAAGTGCATTTGCGCCGTTCAGGTGTGACGTTCAGGCTCAAGGTCAGTTGTGATCTGACAGGGCTCTTGACCAAGCATCCGGGAGAGCGTTCACTAGGCACGTCACACCACTTGAAGTCGTGGCGCGCCGTAAAGAGATGGTCTCAGACGGTCTCGGCGTCCCGTGATGCTGAACCAACTTTGGGCACAGGAATAACGGCGGCGACTACGAATGAGCGAAAAAAACACCCTGTACTGTTCGTTTTGCGGCAAGAGCCAGCATGAGGTTCGCAAGCTCATTGCGGGGCCGACAGTGTTCATCTGTGATGAATGTGTCGAGCTTTGCATGGATATCATCCGCGAGGAGAACAAGAACTCGCTGGTGAAGTCGAGCGACGGGGTGCCGACACCGCTCGAAATCTGCAGCGTGCTTGACGACTATGTGATCGGCCAGGCCCATGCAAAGCGCGTGCTGTCTGTCGCCGTGCACAACCACTACAAACGGTTGAATCACGCTTCGAAAAATAACGACGTCGAGCTTGCGAAATCGAACATCCTGCTTGTTGGACCGACCGGTTGCGGCAAGACGCTGCTCGCACAGACACTGGCACGCATCCTTGATGTGCCGTTTACGATGGCGGACGCAACGACGCTGACGGAAGCCGGCTATGTCGGTGAAGATGTCGAAAACATTATTCTGAAGCTTCTGCAGTCGGCCGACTACAACGTCGAGCGGGCACAACGCGGCATCGTCTATATTGATGAAGTCGACAAGATTTCACGCAAAGCGGACAATCCGTCGATCACACGGGATGTGTCGGGCGAAGGTGTTCAGCAGGCTCTTTTGAAAATCATGGAAGGCACGGTTGCGAGTGTGCCGCCTCAAGGCGGGCGCAAGCACCCGCAACAAGAGTTTTTGCAGGTTGATACAACCAATATCCTGTTTATCTGTGGTGGTGCCTTTGCCGGCCTTGAAAAGCTGATATCCGAGCGCGGTCGTTCCACTTCGATCGGTTTTGCCGCGACGGTTGAGGCTGAGGATGATCACAATACAGGCGAACTGTTGAAGCGTGTCGAACCTGAAGATCTGCTACGGTTTGGTCTTATCCCTGAATTTATCGGGCGGGTGCCGGTGATTGCAACGCTGGAAGATCTGGATGATGCGGCGTTGATCCAGATTCTCACTGAGCCGAAGAATGCATTGGTCAAGCAGTATCAACGGTTGTTCGAGATGGAGGATGTGCAGCTGACATTTTCCGAGGACGCGTTGAAAGCGATTGCGCGCAAGGCGGTTGAGCGCAAGACTGGCGCACGCGGGCTGCGTTCAATCCTGGAAGGCATTCTACTCGACTCGATGTTCGACCTGCCGGGACTCAAGGGGGTTGAAGAAGTTGTGATCAGCCCGGAAGCTGTGGATGGCAGTGCTCGTCCGCTGCGGATCTATTCAGATCGTGCCGAAGAGATTGAATCCAGCGCATGAGTGCTGGATTATACCGCCCCCCGCGGGCGGTGATGGCGCTTTGTTGACGGTTGTTGTGCCGCCACAATGGGCCTGGTTGGGGCAGGTGACGTAATTCTGACCTGACAAGACCTTGTTTGAGCCCAAACAAGGCTTACTTCCGTACTAAGTTCGTTCGTGTGACTGTTGCGTACTGGAAGTGCTGATGATCAGGCTTTCATGCTTTGGCAGCCACGAATGGCGCTGCCCGGTTTGGTGATGCTGTCGTCACCTTTGGCGTTCTTGCCCGGGCAACTGCGAAGGAATTTGATCCATGACTGATGACACCACAGAAAAACCGGTCGAGTTCATTGAAAGCGGCGTGTTTCCGGTTCTGCCGCTCCGAGATATTGTGGTTTTTCCCTACATGATCGTGCCGCTCTTTGTAGGGCGCGAGAAGTCGATCGCAGCACTGGACGAAGTGGTTCAGAACGAGAAGCCGATCCTGCTCGCGGCGCAAAAAAATGCCAGCGACGATGATCCGCAGGAAGATGATGTCTACACTGTCGGAACGCTTGCTTCCGTCCTGCAGCTGCTGAAATTGCCAGACGGCACGGTCAAGGTGCTTGTCGAAGGTACGCAGCGCGCGCGCATAAAGAATTACACAGGTAATGAGGGATACTTCGAAGCTGAAGTGGAAGCTGTGGATGAGAGCGTTGGTTCCGAGGAGGAAATCGAGGCACTTGCGCGCTCGGCTGTTTCACAGTTCGAAAACTACGTGAAGCTGAACAAGAAGATCTCTCACGAAGTGCTCGGTACGGTTTCGCAGATCGATGACTATTCGAAACTGGCGGACACAATCGCTTCACATCTCGCGATCAAGATTTCCGAAAAGCAGGATATTCTGGAAATCCCATCGATTTCCGAGCGGCTTGAACGTGTGTTCGGGATGATGGAGAGCGAAATCTCGGTCCTTCAGGTTGAGAAGAAAATACGCTCGCGCGTTAAGCGCCAGATGGAGAAAACGCAACGCGAGTACTATCTGAACGAACAGATGAAGGCGATCCAGAAAGAGCTGGGTGACGCTGACGATCGCGATGATCTTGGCGAACTCGAAGAGAAGATCGAAAAGACCAAGCTCACGACCGAAGCACGCGAGAAGGCTACTGCAGAGCTTAAGAAACTCAAGCAGATGAGCCCGATGTCAGCTGAAGCTACGGTCGTGCGGAACTATCTGGATTGGTTGCTTGGAATTCCATGGGACGACAAGGGCGAGGTCAAGACGGATATCGTTGAAGCCGAAAAGGTTCTCGACGAGGAGCATTACGGCCTCGAGAAGGTCAAAGAGCGGATCGTCGAGTATCTTGCCGTCCAGAAACGTACGGATAAGCTGAAGGGGCCAATCTTGTGTCTCGTTGGTCCTCCTGGTGTAGGCAAGACGTCGCTCGGCAAATCCATTGCCAATGCAACGGGGCGTGAATTCGTTCGCATGTCGCTTGGCGGTGTGCGGGATGAAGCGGAAATCCGTGGCCATCGGCGGACTTACATCGGCTCGATGCCTGGCAAGGTTATCCAGTCGATGAAGAAGGCGAGCAAGTCCAACCCGTTGTTTCTACTCGATGAAATCGACAAGATGGGTCAGGACTTCCGGGGCGACCCCGCGTCAGGTCTGCTCGAAGTGCTCGATCCAGAACAGAACAACACGTTTAACGATCACTACCTTGAGGTGGATTACGATTTGTCCGACGTCATGTTCATCACGACGGCGAACACGCTGAATATTCCTCCTGCCCTGATGGACCGAATGGAGATCATTCGTCTGGCTGGTTACACGGAGGAAGAAAAAGCGCAAATTGCGCGGCGCCACCTGTTGCCATCTCAGCTTGAGGCTCACGGCCTGACTGAAGAGGAGATGATCCTCACGGACGATGCCATGATGCAGATCGTGCGCCGTTACACGCGAGAAGCGGGCGTGCGGAGCCTTGAACGAGAAGTTGCCAAGTTGGCCCGTAAGGTCGTGAAGGAGATTGAAAGTTCTGAAACAAAGACTGTAACAATCTCCATGGACAACATTGAGGATTATCTCGGTGTGCCGAAATATCGCTACGGCGAGGCTGAGCTGGAAGATCAGGTTGGTATCGTTACAGGTCTCGCATGGACGGAACTTGGTGGCGAGCTTTTGACCATTGAGGGCGTCATGATGCCGGGCAAGGGCAAGATGACGGTTACAGGCAACCTTCGCGATGTGATGAAAGAATCAATCCAGGCTGCGAACGCCTATGTGCGCTCCCGGTCGGTTGATTTTGGTATCTCTCCCGTGATGTTCGAGAAGAAGGATATCCACGTACACGTGCCGGAAGGTGCGACACCGAAGGATGGTCCTTCTGCTGGAGTTGCCATGGGAACGGCGATCATTTCTGTCCTGACAGGAATTCCGGTTCGGCGCGATGTGGCCATGACAGGGGAGATCACATTGCGTGGTCGTGTGCTTCCGATTGGTGGTCTCAAGGAGAAACTTCTGGCGGCGATGCGGGGCGGAATTAAAACCGTTCTTATTCCAGAGGAAAATGCCAAAGACCTGGTCGACATCCCGGATGATGTGAAAAGTGGTCTTGAAATCATCCCTGTTGCGCGGATGGAAGATGTCCTGAAGGTTGCGCTTCAGCGTGTTCCGGATGCAATCACGTGGGAAGAGGTGGAGGCCGCTGCCGCTGCCGCAGCACGTGACGGAGAAAAACCAACGGGGGTTGTCGCACACTAAAGTGTGATGCTTGTGCAGGGCAAAAGGGTGTTGCAACGGTCCATTGAATGCCATTCAGGTCGTGTCTGAAAAACGCGGATACGACCTGAAAGCTGACGTCAACCCCTGAAAAACCCCCTAAAACCTTGTTTTTCACGGTTGACGGGCGGGAAAAGCCCGGAATATATGGCCTCCGCTGCTCATGCAGCGGGGGCTTTTGCCTGACAGAGATATACCTTTAGACCGGTCATTGATGCGAACGTCCTGAGACCGGCATCCAGTAGAATTCGGCAAGCCTGTGCGAACGCGTGATCTTTGAAGCGGCCTGTTGGTTGCCGTCGCGCTTCGCCTCACAAGAAAGGACTATGACAATGAACAAGAAAGAACTCGTGGACGCCGTGTCCGAAGATGCAGATATCAGCAAAGCTCAAGCTGGTGAGGCTGTTGACTCGGTGTTCAACCACATCGAGAAAAGCCTTTCGAAAGGCGAAGAAGTTCGCATGCCAGGGTTCGGCACGTTCAAGGCCAACTACCGCCCAGCTCGCACGGCGCGCAATCCACAGACCGGCAAGGACATGAAACTGGCAGATACGGCTGTCGCGAAGTTCCAACCTGCCAAGGCCCTCAAAGAGTCGGTTGCTGGTGCGAAGAAATACGTTAAGCCGAAGTGATTATGACGAACGGTATGTTTTAGATCTGCGTACCTTTTGTGTTTGGCGATGGTGTGGTAGTGCTCCACTCCATCGCTTCGGGCGGTTAGCTCAGCTGGCAGAGCATCTCGTTTACACCGAGAGGGTCGGCGGTTCGAACCCGTCACCGCCCACCACTCGCCGTCAGACTCTGATCGAAATCAGGTCAAACCGGCACATCTACGAAATGGTACGTTGTACTATTCTCAGCTTTGAATATGCGGATTGTCTGTTGCTCCGGCAGTCTTCAGATGCACGTCCGTCACTTCCGTCGCAGAACTCTGATAACGGCCGCAGTTCTTTTTACTTGCTGTGAAATCGGTTGCGCGTGCCTTTCGCTTCGGCATGACGTATTAGTCGCTTCGGCCGACCGATTGCCGGATTGCGAGAACCGTGACGACACCTGACCTTTTGAAAATGCTCGACGACGATGGACGGCGCGTGCTGGAGCAAGCGGCAAAGCCTTTGCACGTTCCGGCCGGTCGTATTTTGTTTGAAGAAGGTGCACCGGCACGCTCGCTGTTTTTCGTCCGAAACGGATCATTGGGGGTCTACGTCAACGATCAAACGGGGGACAACCGTCTGGTCTATCTGGTGTCTCCCGGCGAAACTGTTGGTGAGATGGCCGTTATTTCTGGCGAACCGCGATCTGCGACGGTTGCGGCTATTCGTGACACGGATCTGTGGGTTCTGTCGCGAACACGCTTCAATGCTCTCCTGAAGACCAACCCAGAGTTGATGGCGAGTGTGATGCGTCTCCTCACATACCGCCTCAGGCAGCTCACAAGCGGTCCTGCTGTAGCGATCGAGCCACGAACCATTGCAATCGTCCCGGCGTCGAAGGGGGTGGACACTCAGAAAATTGCCCGACGCCTGCGTACGCATATCATGCGGTTCGGTGACAAAGTGCATGTGCTTGGAGATCAGGCAACGAATTATTCTGCCGAATGGTTCGCCGAGCGTGAACGGCGGCACGATTTCATTCTCATGGCGGCAAGTGATGGCGACGTTGACTGGCTCTCGGTTTGTGCGCGCCAGGCAGATCGAGTTCTGGTTGTTGCCGATGTGGATGAGCGTGGAAACGCTGACATTCCAAAGGCATTACTGACAGAGCGCGCGCGACACCAGCTTCTGGATCTGGTTCTCTTGCATGGATCCAACAAACCTTCGGCGTCGGGCACAGCGCACTGGCGAGCGGCCAGGCCCAGCACCAGGCATTTCCACCTGAGGCACGGTGTGGATGGCGACTGGGCACGTCTTGCCCGCGTTTTGTGTGGGCGCGCGAATGGGCTTGTTTTGTCCGGCGGGGCAGCCCGGGGCTTTGCACACATCGGTGTGATCCGTGCGCTGGAGGACGCGGGCGTTCCGGTTGATTTTGTCGGTGGCACCAGCATGGGGGGCGTGGTCGGATCCTGCCTCGCGCTCGAGATGCCGGCGGATGAGATTGCCGCTCGGGTGCGAGCGACGTTTGTGGATACCAATCCAGTTTCGGATTACACGCTGCCGTTCGTCGGTCTTGTTCGCGGTCGTAAGGTCGAGCGTCTTCTGGAAGAGAAGTTCGGGGATTGGCGGATCGAAGACTTGTGGCGTCCATTCTACTGCGTTTCATCGAATCTGACGCATGGTGGCATGCACGTGCATCGTGAAGGACTGTTGCGGGAGGCCTTGCGTGCATCGACGTCACTGCCAGGCATTTTTCCTCCGGTGTCCCATGTGGAGGGGTTGCTTGTGGATGGAGCCGTGACATGTAATTTGCCGGTCAGCATGATGCGCGCCACACATCGAGGCAAGGTTATCGCCGTGGATGTTGCACGCGATCTTGCGATCACGCCCGAGGCGCTTGCAGCCGAACAGACGGGAAATTGGCGCAAACGCATGTCACGGCCACCAATTCTCAGCATCCTGATCCGGTCGGGCTCCATTTCGAGCGAGGAAACGGACCGTCGCGAGGCGAAACGGGCAGATCTTCTTATTACGCCCCCGCTTGGCGAGATCGAGCTGCGCGACTGGAAGGCTTTCGATCGGGCGGTGGAAATCGGCTATCGGCATGCCTGTGAAGTGCTGAAGAGTGAGGCCGTATTGTTTGCCGGATGTAAGATGAAGTAAGGCGCATACGAGGGCAGTGTCGGGTTGGTTTTGTGCCTTAAACCGGATCGTAACGTACCACTGAATGGTCTGTTTGATGGAATACTGTGCGTGATATTTGAGCCAGGGTGAAATGGAGACACAGCTTCGCTTGACTTGACCGTTGGCGTTGCGTACACCGCGCGAACCGCTTGGGCATTTGCCGATGCGACTTGCGGGGGTGTAGCTCAGTTGGTTAGAGCGCTGGCCTGTCACGCCAGAGGCCGCGGGTTCGAGTCCCGTCACTCCCGCCACTTCCATTTTCCGTGAAGTCGCACCGGCTCTTCCTCGACTCTTCCTCAAATGCGGGGGCACGGTCTATTTTTGCCGATCTTGAGACATTTGGTTATCAGGAGATGGTGTTGTTTTCCATGGTCATGCGCAGAGTGCCCTGACACGACGGCGGTCGTTTTCGAAGTTGCGAAAGCCGAAG
>CALHAX010000030.1 GCA_937931785.1 uncultured Hyphomicrobiaceae bacterium | reverse complement strand
GCAGATGGTGCGTAGAGGGAAATATGCGGCACTACTCTGTCGCAAACTGAGCATCGGTGCCGAGCTTTCTAACATCCGTTTTGTTATGCAGAATGGCCCACTACCTCGTCGTATTGACACATTCGAGTATTTCGGTTCTTGGCCCGATTCTGTAACACCAACTGCGAGCATTACACGTCCGGAGTTGCATCAACTTCGACCATCCGGCACCAACCAGCCTGAAACACCACTGCCTACGGCGCATCTTTCAGAAAAAACGGTTCGAAATCGTCGTCCACCTTGGTTTCGCTGATCGCCCAACTGCGCACGGAGATCCCGGCCTGATGGACCGTCTGCGGGTCTCCAGAAACCAGCGGATGCCACCATGCGAGGTCCTTGCCTTCGCCGACCAGCCGATACGCACACGTTTCAGGCAACCATTCCAGCTCATCGATCGCTGCAGGATCGAGCTGGATGCAATCCGGCACCACTTTGTGGCGATTTTCGTAATCCGAACAACGACATGTGCCGATATTCAGCAGCTCGCAGGCGACCCGTGTATATTGTAATTCCTCAGTTTCATCGTCGACCAGTTTGACAAGACAACACTTGCCACACCCGTCACACAGGGACTCCCATTCGACCGGTGTCAATTCACCAAGCGTTTTTTGTCGCCAGAAGCGATTTTTGCTATCAGATTCTTCAATATGATCACGTCCGCCAACAGTCTCGTTCGGTTGCTCGTTTGTCGTCATAGTTGTCTGATGTCCTTCTTGCATGCGAATCGCAGCACATCCGCCAAGAGCCACGGTATGAGACCAGTCGAAATCCCGATGATCACAACCGCTACGACACCAAGCCTCAAGAGGTCTGCACCATGAGCGAGTGGATGTACAAGCGCGGCGGTGGCGATCGGCTGATTGATTGGCTCGCGCTCGATGCCTGGATCGACTCGTCGCTTCACGAAAGTTGGCTCGACATCAAGAACAAGTTGAGTGCCGCATCGGCATTCTTTGATCGGTTTCGCGTGGTTGGCATTCGCAAATTCATCGTTGAAATGCTGTCCGAAGGCCTGAACGTTTCAATTGCAGGAACATTGATTGTTGTCGCATTAGCTTTACCGGCGTTTGCACTCGTCCCCCCAGGCAACTGGCTCGCGGCCAACAAGTACAGTGTCACTTTCATCAATCAGGACGGCGATGAAATCGGCAAGCGCGGTATCCTGCAATCGGACGCTGTGCCGCTTGAGGAAATCCCGAAAACTCTGGTCGATGCAGCGCTCGCGACGGAAGACCGCCGCTTCTACTCGCACTTCGGCATTGACGTCATAGGCACGTTTCGAGCACTCGTTTCGAACCTGAAGGCCAACAGCGTTGTGCAGGGCGGGTCATCGGTCACGCAACAACTGGCGAAAAACCTTTTCCTCTCCTCGGAGCGCTCTCTTGACCGCAAGATCAAGGAAGCGTTTCTTGCCATCTGGATCGAAGCCCGTTTGTCGAAGGACGAGATTCTGAAGCACTACCTCGACCGCGCCTACATGGGCGGGGGTGCATTTGGTGTCGAAGCCGCGTCCCAATTCTATTTCGGAAAGTCGGTGCGTGAAATCAACCTGGCGGAGTCGGCAACACTGGCGGGTCTCTTCAAGGCGCCCACAAAATACGCACCTCACGTGAACCTTCCCGCATCCCGTGCACGAACAGAGGACGTACTCGACAATCTGGTCGAAGCCGGATTCCTGACGGAGAGCCAGGTTTACGGTGCCCGCCTCAACCCGGCCCGCATCGTTGAAAACCGCGATCAGGCCAGCCCCGACTGGTTCCTCGACTACGCCTTCGAGGAAGTTCAAAAGCTGATGGAAGGCAAAGATACCTATATCGTGACCGCGCGCACGACCGTTGATCTGCGTTTGCAGAAAATTGCAGAAGACACGATCTCATCGGCCGTTCGCCAGTTCGGCAGATCAAAGCGCGTTGATCAGGGTGCTCTGGTATCCATCGAAGCGGATGGTGCAGTCCGCGCACTCGTCGGTGGCAAAGATTACGGCGACAGCCAGTTCAATCGGGCGACAACAGCCAAACGCCAGCCAGGATCCTCCTTCAAACCGTACGTCTACCTGACCGCACTTGAACACGGATTTGAACCCAGTTCCTGGGTGAACGATACGTCGGTGTCGTGCGGTCGCAAGCACTCCGTGAAAAACTATGGCCGTAGCTTCCGCGGTCGAATGCGGATGGCGACAGCACTCGCCAAATCCACCAACACGGTCGCGGTACGCCTGACCAACAAGGTCGGTCGCAAGACCATCCTCGCCAATCTGGAAAAACTTGGCATCTCTGGTGTCCAACCCAGTTGCACGATGGCACTTGGTGACACTGGCATCACGGCGCTGCAACACACTGCCGCCTACGTTCCATTCGCCAACGGCGGGATGGAAGCCCGCCCCTACGCCATTACCGAAATCACCAACTCAAGCGGCGAAGCCGTTTATCTCCGCGATCGTGATGAGCCAAAACCCCAACGGTTGTTCGACAAGCAGGTCATCAGCCAACTCAACTCCATGATGCAGCAGGTCGTCACCGCTGGAACCGGACGTCGCTCCGCACTGGATTTCACCTACTCGGCAGGCAAGACCGGAACAAGCTCGTCCTACCGCGATGCATGGTTCATGGGTTACACGGGAAAATATGTCACCGGCGTCTGGTTCGGGAACGACAGTTATCGCCCAACAAACCGCGTGACCGGAGGCAGCATGCCAGCGCAAGCCTGGCACGATTACATGACCCTCGCACATGCCTCCATGGATATCCCGCAGCTCGCCGGACTCCCGCTACATCCGGTTCAAAAGCAGGAACGCGTGCGCCTTGCCGCCCTCCGCGCGGCCAACCCCGCCACTGCAGATGCCATCAGACGCAAAGGGGGGCAGCTTCCGGAGGATACCAGAAAAATTCTGGAGCGTCTTTCACGCGACTTGCTGACGATTTCAAGCGACAAAAAAGGCACATTCGGTCCAAACAATCGGGCAGACCGTAACGCAGACGACACGCGCCGCACACCTGGCTAGCACACACCAGAACGAGACATCACCCATGTGAGTTGGCTCGCTCCCAACCGTACCCGGAAATGATACGTCCTTGAATTTGATCGCGAACATCCTGACTTTTCTCATCATCAGTCTCGTCACGGGATTGGGGTCAGCGTGGTATCTGGTGAATTCCGGTCCGGACTTCACCGCAGTCAGCGAAGGTCCCTGGGAAACATGGAACCGTGTCGGCCGCACCATCGCCGATCCGTACACACGCGCGCACATCACGCGCTCCGGACGCCTGCCGGTCATGTCCAAGTCGCTGCTCTATTTCACAACTGTCCATGATAGTGCAGGAAGAAAAATCGATGCTGAATGCGACTACACGATCATCGGTGACGATCCGCGCGGAAAATGGTGGTCCATTGCAGCCTACGATGGCGCAGGCAACCTCATGACCAATCCGGCAGCCCGCCATGCCTTTAACGCAAGCAACGTGCTGCGCGATCCGGTCGGCCGCTACAAGATTGCCATTTCGCGCTACCCGACACCAGGAAACTGGTTACCCGTGGACAGCGAGTATCAGGTGCGGCTCATCTTGCGCTTGCACATGCATGCCACGGAGACACGCACAGCAGATACCACCTATGGATTGCCCGAGATTCGGAGGGTGTTGTGTCGTTAAACACGAAATGGATCCCGCGCGTCCACTGGACAACGCTCATCGCTGGTCTGATTTTCGGCGTCATCATTCATATCACAGCGATCTTCGCGCTGCCGTACATGTCAGAAAACAATGCCTGGCTGAAAGTTGCACAGCGTCTTCCTGCAAACACCTTGCAACCCATTCCTCTGGCAAGCCCCGAAGGCCAGCTCCTGCCGTACATGGCACCCGACATTTATTATGCAATGTGCCGGTACGACCTCACAGATGGTCCGGTTGCGCTGCGCATACCTGCAATGGGTCCGCTCTGGACTGTCAGCCTCTACGACAAGCTCAGTCAGAATTTTTATATCATCGCCGGACATGACGTGAAACGTGACAGTCTGGAGCTCTTGCTCAATAAACCCCGCTCGGAAACGGAAGCTGTCGACCCCGCCGCCTCTAGCCTGAAACCACGAAGTGAGACCATTACAGTCCGTGTTCAGGAAACCGAAGGGTTGGCCGTGATCCGCGCGCCAATCGAGAGCATTTCAAGTGCCGTGCAGACCGACGAAAATTTCCGGCGCATGACATGCAAACCGGCGGAATAGAGTGCAAAATGCAATCTTCAAAAAGTGCAGACAGAGAAAGAACCCATTTCAGGCGCTGGACTTCGACGACCTGTCCTGTGCGTCGCCATCTTCAAGGAACGGGTCAATATCGTACCGCTCGATCCGAATGCCTGGAAAAAAGATGATTTGCGCCGTCGCAGTGTTATCGGTTGCTGCAGCGTGATCCGCCTCGCCCGACCCCCGGTCGTCCCCACGACCAGCACCAGTAAACTCAAGTATCGTAGCCATCGTCCCGTATCCTTTGTTTCGAGGTGCAGGCTACCGCCGCACATCGAGCATTGAATTGAACACGCACAACTCAGAACTTCTGAGTTGATCTGGGCACGTCGGGCCTTAACGTAGGGTTAACAAGTCGTTCAAACAGGCAAAGAACAGCCAAAGCTGTCAATTTTCGACCACACGATCATCCAGTTCATGCCCTCCAGACGGGTTTTCGACCTCCACCGCCCAGAAATCCGGATCAAAGCTGGCTTCTTGCGCGAGATGTGCGGCAGCCTCTCGTTCAGGAACCGGGCCGTCCGGAAACACCGGCATCCAGCGCCGGCCACGGTCGGCATCATCAAACCCGGTAGGGGCCGGACCAAACAGGTGGCAAGTGCCATTGAGGAGGTTGATCTGAATATAGATCGCACCGGCATCCGCCTGCCCACGCCGCACCAAAACTGCAAAAAGCCCCTTGGACTGGCATCGTCGAATGTAGGCCTGGACCCAAAGTTCGGATTTTACACGCATGATACCAGCAAGCCGAGAGACGATGGCGCGTCAACCACAAAAGAAGGCTACGAAGGAAACTACCAGCCTGCGGCGACGCTGAAACGCGCTCCGTTCACACGACCGATTTCCGAAACGAGACGCCCGGAAATCCGGCCCATCGGTGCAAGATTATGATCACGTTCGAACGCTTTGATAGCCCGCGCGGTGTTTGTGCTGACCACGCCGTCCGCAGCACCCGGAACATACCCAAGTCTCGCCAGTGCTTCCTGGACACTGCGGGCAAGCAACTGAGCATTCTGTGCCGGAACACCCTGACGCGCGGAGGGAGCCTGACCGACACCCCCCAGTATGATCCGCTCAAGCAATGCTTCAGACGGGTTTGCGGTCAGCGTCAGCCGTTCATCATGCTCGTACGCCATGATCGCAGCGCGCGTCATGACACCAAGAATGCCGTCAACCGGTCCGGGTTCATAACCACGTGCTGTCAGCTCACGCTGGATGGCACGCACCGTCTCCCGACCAGCCTTGGTGACAGGCGTCAGGCTGATGGTCGTGGCAGGAAAAGGTTTGGGCGCAGACGCAGCATCGATAACCGGCTTGGACACAGCATTGGCAGTATCGGACAATGAAACATTTGGATTCCAGCGCGGCAGGACACGCCGTGTGCGACGGTGCTTCGGTGTGGCATTGTTTGTCTTGAGTTCAGGCTCTGGCGTCAGCAGCGCGATATTACTCCACGGCATGCCTTCGTGTTGCAACAGCATGGCATTAAGCGCCACACCGGCAAAAATCAGAAGAAATGCCCCGAACAGGGCTCTGGCGCGAAACGCACTCATACTCAAACTCTACGCAAATGCCTGGACACGTCGGCAAACACCCGACAGCATCACAAATTATTCTGACGCCATATGGTGAAGAGACCCTGAATCCCGACAGGAAAACTTGACTCAAATGCACATGGGGATTTTTGCCGGGTCTTAGGCGCGTTCAGATAGGATCAAGTCAGGGTTAGGGCGGAATGAATTCAGGGGATAGGCATGTCATTCTTCAAGACTATTGCCGTAGTTGGCATTGCAATCGCGTTGCTTCCGGCAGATCGCGAAAACCAGATCGCGTTGACACGCACTGCGTTGTCTGTAAGCGCAGAGGCACGCACTTTCTGTGATGCTCGACCGAATATCTGCATTTCACGCGAAGAAGCATGGCGCGGCTTCAAGTCCAAGGCCGGTTTCGCATTTGCGCTAGGACAGGAGCTGATCTGGGGCCAGCAAGCGGTATATTCACCATACCGGCAGCAGAGCGACAACATTGGTGCATTGCTCAACTCGGAACTCGGCGACCTGTAGCACATCCAGGCAAACGTTCGTGCCGCATTGATTATATGTACCTGCCTGCTATTGCAGGCAGGCGCAGTGTAGAGCTGCTGGGGATCAATCGGGGCGCACCGCCGTGACCATAGCTATTGATACAATTCTTGAGGATTTTGAATTCCTTGACGACTGGGAAGATCGCTACAAATATGTGATCGACCTCGGGCGGCAGATGCCCGAGTTTCCGGATGATGCCAGGACAGAAACCAACAAGGTTCGGGGTTGCGCAAGCCAGGTGTGGCTGCTGACGCGGCAAGATGGCGACAACTTGCATTTTTCAGGCGATAGCGATGCCATGATCGTGAGCGGATTGATCGCCATTCTGATCGCCGTCTATTCCGGCAAGTCAGCAGACACAATCATGGCGACCGACATCGAGAAAATCTTTGGCGAACTGGGACTGAAAGAACACCTCACGCAGCAGCGATCAAACGGCTTCGCTTCCATGGTCCAGCGCATCCGCAATGATGCGGCCAATGCCGCTGCCGCATAACAAGCTATCACCGGGTTCATTCATCTGCGAGGGTCGGTCGATAGTCTTCGGAACCCCAATGCGACACGCGCCCGGCACGGAAAGCTCGGTGTTGTCGCGATGGCTCAAGCCCATAATAACGAGCCAGTGCGCGCAAAGCCATTTGCAGCATGAGCTTACCGGAGCGTTGTGGCCAGTTCGCTGTCTGCTCGACATCTCGCAATCCCTTGCCCTCACAGCAAACCCAGACAAGCACATCCGATAATTCCTCTCCCACCCCGTCGAGAGCCTTGTAGAAGCGCGTCTTGGCCGCAATCGCCGCATCGGTGATATCGACCCTGTCATCGCCTGCCGTGCGCCGCGAGCGCCCACCAGACAAAGCACATGACCAGTCTGCCGTGACCCTTGCACTCATCTGCGCTTTATGAAAATCCTGCCGAAGCCGTTCCCCCGCATCGAACTGGCTTTCCGATATCAAAGCCTTGCCAGTGCGACGATCCTTGCGATTGCGCAACCACCCCAAAGGGCTTTCACATTCATTCACGGTGACACGGTCATGATCCGGATCATGACGAACAGAACGAACCTGCTGTTGCTCGGCATAGGCATTATCCCCCGACGCAGCAGCACGTCGCAGGAAAGCCGCTCCACTCGATGACAGACACACAATGTCACCATGCAACTCCACAAGACCTTCGCTCAGAGCATGTTGCACCACATCACATGGCCAACTCTTCGCACCCACACGTGTAGATTCATGCCCCGAGCGGTCTTCAGCACGCATGGCAGAAGATGCGGACCTCAAAACTGCGGTTTGCGACCGTGTTCCCGAACGGGAAACGATATGCCAGCCCCCTGTTCGTCTGATGTCTCCGGTTTGTCGGCGGGCACAGCAATCACGTCGCGCAAGCCGCCTGAGGAACGGAATAACCTGTTTCTTGTCGACATGTTTCCGGCCTTGCAATGCCCCACGTTCCATCCGACCATCCGGCACTGAATCTTTCAACGATCGCATGTAATACTCTCCCACATTAACCAGTTTTTTCTATGAAACCACTGCTTGAACAAGAAAAGTGGCACATTAAGACAGTCAATGGGAAGATTAAAATCCTTAATGCGTAAACAAAATACAAGTCATCATCCTGAACAAAAAAATCCTGGAAGACTTTCTCAAACAAGGAGCAATGCGCGAAAGGTCGTAAACGCATCTCGCAAGCACATCGCTCATTCACAGGATGCCAAACTCGCAAGGAGCATCACGGAAGATCTCCTGAGGCTGCTGAACAAATGGCCTGGCGACGCTCGGATTTTTGCGAGCAGTTCAGACAAGGAGAGGCTTGCTCAATTGGCACGCGCGCTCCTGAGTGAGCGCAAACGGGCCCATGACCTCCACTGGAGTTACGACCCAGTTCGTCACCGCAGTTTGCTGAGAGCAATAGCTGCATGTCGATCAAAGAGGCAGACTTCAAATCGAAGATCTATTCCGCGCAAGTCGAAGGATTAACCTTCATAAAACGAAAAAACCGGCACCGCACCATGGCACGGACCGGTTCAATTTCAGCATCGACTGCGCGATAAGCAGAGGTGTTTATCAGACTATTTATCGCCCTTGCGACGTTGGCCAAGCCCCATCTGTTTGGCAAGCGCTGAGCGCGTCGCAGCATAATTCGGTGCAACCATCGGATAGTCCGGTGCAAGTCCCCATTTTTCCCGATACTCCTCGGGAGTGAGGTTGTAGTGCGTGCGCAAGTGCCGCTTCAACTGTTTGAACTTTTTCCCGTCTTCCAGACAAATGATGTAGTCCGGCGTGATCGATTTCTTTCGTGAAATCGCAGGAATAAGGTCGGCGCGCGATGCATTTGCCCCCAAGTGTGCAACACGGTTCAACGCTTCATGCACATCGCCAATCAACCCGGCCAGATCACTGGCTTCCACCTTGTTGTTGCTGACATAGGCAGAGACAACGTCAGCCGTTAACTCGACAACGTTGGTTTGCTCTGGTGCCTCTTCCATTTTCTCTCTCCTTACAACCGTCTGTGGCGGTCGTTCATACCTCTAGCCATACTGACGCCAGAAAGATGTATCTGCGTAAAGAAACTAGTCAAAATTCGGTTAATCCTTTGCATACACGGCATGGCCATTACAAAGCTCGACGAATACAAGGGAACAACTGGAATGTGAACAAACAATGACTTAAGCCCGATTGCAACAAGACGCAAATTAAAATCCGACAGCTGGCCAGGGTCAGAAATAGTACGACAGCAGGCAACCACTGAGCAGAACAGTGGTCCAGAATGCCATGCTTCCTGTCGGCCACTGGCGACCAAGGAGGCCGTCAGGACCGTAATGCCGATAAAGGCCACGTTGCCACGAGGGAAGATACCGAACAACTGTCGCACCCAGCCAGGTCTTGAATCGGCCTGTTTCACGCAGCAAAATGGAAACAATTGCAGGAATTGCCCGCCTGTAGGTCCAATCGGTATCCAGATTGATACCCTTCTCTTCGGACGGATAGAACCCGTAGCGCATCAACAACGCAAACGCGAGCAGCGCAAAGACCAGAAGCTGTAATTGCTCTACAACATGAGCAAACGTGTAAGGCTCGTACTTCACATCATAAGGCAACAGCCCATAGAGCGTTGACGGAAAGACACCAAGGAAAACGCACAGGAATGCTGTCATCGCCATCGCCAACATCATGTTCCAGGGAGCTTCCTTGGGACGCTTTCCGCTATCATGGGCAAAAAAGGCGAAGTAGGGGATCTTGATACCTGAATGGCTCAGCACGCCGGCCGACGCAAACACCAGAGCCAGCCAGACGAAGAAGTATTGTTCCTTGCCCGCCGCACTCATGATGAGTGATTTCGATATGAAGCCAGAGAACAGCGGAAAGGCCGAGATCGAAGCCGCCCCGATGATGCAGAAAAAGGTCGTCCACGGCATCGTTCGGTACAGCCCCCCCAACTCGGAAGCTTTTGATGTTCCCGTGCGAAACAGCACCGCGCCGACGCTCATGAACAACAGCGCTTTATAGAGAATGTGACAGAAGGCGTGCGCCGCAGTGCCGTTGAGCGACAGCTCGGTACCGATACCGACGCCGACGACCATGAACCCGAGCTGATTGTTGAGGCTGTAACTCAGCACGCGGCGCAGATCGTTTTCGATCTCAGCAAAAAATATTGGAAACAGCGTCATGATCGCGCCGACGTAGATCAACATCTCCGTACCGGGAAAGGCGCGCGCGAGACAGTATACGGCCATCTTGGTCGTAAAGGCCGACAGTGTGACCGTGCCGGTGACTGTCGCTGCCGGATAGCTGTCCTGCAACCAGTTGTGCATCAATGGGAAGGCACACTTGATGCCGAAGGAGAACAAGATAAGCCAGGTGCCGATCGGCCAACTGCCAGGTCCATCACCGGTGAGCCGGTCAAACGCAATCGAGCCGCCGTCCTGGTAGTGCAGCGCAATACCTGCCAACAAGATCACACCAGAACCAATCTGGATGATCAGATATCGCATTCCGGTCTGATAAGCCCCCTCGGTATTGCGCGCCCAGATCAGGAAAACGGAAGCGAGAGCTGTGCCCTCCCAATAGATGAAAAGTGTAATGAGATCGCCCGCGAACACCGCTCCAATTGCCGTACCGGCATAGAGCAAGGTGGCAATTTGCTGGGTCCTGTCCTTCACATGCCAGGCGTAGAGTGCGGCTAGAAATGCAGCGATCGAGAAAATCAAACCGAAGACCACGGACAGCTTGTCCACACGCATCAACGTCAGGTCGAACCCCATCAGCGGATACACGGCGTGCTGTCCCTCGGGCACCGTCCAGATCATCCAACCACCGATCAGCGGCACAACCAATGTCAGGAACGCACGCTGCGGGTGGCTCGGCAAAAACGGTAGAACGACAGCTGCGACGATATAAATAAGGACCGGCGGCCATACGTCCGGGATCAGCGCCTCAAACATCCGTATGATCCTTCACATCAAGGCCCACGGACGGATAGTCCTCTGCATCAACAGCACCCGGTGCGTAATAGTCTTCACGCCGTCCGATGAGACGTTTCAAATATCCCGTCATGATCACGATGAAGCTGAAAGCAATAAAGCCATATATGGCGTAAAAACCAAACCAACCTTCAAGGCCGAAATACGGTTTCCGCCCAGCTACAAAATCAAGGAGAAACAGGATCGCGCAGAGGATCGCAAGCCCTGTGATCATTCGAACGATGTTTGCATCCTTTTCGACCCATCGCAGCTTTGCACCTAGAGGGTGCAGGTCTTGCGGATCGTCCCGTAACTTATCCGCCATTTGAAACCTCCTTCCCGACGTCCACGAGCGGAGTGAGGAACGCGACAATGTCTCCAGCATAAACGAACAGCACGACACAGCCAAAGGCCGTCAGCACCGCTGGGAACACACAGAGGAATGGCGCCTCCGCAATTCCGCTCTGCCCCCCTCCAGCTTCAACCGGCGTTTCACTGGGTGCAGGTGAGAAGTAGAACCCGCGCACCACGATCGGTAACAGATACGCAACATTCAGCAACGAACTGATCATGAAGACGACGATAAAGATCTGCTGCTTGGCATCTGCGGTCCCCAGGGTCAGCAACCATTTGCTCCACGATCCACCGAGCGGAGGTATGCCAATAATGCTCAGCGCCGCGATCCCGAAGGCAGCAAACGTGAAGGGCATTTTCCAGCCCAATCCCCGCATGTCGCTAATTTCTGTCTTGTGCGCAGCCACGTAAATAGCGCCTGCGCACATGAAGAGTGTAATTTTGCCAAAGGCATGGGTGACGATATGCAAACCACCACCAAGAATGCCTGAAGCGTTCGCGAGCGCTGCCCCCAGAATTATATAGGAGAGTTGACTGACCGTGGAATAGGCAAGTCGCGCCTTGAGGTTGTCTTTGGTCATGGCGATAAGCGATCCGGCGAGGATCGTGAATCCGGCAACATACACCAGCCAGTCAGAAGCACCTGTCGTCGCAAGCGTGTCGGTCCCGAACGTGTAAATTGCAATCTTGAGGACCGTGAAGACACCAGCCTTCACTACGGCCACAGCGTGAAGAAGCGCACTGACCGGTGTTGGCGCAACCATCGCATTCGGCAACCAACCATGAAACGGCATCAATGCAGCTTTGCCAGTACCGAAGACGAACAATCCAAGCAGGATCGCAAGCGTCGTAGCGCTTGCCTTTCCTCCGAGAATACCACCGACCGTGAAATCCGTTGTCCCCGTCAGGAACTGCGTCCAGATGATTGCAGGTAGAAGCAGCACCATCGAAGTGCCAAGCAAGATCATCAGATAGATGCGTCCACCCGCACGCGCTTTCTCGTCAGCCTTGTGCGTAACCAGCGGATATGTCGATAGTGTCAGCACTTCGTAAAACAGGAACAGCGTCACGAGGTTACCGGCAAACGCGATCCCGAGCGCGGAGAAAATCGCCACCGCAAAACAGATATAAAACGTCGTTTGCCGCGGTTCGTTGTTACCCCGCATGTACCCGATCGAATAGATCGAATTGACGATCCATAACCCGGATGCGATGGCCGCAAACAACATCCCGAGCGGCTCGACACGAAAGACCAGCGACAACCCCGGTTGGATCGTCAGCACGTCCACTTCGGGTCGCGCGCCGCCGGAAACCGCAAAAAGTAAATCAAGTACAACAAGAAACAGGATACCGGCTGTAACCAGCGTGGACGCTTCCCTCATGTTCGGACGCGTGGTGTTCAAGAGGATTGCCACCGCACCGATCAACGGAATGATCAACGCTGCAACGACCAGTTGTTCAGGAGACAAACCGAACATCACGATCCGCCCCCACCGAGGAGAAAGCGCGCCGCATCAGCAGCATAACCTGCGCTCATCGACGTCTCTAACCCAAACCAGATGATTGCGACCGCAAAGACGAACAACGGCACCATCATCGTCATCGGAGGTGAACGCGCCTCATCAATCGTCGCCACCGGCTTGCGGAACCAGACAATCTCGATCACACGCCCGACGTAGACGACGGCAAGCAGTGAACTGAGCATGATGAGAATGACCAGCCACCAGTAACCGTGCTCCAGCGCCCCGAGGGAAAGGTTCCACTTGGTGATGAACCCGGCAGTGCCCGGTGTGCCAATCAGACTGAGGCCGGCGAGCGCAAATACCGCCATGGTGATCGGCATCTTGCGCCCGAGCCCCGCCCAATCCTCAACACGAACGGAATGAATACGATAGAACACAGCACCAACTGCAATGAACAACGCCGCTTTTGTAATCGCGTGATTGAAAAGGTGGACAATTCCACCCGTGAGCCCGGCTTGATTGGCGAGTGCGATACCAAGCGTCATATATCCAATCTGTGCAACGGACGAATAAGCAAGCATGCGCTTCATGTTGTCCTGAAAGATTGCAACGATCGATGCTCCAAACATCGCAGCGACAGACAACACCAGCAGAATAGTGCTCATCGGCAGTTCCGAAAACACTGCCGTGGTCGGAAACACACTGAAAAGAAAGCGGATCAGAAGGTAGACGGCAACCTTGGTCGCCGTGGCGGCAAGGAAGACCGTTACAAAGGATGGCGCGTGGGCATAGGCACCCGGCAACCAGGCATGCAACGGAAACAATGCCAGCTTGAGTGAAATTCCGACAAAGATGAATGCGAGCGCCGCCAGCATGGAGGGCGAGACGGCGTCAGTGAGACCAAGCATTTCCATCCGCCCCGTCATGTCCACGAGGTTGAGCGTTCCAGTCAGCGAGTAGAGGAAGCCGATACCGATGACATAGAATGTCGCCCCGATCGTGCCCATGATGAGGTACTGGTACGAGGAAAGCAGCGCCAGCCGTTCCTGGCCAAGCGCAATCAGGATATAAGCTGCAAGCGACGACACTTCCATGAAGACGAAAATATTGAACGCGTCACCCGTAATGGTCATGCCCAGCAAGCCTGTCAGGCATAGGAGATAAAGGGCATAGAACCAGCAGTGTTTGTCACTGTCGATTTCAACCGCAACACTTTTCCGCGCGAACGGTACAGCAACCGCTGAAACGCTCGAAACCAGAAGCAGAACGAACGCATTCAACTGATCCACGCGGTACTCGATCCCCCACGGCGGGGCCCAACCGCCCATCTTGTAGGAAATCGGTCCGCTTTCCTGAACCTCCAACAGCAGCAGAAATGAAATCACCGGCAGGGACCAGGTCACAAGCGTTGCCACCAGCCACGCCAGATTCCCCCGGCGCAAGAAGGCACAAACAATCGCCCCCATCAACGGCACGACAATCTGCAGACCGGGCAGCTGTTCGGTCAGCGTGAGTGCAACAGTCACGGCGTTTTCTCCGGATACCGACGCCATTACTTGCCTGTGCCCGTTTCGAAAATTTCGTCTTCCTCGATTGTGCCGTACTCTTCATTGATCCGCACAACGAGCGCCAACCCAAGCGCGATCGTCGCAACTCCCACCACGATTGCGGTCAGGATTAGAACATGTGGCAGAGGGTTCGAGTAGACTTTCAGAGCCGGATCGATGATGGGCGCAGTGCCACCGAGTATCTTGCCCGGCGAGAGATAGAGGAGATAAACAGACGTCTGGAAAAGCGACAACCCAACCAGTTTCTTGATCATGTTGTCCTTGGCGATCACAGTGTAGAGCCCTGCAACCATCAGAAAAATCGTGATCCAGTAGTTGTAGCTGGTAATCAACGTTTCAATAGCCGGGCTCATCGTCCACGCTCCACAAACGCATAGAATATTCCGACCATCGTGGAGGCAACGGTGACGAGAACACCAAGTTCGATAAGCAGAATGCCTTCGTGCTGCCCTTTCACGGAATTCTGCGCCAACACGCTGTAGTTCAGGAATTCGCCACCTTTCATCATGGCAACGATGCCGACACCGGCGTAAATCAATACCCCTAGTGGAATCAGGCGCTGGACCAGCGACATCGGAACAACGCGCTGCGCAGCGCGTAACCCGAACACCAGCGCATACAAAATGATCATCCCCGCAGCAATCACGCCAGCCTGAAAACCACCCCCAGGACCGTAGTCGCCGTGAAATTGCACGTAGAGTGCAAACAACAGCATGAATGGAAGAATGATCTTCGTTGTAACGCGCAGGATGAGATCAAGCTTCATGCCGCATCCCTCGCGTCCGCAGCGATAGCAGCTGTTTCCACATCAGAATGAATGCGCTTGCGTCGCCCACGTAACAACAGCAGAACACCGAGCCCGGCCGTAAAGATCACAGTTACTTCGCCGAATGTATCAAAGCCACGATAACTTCCCAGAACCGACGTCACCACGTTCGGAACAGATGTCTCCGGGATCGACTTCTCAAGGTAACGCGGCGCTACGTGAGTGTTCACCGGTGTGTCAGCAGACCCGAATGGCGGAAGGTCAATCGTACCATAAATCAATGCCGCCCCCACGACAGCCGCAAGCAACAGTGCGACAGCTGGCGAATGCAAAGACGGCGTCTCTTCGTGCTTCGTCAGGTAAAGTGCCGCAAGCATCAGCACAGTAGACACCCCCGCACCGACAGACGCCTCTGTCATCGCGACGTCAACAGCGTCCAGCACGATCATGACGCTCGCCATAAGAAAACTGTAAATACCGCCAAGGATGACGACTCCGAACAGACTTTTCATCCGTATGATACCAACCGTGATGACCGCCATCAGCGTCAGCAGAACCATGTTGATGAGGGCTTCCATGTCTACTGCTCCTTCTCGGGCTGCGAGAACAAGCCGTATTTGGCAGGAACACGTTCGATGTGGTTGTCATCGTTTAGGTGAGGCCGCACTCCGGCATAGAGTGCTGCACGTGCGAGGGCGTGGCCAGCCACAGGGCTCGTAAAAATAAAAAGTAGCCAGAGCACGAGCAGCTTCAATGTCACCAGCGACAATCCTGCCGTCAACGCCATACCGGCCAGAAGCAACGTTGCGCCCATGGTGTCGATCATGCCCGCAGCATGCATCCGCGTAAAAACATCGGGCATGCGGATCAGGCCAAGCGCACCAACCACCACCACGACAGAGCCCGAAGCGATGAGCACCCAACTCAAATATTGCAGAGCCTGCTCCATCACAACGCCTCTTCGTCGTCGTCGCGCGAAAGGTCGCCATAACGCCAGAATTTCAGAACGGCCAACGTGCCAATCAGGTTCAGCAGCCCATAGGTGATGCCGATATCAAGAAATTCGGGCCGTCCATTCAAAAACCCGATCACCGCAAGCAACAGGATTGCAAGCGTTCCGACCGAGTTCGCGGCCAGCACCCGGTCAAAAACACTCGGTCCGAGCAGTGCCCGCATGACGGCAAGTGCCAATGCCACCAGAATGGCAATTGCTGCCCCCGCAAAGATCACAGCCCATTCTCCATACGTACGACGCGACGATCCATAGATCCCTCAGCCAGATCGCTCGCAGTGCTCTGCGTCAGGGCATGAACCGTAAATTCATCATCCTCGACATCAACTGTGATCGTGCCAGGCGTCAATGTGATCGAATTTCCATAAACGTTGATACCAACCTGGCTTTTCTGACTCGCCTTCACCTTGATGAGGTTCGGTGAAATTGCTGACGGCCCCCGCAAAACGATCACCATGACAGCAAAGGTTGATTTGGCGATTTCCCAGACCAGCCAGGGCACATAGGTCATCGCGCCAGGGAGAAGCTGGATCGGGTGCCCTTCAACATCAATAAGATTCATCCGTTTCGCCACCAGAACACAGGCGATGGATGACGCAAAACCCAGTCCTGTGAGAAATAGCGTGTAGTGCCCCGATAGCAGGAGCCAGAATGCAAAAAGCGCAATCCCGAGACTCACTGCACGCATAAAACATCACCCTCATCAGCCCGCGGCACTCACGTGCGCAAGGCGCATCACCCGCCAAGTTCGGACGTGTCCTACAATTATCGCAACCAATCAAGAAGGTTCGTAAACCGCACTTGAAATTGAGGTCATTCGGGAATTGAGGACATCCGGTCCCAATCCATGGCATACAAAACACCAGCACACGATTTCGTCAATCATTGCCGTGCACATCTGGACGAGATGATCTGCAATCCCCACTATCATCGTGAGACAATCAATTTGAGTGAGCAAGCCAATGAACGACACAGCGACCAAACCCAAGATTGAAAAATCAGACGCAGAGTGGCGCGCACAATTGACGCCGGAACAATATAACGTCACGCGCAAACACGGCACCGAACCACCACACACCCACCCATATAACAACAACAAGCAAGCCGGACGCTACGATTGCGTTTGTTGCGGCAAGCCGTTGTTCAATTCGGGCGAAAAATTCGACAGCGGAACGGGGTGGCCGAGTTTCTTTGCACCGTTATCCGACGATGCCATTGCGGAGTATGTCGACAAGGGCTGGTTCATGACCCGCACGGAAACTCGCTGTGCAGATTGTGACGCGCACCTTGGTCACGTGTTCCCTGACGGGCCACAACCAACCGGCCTGCGCTATTGCATGAACGGTGCTGCACTGAAATTCACGCGCGACGACGAACTCTGATACACCTCGCACGTCATTTCCCTGCGACCCATCGAAGAAAGAACGATATGACCTTGCCGGCTCCGGTTGCCGAACAACGCCCTGCGACGGACACCCATCACGGGATTACACGTACGGACAATTATGCCTGGTTGCGGGCAGACAACTGGCAAGAGGTCATGCGCGATCCCTCTGCGTTGCCAAACGACATTCGAGCTTATCTCGAAGCCGAGAATGCTTTTACCGAGGAAACACTCAAGAACACCACGGCACTCCAGGAGAAAATATTCGAGGAATTGAAGGCTCGCATCAAACAGGACGACTCGTCGGTCCCTTCGCCACACGGTCCATGGGCGTACTACTCAAGTTACGTGCGCGGAGGAGAGTATCCACGTATCTGTCGCGAACCACGCACCGGCGGCAAGGAACAGATCCTTCTGGACGGCAACGCTATGGGCAAGGACCTGCCTTACTTTTCACTGGCCGGCGCGGCGCACAGTCACGACCACAGACTGATAGCTTATGGTGTCGATACAAAGGGATCGGAATACTACACCCTCCGCATCCGGAATCTGGAAACCGGTGAAGATCTGTCAGACATCATCGAAGACACCGGCGGTGGTGCAACCTGGGCACGTGACAACACAACACTGTTCTACAGTAAGCTTGATGACAACCACCGCCCACATGCAATCTTCCGCCATAAGCTTGGCACATCGCAGACTGACGACGTGCTGGTTTACGAGGAAAAGGATCCGGGATTTTTTGCCGGGGTGGGGGCGACGCAAAGCGAAGATTATATCCTCATCGACACCCATTCGCATGAAACGTCAGAAGTCTGGCTAATTGATGCTCGCAATCCGTCCGATGCACCTCGTCTGGTCGCAGCCCGCGCCGACGAGCACGAATACGACGTCGACCATGTTGGTGATAAACTGATCATCCGCACCAACAAGGACGACGCTGAAGATTTCAAACTCTGCGAAGCGCCGGTCGACACGCCCGGAATCGAAAACTGGACAGACATAGAACCGCATCGCGCAGGACGCATGATCCTCGGCATGACGGCATTCGCCAATCACATCGTTCGTCTTGAACGCGAGGGCGGGCTCCCCCGCATTGTCGTGCACCGCATCTCCGATGCTGAAGAACACAGCATAGCTTTCGAGGAGGAGGCTTACTCACTAGGCCTCGGCGGCGGTTACGAATTCGACACAACACAAATTCGCTTCACTTATTCCTCCATGACAACTCCGTCACAGGTCTACGACTACGACATGGAAACCCGGAAACGCACACTGCGCAAGACGCAGGAAGTGCCAAGCGGCCATGATCCGGAGAAATATGTGACCCGTCGCCTGATGGCGCCAACCCATGACGGTGAGCAGGTACCAATCTCGTTGATCCATGCCAGAGACACGCCGATCGATGGTTCCGCACCGCTTCTGCTCTATGGTTACGGTTCCTACGGCATGTCAATGCCAGCATCATTTTCCACCAACCGCCTCAGCCTTGTCGATCGAGGTTTTATTTACGCCATTGCCCACATTCGAGGTGGCACAGAAAAAGGGCAGCGCTGGTACAAGGCTGGCAAGCGCGACAAGAAAATGAATACGTTTAACGATTTCATCACGGCTGGCGAACATCTGATCGCAGAAAAATATTCGTCACACGGAAACATCATAGGCCACGGCGGTTCGGCAGGCGGGCTCTTGATGGGAGCTGTCGCGAACATGGCACCTGACATGTTCCGCGGCATCATCGCCGAGGTGCCCTTCGTCGACACACTGACAACCATACTCGACGACACACTCCCCCTCACCCCGCCGGAATGGCCCGAATGGGGCAACCCGATTGAAAGCGCAGAGGCATACAAAACCATCGCCGCCTATTCGCCCTACGACAACGTGACGACTAAAAACTATCCGCACATCCTGGCACTGGCGGGGCTGACAGATCCGCGGGTTACATATTGGGAACCTGCCAAGTGGATCGCAAAATTGCGTGCGACAAACACCAGCGACAATATGCTTCTGCTCAAGACCAACATGGATGCCGGCCACGGCGGCGCATCAGGCCGCTTCGAGCGTTTGCGCGAAGTCGCACTGGCGTACGTCTTTGCCCTCATGGTGATGGATCGCTTATCGAATTAAGAACAATCATTACGTCAAACACGCGGAGCATTTTTCATGCGCAATCTGTTCTCCATTGCTGACATGAACGAAAAACACATCGCGCACCCCATGCGCGTCCCGTGACCAGGCGCATCAACATCAACGACCTGCTCAAGCAGATCCCCGGGCCAGCCACCCGTGCATGGCCAGACGGAGAGCCGTTTGCCGACGGCCTCAGTAACGGCACCATGTCTGTGGAACTGTTCGCACCACGCGGGCGGGATTTCCAGAAACCCCACGATCAGGACGAACTCTACATCGTCGTTGGCGGGCGAGCGCAGTTCACTCACAATGGCGAAACTTCAAACGTGAGAAACGGCGACGTGCTCTTCGTCCCCGCAGGCGATTCTCACAATTTCGACCGCATTTCACCAGACTTCGTTACATGGGTCGTGTTCTGGGGCCGAAAAGGCGGCGAATAAGACCAACGTCGATGTGGTCAAGTGCACTATTGCGCCGCCCCATGCCACGATGACACTATGAGATGACGCATGCCGCCGAAGAGGAATCGCCTCGATGAACAAACCCGAAACCAGCATCGCCCCCGCCGCAGCAACCTTCGATTGGGCAGATCCCTTCGATCTGGATGCCCAGTTGAGCGAAGAACAGCGCCTCGTCCGCGATGCCGCACGCCAGTTCGCAGATGACAAGTTGACGCCGCGGATCAAGGACGCCTTTCGCAACGAGACCTTCGACACGGACATCATGCGCGAAATGGGCGAAATGGGCCTTCTCGGCATCACCATTCCCGAAGATTTGGGCGGTACAGATCAGGGCTACGTCACCTATGGGCTGGTCGCGCGTGAGATCGAACGCATCGACTCAGGCTACCGCTCTGCAATGAGCGTCCAGTCTTCCCTCGTGATTCACCCGATTTTTGCCTACGGCACAGATGCCCAGCGCGAAAAATATCTACCGAAACTTGCATCCGGTGAGATGATTGGTTGTTTTGGTCTTACGGAACCGGATGCTGGTTCCGACCCAGGCGGCATGAAGACCCGGGCGAAAAAAGTTGGTGACGGCTGGCTTCTCAACGGCGCAAAGATGTGGATCTCGAATTCACCGGTCGCCGATCTTGCGGTTATCTGGGCCAAAGTCGACGAAGATGGCAAAGATATCATTCGCGGCTTCATCGTCGAGCGTGGAACGAAGGGTTTCTCGACGCCGAAGATTGAAGGGAAGTTTTCACTCCGTGCTTCCGTGACTGGGGAAATTGTTCTGGAAGATTGCCTGGTACCAGAAGAAAACCTCCTCCCTAAAGTTGCCGGACTAAAGGGTCCCTTCGGTTGTCTGAACCGCGCCCGCTACGGGATTGCATGGGGCACGATGGGCGCTGCCGAATTCTGCTGGCATGCCGCGCGGCAATACACACTCGACCGCAAGCAGTTCGGCCGCCCGCTCGCCGCCACCCAACTGGTACAGAAAAAACTCGCCGACATGCAGACAGACATCACGCTCGGTCTGCAAGGCGCACTCCGCGTTGGCCAGATGATGGACGAGGGCCGCGTGCTCCCCGAAGCCATCTCCCTCATGAAACGGAACAACTGCGGCAAAGCCCTGGACATTGCGCGGCTCGCCCGCGACATGCACGGTGGCAACGGCATTTCGGACGAATATCACGTCATCCGTCACACCATGAACCTGGAAACGGTCAACACCTACGAGGGAACGCACGACGTGCACGCCCTCATCCTCGGGCGCGCACAGACCGGCATTCAGGCTTTCTTCTGAATTTACAGGTAAGAACCACTCCCACATCATCAACGGATCGGTAACGCACATGCGCATCGAAGAAATTCCGCTCGGCAAGAACCCACCGCATGACGTCAACGTGATTGTTGAGGTCGCGCTTGGGGCCGAGCCTGTAAAATACGAAATGGACAAGGCATCTGGCACGATGTTCGTCGACCGCATTCTCTATACGGCGATGCAGTATCCCGGAAACTATGGCTTCATCCCCCATACGTTGTCCGGTGACGGAGATCCGGTTGACGTGCTGATCGCCAATCACCGTCCGATCATCCCCGGCGCCGTAATCAGTTGCAAACCGATCGGCGTACTGTTCATGGAAGACGAGGCCGGGACAGATGAAAAACTGATTGCCGTGCCTAGCAATCACGTGTCCGGTCGCTTCAAATCGGTCAACGACTACTCGGACCTGCCAGAACTGCACATGAAGCAGATTGCTCATTTCTTCGAACACTACAAGGATCTCGAAGCAGACAAATGGGTAAAAATTGTACGATTGGGCGACGCCGAGGAAGCCCGCGCAGCCGTCGAACAAGGCATCAGGAATGCCGCAACCTGAGGCCGCGCGCGACATGAACCGAACATGAATGGCTCATTCAGTATCGAGCAATCTGTGATGACATAACGTGCAACCACCCTGAGATATGAAGATCGTATCTTCCCCGGCGTGATCCACGAAGTGCGGTGCCCAGGGTCACTGCACTTCACTCCCCTTATCATTAGAACGTACGGCAGACGCCAGCCTCGGGCGCATATTGCCAGTTTCAGACAGCGACCTTTGATAAGCTCTGTTTCTGCGCACCAGCTTGTCAGACGATGCCGGACGCACTACGGTTCGCATCGACCGTTCATTGGTGCAAAGCCTGTGATGACTGGTGCTTTCCCCCGACGGATCATCAATTTCAATTCAAGATCAACCGGAGACGATCCCGTGGCATTCGAACTTCCTGACCTGCCTTATGCAAAAGACGCGCTTGGCGACTTCATGTCTGCCGAAACGCTCGAGTTTCACCACGACAAGCACCATCAGGCGTATGTCGACAATGGCAACAAGCTGTTGGAAGGGTCTGGCCTCGAAAGCAAGAGCCTGGAGGATGTTGTTCGCGGGTCCCACGGCACAAACGCCGGCCTCTTCAACAACGCGGCGCAGCACTACAATCACATCCACTTCTGGAACTGGATGAAGCCGGGTGGGGGCGGAACATCTCTTCCGGCATCCATTCAAGCGAAGGTCGACAGCGACCTTGGTGGCTTTGACAAAATGCGGGCGGACTTCATAGCTGCTGGCTTGACACAATTCGGCTCAGGCTGGTGCTGGCTCGCCATCAAAGGTGGTAAGCTGGAAGTCATGAAAACGCCGAATGGCGAAAACCCGCTTGTTCACGGTGCACAACCAATCCTCGGTTGCGATGTATGGGAGCATTCTTACTATATCGATTACCGCAACGCCCGCCCGAAATATCTCGAAGCCTGGTTCGATAATCTGGTGAACTGGGAATACGTTGAACACATGATGAAAGAGGCGAGTTAGATACTCGCTATTCGTAATCGGCAGGATTAATTGTACCCGCCTAAACCAATATGCAGAATACAAAAAGGGCGGCCTTGATGCAGGCCGCCCTTTTTTCATGACCGAGTGGCAGAAGAACTCATCCACCACGCTCGTTTATTTTTCTCTTCCGCTTGATGCGCCGATCAACTCCGTTACCAAAAAAACGGGCCATATAGTCTGGATCCCGCAAGTCACGGATGCGTTGTTTGTAACTCCTGCGCTGGCATTGCACATTGCCACCACACGATCGCCACGACGCATTCCAATTCCTGTTGTTCAAGACCAAACCGGCTGCTCCTACTCCTGCCCCTGCTGCGGCAAGTGCATCGTTGTAGGCGTCCACGGCAATCACATTCAGGCGCCACAACTCGGCATTGCTGCATGTCGTTCTGCCCGCAGCATGTGAAACAGTGCGGCATGTTGATTGCCAGCGTGCTGAACGACGATAGTCATCATCGCGCGGTCGATCCTTTGCACGTCGACTCTGACCACGCTTCTGCTGACGAAGCCTGTAAGCCCTGTCATCAAGCTCTGCGATGCGATCGCGATAAGCACGACGTTGGCACCGCTCGTTGGCACCGCACGTTTGCCACGACCGGCTCCACGCACGTTGATCATCGGCGATGTATTGCCTTGCTCCATAACCATCGGCCCACTGCAGCGTACGATTATAAGCCCTGCGTAACTGAACGTTCAGGGCCCATAGCCGTTCCGAATTACATGTTGTCTGTCCCGCAGCGTGAGGAATGCCTGGGCATGTCTGTTGCCAGGCCTCAGTTCGTTGATATGCAGAACGACGCACAGGCCTTTCGGATCCACGACGATCAACAATCCCGTTCAACTCGGCAATCCGCTCGCTGTATTTGCGTGACTGGCAACGTTCATTGCGCCGACACGCAACCCAGTCTTCATTCCAACGATTTTGGTCACGTTCAATACGTCGACGGGGTCGGTTTCCGGAGCGAAGCGCTGCCTGATACGTGCGCGACATGTCGACATACTGAGACCAAAGCCGCTCAGAGTTACAGGTCGTACGCAGCGCAACGCTCACGTCTCCCCGGCACGCCGTACGCCAGGCATCATCTCTCTGGTAAGTCGGACGGCGTTTCCTGTCCTGATCACGCCAATAGTCACGATCCCGCAACTGCACAATGCGCTGCTCAAGCGTGCGACGCTGGCAGCGATCACGCTTACCACATTCACGCCAAGCTTCGAACCACTGGGCCTGATCCGCCTCGATGCGCCGACGCACCCGACGACTGCGTGTTGTTTTCAGTGTTGTCTGGTATGTCGTCGACAGATCGAGGTAGAGGCCCCATAGCCGTTCCGATCTACAAGCTGTCGCCATCGCCTCATGACGTGGACGGACACAGTTGGCCCGCCAACCAGCCGCACGTTGGTACGCAGGCCTGATTTTCCTCTTGTAATCCTCAAGCACAGCAGTGCGGTCGCGATAAGCGTCACGAATGCAGCGGCGATCATCCTCACAGTTATCGCGCAGTGCAATCCATCGTTTTTGACTTCTCACAAGCCGTCTGCGTGCGATCCAGCCAGAAATAGAGGACCGTACATTTTCGTATGATGCGGCCAACTCGCGATCTAATCCAGCCAGACGCTCCGATCGACAAATAACGCGCTCTGTTCTGTTCCTGACATTCCGGCAACTGAAGCTCGGTTGTTGGCTGCTGCCATCTACTACGTCGCTGTCACCACCATCCACCCCACCCAATGCCGCGGCGCGAGACTCATAGAGGTCACGCAGACAGCGCCGACTCGCCTCACAAGCGTTACGCTCGGAAAGCCAGTCCTTCTGCTCACGCCGCAAACGACGGCGCGCTCTGTTGGTGCGCGCTGCTGCACGCGCATCCTGATACAAGCGATCAACCTGTCGATCGAGACGAGATAGTCGGCGGCTTTCACAAACGGTAATTTCGGCTTCAAGCTCAGCAGACGAGCAGGAATAGCTCGGCCCCTGGCTCTGGGCATGGGCTGTCGGTACACATAGCGCAAGCATAGATGCTGCCGCGATAACACGAGCCACAAACATGGCAATCTCCTCTATCCCGCCTCGGGGATCCAAGTTGTATATGTGTCCGTCGTCACGTCAAATGCTCTTTCCGCACACGCAACGCACTTCGGACTCACCTTAAGGCGTTCTCCATCAATGACCTTATCGGTGCGTTGTGTCAGCATTGAGAAAAGTTGAAGGCATACAGTTGAAGGCATACAACAGGCCAAGCTCAAGCCCCTGTATTTCGGTTAACGCCGCCGCCGTGACGAACGACGTCGTTTTGTACCGCCAAGCATTCGTCCAAGCGCGCCACCGATAGCCGTGCCCAGTGATCGCAGAAGCGACTTGGTGAACGCTTGCGTCGCCGACTGTCCGCGCGACGCCCTTGCCACCTTCTTGCTGCCACGTGAAGCACCAGTGCCACGACGCCCAGTCGGCACACGGAATTCACCGTGCGTTTCGTACTCGATGTCCCGACGCCCACCGAGTGTTCCAGAAGCTTCAGCCTGACGACGCTCTTCCACTTCTTGCGCACGTTTTTTCAGCATTTCGTGCGCTGACTCACGATCGACTTTCTTCTCGTACTGACCGAATACCGGGCTCTCCTTGATGATTGCCTGACGCTCATCAGGCGTCACGGGACCGAGCCGGGTCGATGGCGGTCGAACCAGCGTACGCTGCACGATGGACGGCGCGCCCTTGCGCTCCAGCGTCGACACGAGCGCCTCGCCAACACCGAGTTCCATAATGACGCTTTCCGTATCGAGATCCGGGTTGGGCCGGAATGTCTGTGCAGCAGCCCGAACCGCTTTTTGCTCACGCGGGGTAAATGCACGCAACGCATGCTGAATGCGGCTACCAAGCTGCGCACCGACAGTATCGGGAATATCCAGCGGGTTCTGCGTCACGAAATACACGCCAACGCCTTTCGAGCGGATAAGTCGTACCACCTGCTCAACTTTCGCAAGAAGCGCTTTGGGTGCTTCGTTGAACAGCAAGTGCGCCTCGTCGAAGAAGAACACCATTTTCGGTTTTTTGGGATCACCGACCTCGGGCAGTTCTTCGAAAAGTTCAGCGAGCAACCAGAGCAGGAACGTGCCGTATAACCGCGGACTGTTCATGAGTTTGTCTGCAGCCAGAACATTGATGTAACCACGTCCGTCACGGGTGGTTCGCATGAAGTCCCGAATGTCCAGGGCAGGTTCACCGAAGAAATTCATTCCTCCCTGTTCCTCGAGAACAAGAAGACGGCGCTGAATTGCTCCAACCGATGCAGTTGAAATATTTCCGTACTGCAGGCCAAGTTCCTTGGTACGCTCTCCAACATTGACGAGAAGGGATCGCAAATCCTTCATGTCGAGTATGGGCAGGTTCTCATCATCGGCCAGGCGAAATGCGATATTCAGGACACCTTCCTGCGTTTCATTCAGGTCGAGCATTCGAGACAACAACAACGGCCCCATTTCGGTGATCGTTGTCCGGATCGGATGTCCCTGTTCACCAAACAGATCCCAGAAAATTGCCGGAAATGCCTCAAGCTTGTAATTTTCGAATCCGATGGTATGCGCACGCTTCGTCAGAAAATCTTTTTCCACCCCTGTGACGCCCAACCCGGAGAGATCGCCTTTCACGTCAGCACAGAACACGGGAACTCCCGCATCAGAAAAACCTTCTGCAAGAATTTGCAGCGACACAGTTTTACCCGTGCCGGTTGCGCCTGCAATGAGCCCGTGCCTGTTCGCACGTTCAAGGTCGAGGTACTGTTTGGTTGGATTGTCAGTTTCCGTATTGCTGGTCCCGACAAAAACTGCATGGGCGTCCTTCGCCTGATCATCCGTCATGTGCGAGAATCCAATTCTGGTCCGGGTTTGTTGTCCACACCTCGTAATGGCGTGTCACATTTACGGATCGATGACACGCGAATGTGAATTTTGCAAACATGGGAAACCCCTAATCCACACGCGCGATTATGCGATTCGAAGGAATCACGGCAAGAAGCAAAGCACACAGATTATAATCAGAAAATCAGGGCAATAATCCACATGGAACAATTGATCGCAAATATCGTCTCGAAGGTCGGGATTGACGAAGGTTTGGCCAAGACAGCAATTGGCATCATTTTGAACATGTTCAAAGACGCAGCGCCTGCAGATAAAATGAGCGCCCTGACAGATGCCATGCCGGGTGCCGATTCCCTGATGGCAGAAGCTCCTGCTGCCGACCAGGCGGGCGCGGGCGGCGGTGGATTGATGGGCGGTCTTGGTGGAATGGTAGCCGGTGCTCTTGGCGGCGGTGGCGACAATCCGATGATGGCTGCCCTTGGACAACTGCAGGCACAGGGGTTGTCCATGGGCCAGGCACAGCAAGTTGGTCAGGAAGTCGCAAGCTATGCCCGTGAGCAGGCCGGTGACGACGTCGTAAAAGACATCGCCGCATCCATTCCGGGTTTGAGTGCGATGCTTTAAGTCTTGGGACCTGTTGGGCTTGAGTTGGACTGGATGTGAGAGTTTGCATCACGACGTTCCGCACTCCTGCAGCATGCTATCAAGCATAGAACAATCATTGAAATCGAGAGGGGTATGATGAGCTATCCGATTGAAACAGTGGAAGGCATCGCCAAAACCTACGGTGACAAGCTGCGTAAATGCGGCATCAAAAGCACCAGGGCGCTGCTCGACAAGGCCTGCACACCGAAGGGTCGAAAGGCGTTGGAGAAAGAAGCCGGCATCGACGGCAAGCTTATCCTGAAGTGGACCAATATGTGCGACCTCATGCGCGTCAGGGGCGTTGGAGAGGAATATTCCGAACTCCTTGAGGCTGCCGGAGTCGACACGGTCAAGGAACTAAGGACGCGCCGCGCAGACAATCTCCATAAGGCGATGCGTGAGGCAAACGACAAGCGCAAGAACAAGCTGGTTCGACAACTGCCCGGCCTCGTTCAGGTTGAGAAATGGGTGGCGCATGCCAAGGAATTGCCCCCGATGATGACCTACTGAAAGCTTTTCAGCGCTCTCCCGAAATCAGGGCGTCCACACAAAGTACACAGCCGCAGCGCCATGATCGGTGCGGCGGCTGTTTTTGAATGAGCCATAGATCGTCGGTAGGGGTTCCGGTCACGCTCTGAACGCGGTAATCGTTTGTCAAGTCAGGCAGGTCACTCCCGCCCATAGCAACTTGGCCCCAACGATATGCCCAACACCTCTACGCTGAATGCTTTTCCGCCGAAGTCCCGCGACGATTGGCGCGCGCTGGTCGACAAGGCCCTCAAGGGCGCATCATTCGACACGCTTGTGACCACAACCCACGACGACCTTGAAATCCAGCCCATATATGCGCGCGCAGACACAGGCGTCGGCCCCGGCGTGTCTATCGCAGGGCACACGGATATGGCCCGTCAACCGGTCGACGCCACCTGGGATATTCGAACCCTGCACGTCCAGTCCGATCCACAGATTGCAAATGCCGAGATCATCGATGATCTGAGCGGTGGTGCCAACTCGATCTGCCTGCAAATGCAAGCCCCCGGGCAACCCGGGCTTGAGCCAACGTTCGATGCCATGTCGGCTGCTCTTTCCGGCGCTCACCTCAACATGATTCATCTCGGCGTTCTTGCTGGCGACCAGTACATCGGGGCCGCACTCGCCATGATGGTCCTGTGGGATGAAAATGATATCAAACAAGGGCAGCGCCGCGGGGCCGTGAACGCCGATCCTCTCGGTCACCTCGCACGCACCGGCTGCCTGGAAGACAAACTCTACGACACACTGCGCACGCTTGCTCACTTCATCGCAACCAACCATTCGGATTGGCCTGACGTCACACTGATGTTGGCCGACGGACGTCCCTACCATGAAGCAGGCGCGAGCGAGGCGCAGGAACTCGCAGCAATGCTCGCAACATTTGTCTCCTATCTCCGCCTTGGTGACGAAGATGGCATCGCCCCTTACAAGATCCTCTCGAAGATCGCAGTCGCACTCGCCGCCGATTCCGACGTGTTCCTCACAATGGCAAAGTTGCGTGCGGCGCGCCTTCTGATTGCCCGTGTCGCGGAGGCATGCGGCGCAGAACTTTTCATTCCCTCCGTGAAAATCTGGGTTCAAACGTCAGAACGCATGATGAGCACGATGGATCAGCACACCAACATGCTCCGCACAACGGCTGCCGCGACCGGTGCAATTCTTGGTGGTGCAGATGCCGTGTCCGTTTTGCCATACGATTGGCCATTGGGAAATGCAGGCCACAAGGCAGCAAGACTAGGGCGCCGCATGGCGCGCAATACACAAATCATTCTTGCGGAGGAATCGCACCTCGGTCGGGTGATCGATCCCGCAGCCGGTTCCTGGTACGTCGACAATCTCACAAATGATCTCGCAAGCAAGGCATGGGACTTGTTTCAGGAACTCGAAGCAGGGCACGGCATCGAGGAAGCGCTTCGCCAGGGCCGCATCCAGGACCAGATTGCCAAGACAGCGGATCAACGCCGCAAGGCAATTGCCGACGGCGACGCACCAATGGTCGGAACATCCATTTTCCCTGCAAGCGAAACGGATGTTCCATCTGCCCTACGCTACACACCAACCACTCCAGAAGTGACAAACGGGGAAGAAATCACACCATTGGATCGGTTGCGCCTCGCAGAACCATACGAAACAGCATCTCAGCCAACCCCACAGTTGAGGACAGACGGATGAGCCGCATCCCTGACTTTACAAATATCCCGTTCGAAATTGCGAGCGCAGAGACAGCATCAGCGAAGCCTCCGGCAATCTTCAACACACCGGAAGGGATAGCAGTTCAGCGCACCTACACGTCAGCAGATAGCGAAGACCTTGATCATCTGGACACCTGGCCAGGTCTCGCACCATTCGTGCGCGGACCCTATCCAACCATGTACACACAGCGCCCCTGGACCGTGCGCCAATACGCCGGGTTCTCGACTGCGGAACAATCGAACGCCTTTTATCGCCGCAATCTCAAGGCTGGCCAGCAGGGTGTGTCTGTGGCGTTCGATCTTGCAACACACCGCGGATATGACAGTGACCATCCCCGCGTGAAAGGCGACGTCGGAATGGCTGGTGTCGCAATCGATTCCATCTACGACATGCGCACGCTGTTCGACGAAATCCCTCTTGATAAAATCTCCGTATCCATGACGATGAACGGCGCGGTTCTGCCCGTTCTCGCGCTCTACATTGTAGCGGCAGAAGAACAAGGTGTGGCCCACGACCAGCTTTCGGGCACGATACAGAACGACATCCTGAAGGAGTTCATGGTTCGCAACACCTTTATCTATCCGCCCACACCATCACTCCGCATCATCTCGGATATATTTGCCTACACCTCCGAGCATATGCCGAAGTTCAATTCAATTTCGATTTCCGGCTATCACATGCAGGAAGCTGGCGCGACGGCCGATCTGGAGCTTGCCTACACGCTCGCCGATGGGGTCGAGTATATCCGCACGGGCCTTGCCGCTGGCATGGACATCGACACCTTTGCGCCTCGCCTTTCATTCTTCTGGGCAATTGGCATGAACTTCTTCATGGAAATTGCCAAGATGCGCGCCGCGCGCCTGCTTTGGGCCAATCTGGTGAGTCAGTTCGACCCTAAGAACGCAAAGTCCCTCAGCTTGCGAACGCATTGCCAGACTTCGGGCTGGAGCCTCACGGCGCAGGACGTGTTCAACAACGTCACGCGCACGTGTGTGGAGGCGATGGCCGCAACACAGGGCCACACGCAGTCCCTCCACACCAACGCGCTGGACGAAGCCATTGCCCTTCCGACAGATTTTTCCGCCCGCATCGCGCGCAACACACAATTGTTCCTCCAGCTTGAAAGTGGAACATGCCGAACGATTGATCCGTGGGGCGGGAGCCATTATGTCGAACGTCTCACCCGCGATCTCGCTGACCGTGCGATGGCACACATCCAGGAAGTCGAACAGCTCGGCGGCATGACCAAGGCCATCGAAGCAGGGATACCGAAGCTGCGTATCGAGGAAGCGGCAGCCCGCACACAGGCACGCATCGACACCGGAACACAAACAATTGTCGGCGTGAACAAGTTTCAGGTGAACGACGACGCAGACATCGAATTCCTCAAGGTCGACAATGCCTCTGTTCGTGAGCAGCAACTCGCCAAACTGGCGCGGCTGCGGGACGAGCGTGATGAACCAACATGTCAGGCCGCACTTTCGAAACTGACGGAATGTGCCAGATCTGGCAACGGCAATCTGCTCGACTTGTCGATCAAGGCAGCACGTGCCATGGCAACTGTTGGTGAAATTTCCTCCGCAATGGAGGAGGTGTTCGGACGTCATCAGGCTGAAACGCGAACGATATCCGGAATCTACAAATCGGAGGCTGGAGCCATGAGCGCATCCATCCAGAAGGTCCAATCAGAGATTGATGCCTTTGCCGCACAGGACGGACGACGGCCGCGCATTCTGATTGCCAAGATGGGCCAGGACGGTCACGACCGTGGACAGAAAGTCATTGCATCCGCATTTGCCGATCTCGGATTCGATGTGGATATTGGTCCGCTGTTCCAGACACCGCAGGAGGCTGCGCAACAGGCTGTCGAGAACGACGTGCACATCATCGGCGCGTCATCGCTGGCCGCCGGACACCTGACACTCGTACCTGAACTCAAGCAAGAACTTGCGAAACACGGTCGCGAGGATGTCATGGTCGTGGTCGGCGGCGTCATCCCGCCAACCGACTATGCCGAGCTTGAATCTGCTGGTGCCGCAGCCGTATTCGGCCCCGGAACCAACATCCCTGAGGCCGCATCCGACTTGATCGCTAAGCTCAGTGCAGCGCTGGGCTACAACCGGGAAGCGGCGGAATAACCGGCAAACCGAGTTACGAAGATTCTATAATCCGAGTTGTTTTCTTGCCTGGGTACGTAGGATATCGATCGGTTTGAGCTGGCCTTCCACCTCATAATGCCAGAACGTCCATCCGTTGCAGGCTGTCTTGTTCTGAACCGTCGCACCAAGTTTGTGGATTGAACCCTGCTCTCCTTTCCAGGCCAGGGTCCCGTCAGCACGCACGCGTGCCTTGATGCGATGGCGTGGATCATAAAGCGTATGTCCTGCCGTCAGGATGCCCAACTCGATGATTGTCCCGAACGGCACGCGCGGTTCGGAACGCTTGCTACGCATCGTGTCGGTATCTTCCGGCCCAAGAGGCTGGACCTTTGCAATTCGCGCCTCGGCAGCTCGGGCATAATCGGTATCCCGCTCGATTCCGATCCACTTCCGCCCAAGACGTCGCGCAACAGCGCCGGTGGTCCCCGTTCCGAAGAATGGGTCAAGCACCACATCGCCCTTGCTCGTCGAAGCGAGGATCAGACGATGAAGCAGCGCTTCAGGTTTCTGCGTTGGATGAGCCTTGCGTCCCGTGTCATCCTTCAAGCGTTCCGGTCCAGAGCAGATCGGAAACAACCAGTCCGAACGCATCTGAACGTCGTCGTTCGACGCTTTCATCGCCTCGTAATTGAACGTGTACTTCGAGCGCTGGCTCTTCGATGCCCAGATCATCGTCTCATGCGCATTGGTGAAGCGGCGTCCGCGAAAATTCGGCATCGGATTCGTCTTGCGCCAAACTACATCGTTCAGAACCCAGAACCCCAGGTCCTGCAGCGCCACCCCAAGACGGAAAATATTGTGGTAGGATCCGATAACCCAGATCGCGCCATCCGGCTTCAGCACACGATGACATTCCGCAAGCCATTCCCGCGTGAATTGATCGTAGGCCGCAAAGCTCGAAAACTTGTCCCAGTCGTTATCGACCCCGTCCACCCGCGTATTGTTGGGGCGAAGCAGTTCTCCATCAAGTTGCAGGTTGTAGGGCGGATCGGCAAAAACCAGATCAACACTCTCGCCCGGGAGCGACTTGAGCGTTTCGACACAATCCCCGATCATCACGGTGTTGGTCGCTAACACAGCGGCTTTCTTCCGCCGCGGCGCGGACTTCACTGCACACTTCACCGTCTTCGACGCCATAAACGCAACCTCACTCACACAACCGGACAAAACACGCGTCGGTTTTACTCAAGCTCCTGATGTGCCACAGCTTTGCGGCAACCAGAAGAGTCAGAACGACAAAAAGTTTATTTCCCTATTTGTTGCATCTGCACGAATTCCTGTTCAGCGGCACGCACAGGCGCAAATGACCGACGATGATGCTTTGTTGGCCCGAGTTCCGCCAAAGCCGTCAGATGCGCTTTGGTGCCGTAACCCATGTTACTGGTCCAGGCGTATCCAGGATGTAGCGCATCCAGTTCCACCATGATCCGGTCTCGCGTCACCTTCGCAATGATTGATCCCGCAGCAATGGACACGGAACGACTGTCACCCTTCACGATAGCTTGCGACGGACAATCCAGATCAGGGCACCGATTACCGTCAATCAGGCAACTTGACGGCGCAACGCCCAGATCCTCCACGGCAAGTCGCATCGCCTTCATCGTTGCTTGCAAGATGTTGATCTCGTCGATCTCAGCAGGCTCCACAATTCCAACACCCCAGGCACTTCCAGCAACAATTGCATCGTAAAGTGCGTCCCGCCGTCCAGCAGACAGTTTCTTTGAATCATTCAAACCTTCCGGGACCGCAGCCGCATCCAGAATAACAGCCCCCGCCACGACTGGCCCCGCCAGTGGTCCGCGTCCCGCTTCATCGACGCCAGCGACCAGACCGCCAAAAGCCTTCATAGCCGCGCGTTCAAACTCAAAGTTTGGTGAGAACGTTACAGCCTTTGCAGCCATATCTGATGTTGTGGATGTACGCGCCATGGCATGGACATACCCGATTCACAGCAATCTCATCTGTCCTCCTTTCATAACGGGCGGCTCGAAGAGGTCTTTGCGCAACGAAAAGCGCCGCGCGTTCAAACCAAGCCGCTTCAACGCCAGCTTGTATCGCGCCTTGATCTGCAACGCATACGGCCCTTGCCCAGTTTGCCGCACACCCCAGCGCGCATCGTAATCCTTGCCGCCGTGCATCTCACGCAGCAGATTGATCACACGATCCGCCCGGTCCGGAAACTCAGTCACGAGCCATTCACGGAACAGATGTTTGATCTCATGCGGCAGGCGCAACAAGACATATCCAGCCTGACTGGCCCCGGCATCACGCGCAGCCTCCAATAGCCTCTCGATTTCCCAATCGTTCAGTGAGGGTATGATTGGAGCCGTCATCACAGTTGTGGGAACGCCTGCTGCGCTCAACTGACGGATTGCATCCAGTCGCCGCGAAGGTGTTGCTGCGCGTGGTTCCATCTTGCGCGCGACAGCCCGATCGAGCGATGTGATCGACAGTGCCACCTTTGCAAGTCCACGTTCCGCCATGCGCGCCAGAATATCAATGTCTCGAAGCACGCCTGCCGATTTCGTTACGACCGCCACCGGATGGCTGGTTGCGTCCAGAACCTCGAGAATTTGCCGTGAAATTCCAAACGTCCGCTCGATTGGCTGATACGGGTCTGTCACAGCACCAAGCGCAATGGTCTTCGCCACATATTTCGGATCAGCCAGTGCTTTGCGCAACAAATCTGCTGCATTCGTTTTGGCAAACAACCGCGTCTCGAAATCCAGACCTGCCGACAGCCCGACATACGTGTGATTGGGACGCGCGTAACAGTAACTACAGCCGTGCTCGCACCCCCGATACGGATTAATCGACTGATCGAAGCTCAAATCTGGCGAGCTGTTCTTCGAAAGGATCGAACGCGCGGCCTCGATTTGAACCTCAGTCTTCAGAGCAGGCAGGTCGGCAAGGTTATCCCAGCCATCATCGATCTCCTCGCGGAGCTCAACCTCGTAGCGCCCCGACACATTGGTGCGCGCACCGCGGCCACGACGTCGCTCTTCTGCCACAACACGTTCAAGATCAATCTTCATGCAATATGTGTAAAGCATGACCAGAACAAATCAAGAACATTTATTCAGAAAAAACGCCACTTGCTCCATGAGGTTCCAACCGCTACCTGCACGCCATGTTGTCTGTCATCATCCCGACATTGAATGCCGAGCAAGGCCTCACGCGCACCATGGCGCCACTGGTGCCGGCGGCCATCGACGGACTTGTGCGGGACGTTATCGTCACGGACGGCGGGTCAGACGATCTAACGCTGGACATCGCCGACGAGGCCGGCGCAACGATCGTGAAGTCGACACGCGGTCGCGGTCAGCAACTCAAGGAAGGCGCGCAAGCCGCGCAGGGCGACTGGTTGCTATTCCTGCATGCAGACACGGTTCTCACCGGCAACTGGAACCAGGAGATCAGGACGCATATCGAGAAACACACGGAACAAGCCGCCGCCTTTCGCTTCGCCCTGGACGATGACGCCGGCCGCGCGCGTTTGATGGAAAAACTTGTTCGCCTGCGCTGTGCCGTGTTTGCTCTCCCCTACGGTGATCAGGGGCTTTTGATTTCACGCAATCACTACGACGAGATTGGTGGCTTTGGTGAACTGCCACTCATGGAAGACGTTGATATCGTACGACGTATCGGACGGCGCCGCCTCCGGTTTCTCAAAAGCCAGGCTGTCACCAGTGCCGCGCGTTATCAAAAATACGGATATATCATCCGCGCTGTTCGAAACCTGACCTGCGTGATGTTATATTTTGTGGGTGTAAAGCCGGAGACCATCCGGAAGCTCTATGGTTGAGCGGCTTCACCAAAAAACCATCGGGACATGGCGGCGTCGCGTCATAGTGATGGTCCGCGATCCTGTGGCCGGTGCGGTCAAGACCCGGTTGGCACGCGGCATTGGAACAGCTCGAGCGACCAGCGTTTACCGTCATACGTCCGGCAATGTGATTGCGCGATTGGCGGCAGATCAACGTTGGGATACCGGCCTCGCCGTAACACCCGACCCCTCCGTGAATACGACAAGCTGGTCACACCGCATTCCGAGGCTTACACAGGGAACGGGCGATCTCGGTCGCCGCATGCAGCGCGTTTTCGACACATCGCCACCCGGCCCCGTCATTATCATCGGTACCGATATTCCCGAGATTGATCCCAACCATATCGCTTATGCCTTCGCGGCGCTCGGGCCTTCCGATGTCGTCTTCGGCCCAGCGGATGATGGGGGCTATTGGCTGATCGGCCTCGCCCGCAACGGACGCATTCCGCAACTGTTCCACGGCGTGCGATGGTCGAGTGAACATACCCTTGCAGACACGCAGGCCAACGTCGCTGACCTGCGCGTCACTCATCTCTCTGTGTTGGACGACGTCGACGACGCTGAAGCGTTTTCACGCATCGGCGCGCTGGGTGGACGCCGCATTCTTCCTGTTACAGATTACAGGTCGAACTGATAGCTGACTGGCACCCAGCGAAAAGCATCGCCCTGCGCTTCGACGAAACCCAGCGCCGGGAATGGCATGTGATATCCAGTTGCCGGAACCTTGTCAGCGGCAACCATACCAAGAATTTTCTTCCGCGACGCAATCGCCGCATCCTTGTCCATGTCGAAAATGACGTGCCATTCCGGTTTCTGCAAAGACGCAACATAGTGGTTGCAGGCATCTGCCCACAGAACGACCCGACGACCTTCACTCTCGATATTGAACGCGAACTGCCCCGGGGTGTGACCAAACGCATTGACCGAAGTAATCCCGGTCACGACATCAGCACCGTCACCTATGAATGTCATTTTCTCAGCAAGCGGCACCACATTCGACTGAACCAGCTTCGCACGGCTCGCCATGTTCGTGTCGCTATCGTTCGGGTCCTGCTTTGACCAGAAATCATATTCGACCTGCCCCGTCACATAACGCGCATTCGGAAATACAGTCTGGCCACCTTCAATCAAACCACCAATGTGATCGGGATGAAAATGAGTGAGCACAACGATGTCGATCTGCTCCGGCTTGTAGCCAGCCGTGGCCAATGTTTTGGCGAGAAGTCCACGCGTCGCGCCACGCCCGCTCCCGTTACCTGTATCAAACAACACGAGTTGCGATCCGGTATTCACAACAACAGGCGTGAATCCGATCGACATCTTGTCACCAGGAAGAAAGTTCGTCCCCATGTGCGTTTTCACATCATCAGCGGACTGGTTCTGTCCGAAGATTGGATGCACCTTCGGCACGGCCGCCGCGCCATCGGATATCGTCGTGATTTCGAATGCCCCGAGTTTGACACGGTGGTACCTGGCGACGTCAGCACCAAGCATCGGTGCACGTGCGGACGCGGATGAAAGGGGCAACGCGCTGGCTGTCGCTGTAACGCCAGCTCCGGCGGCAAGTGAAAGCATCTGGCGGCGTGAAAGCGTGGTGGGTGCAGACATGATCATCTCCTCTTGGGGGCAACTGTAAATACTCTACTGCAAAGAACGACGGGAGTTCGATAGGGATCGGTTCAAGACCTCGTGTGTGAACCGATCGCACCAGCTCCAGCCGTCGTCCTCACACCCTGTAGCCGTTCGCGTTTGCGTCCGTAACCTGGAACACGCTCCACAGCGAACCCCGCCGTCTGTAGATTTCGACGGACCCAGCCGGCAGCCGTGTAGGTCGAGAACGTTCCACCGGGCGCCGTTCGGGAAAACACGCACGCCAGCAAGTCCTCGTCCCAAAGCTCGGGATTTTGCGCCGGACTGAACCCGTCCAGATACCAGGCATCAGCAACGAACGCGGTATCTTCGATCAATGTTCGCGCATCGCCAAGACGCACCTCAAGCGAAACGCCATCACGTGTCACGGAGAACGACGATCCTTTCCCCGGCCAGCCCACCAGATATGTGAGAGCCAATGGAACCAGATCTGGCCATACAGCCAACACCTTCATGATGTCCGCATGGTTCATGGGAAATCTCTCGAACGAAATGAACCGCAACGTCGCGCCAGGTGGAGCGCACTGTAGCCAATGTCGGGCTGTCTCCAGAAAATTCAGTCCGGTGCCGAACCCCAGTTCGGCAATTGTGAAGGTCTCGCCCCTATCCCATCGCGCGGGCAAACCATTGCCACCCAGAAAAACCTCACGCGTTTCCGCCCGACCATCGACATCGGAAAAATATGTATCCGCAAACCGCGGCGAAAACGGCACATTGCCATTGCGCCATTGCACTGCCGCGTCACCTGCGGCATCAAAAACCTCTTTCTTCTGATCGTCGGTGGACATGGCGTGGCTTACGATGTGGTTGTGGTCGGTGGCGGTGTGGTTGGCCTTTGGGTTGCGCGCCACGCGATCAAGGCCGGGATGAGCGTCGCCCTTGTTGACAAGGTCACGTGCAGTTCCGGCGCAAGCGGCACAGTTCTTGGCGCACTCCTACCACACTTGCCCCGCGTGATGAGCGCAAAGAAAATTTTTCAGTTCGAAGCCCTTGCAGAACTGCCCACACAAATCGACGCCCTTGAAGACGACACTGGCCTGGATACAGGGTACGCCCGCTGTGGCCGCATCATGCCGATCCGCACGCAACGCTATCTTGATCACGCCAAAGCTGCCTGCATCGGCTCAAACGTCGCCTGGAACACAGCCGGTACAAATCTCGCTGTGGAGGTTCGAGATACCAGCTCCGTCGAGGGCTGGATCGACGAAGCAGCCGCGCCGCTAGGAATTATTCACGACAACCTGTCCGCACGCATCATTGCGGAGAAATATACTACGGCTCTACGCGCCTTCGTGGCAGATCACGGCACCCTCCTGGAGGGCGTCGAAGTCATGGACATCGACACCGGCACAGGTCGGCTCAATACGACAACCAAACCGCTCGATCTCATCGCACACGACATCGTTCTGGCGGCAGGACACGAAACATTCCCACTCGCAGAGCGCATCCTTGGCCTGAAACTCGGCGGTGGCGTGAAGGGCCAGGCCGCTGTGTTCGAAATAGAACCGCAGTCGGCCTTGCCCCCCGTGATCTACGACAACGGGGTTTATATTGTACCGCATGGCCTGAACCGCTGTGCCGTCGGCAGCACCAGCGAAGACGAGTTCGACGATCCAACAACGCCCGACCCTGCCAAATCCGAAGCATTCATCACACGGGCCAAAATACTCTGCCCTCCCCTTCGAAATGGACGTCTCATCGCTCATTGGGCCGGCGTTCGCCCCCGTTGCACCGCGAAAGATCCTATCATCGGTTGCCTCGATCCCACACGCCACATCCACATCGCCACTGGCGGTTACAAGATCACATTCGGCATTGCGCATAGACTCGCACAACGTCTGGTGGAAAACATATCGCAGGCAGAGGATGTGACGGTGATACCCGAAACCTATAGCGTCGAGGCGCATTTGGAAAATGCGGCACAGCGGGGGTGATCCTCCCGGCTGCACACCGGGACAACACACGCGCGCCATTCATTGTCCCGACGATGAGTGACCCCAAACCCAATTCAGGTTCGGGACAACTCTTTTTGCTCCGATCGCTACGACCGGATTCAACTCGCCAGATCAGCGATAATTATGCACGTCCGGACGCGCATCGGAAATAAACCCGTCTTTGTTCGGCATTTGCACCTTCGCGAGAGTATCGGCGTTCATCACATCGTTTTCGCCAATGATGTTGGCTCGGTTCAGGATGTAGGCCGAGAGCGCGTAGATTTCATCGTCCTTGAGCGAACCGGGCGCAGTAAAGGGCATGGCCCGTTTCACATAGTCGTAAAGTGTCGACGCATAAGGCCAGTAACTTTCGACAGTTTTCTTGGTTTTGGGTGTGCCGATTGAACCACGACCGCCAATCAATGCGGCTCCTCCGGTCGCAGCAACACCCTCCAGATTCTCACCGTGACATGCCACGCAATTCTGTTCGTAGAGCGCCTTGCCCTGCGCGACCGTGCCCGATCCTGGCGGCAACCCGCGTCCATCCGGCATGACATCTATATCGATCGCCGCAATTTCCGCAGCAGTTGGCGTTGTGCCAAATCCAAAACCTTCGGCGTTCGCTGCGGATGCGGCAAGCAGCAGTCCGAACGGCAGGATTGCAACAGCAATGGCGGGGCGGCACAGTTTCGACGTCCAATATTCAAACATGTTTTCCTCCAATCACGTGTCCCGAATCTCTGAAGACATTCGAGACCAACCAGTTGTGATGATTTGCGCTCTCAAACCTGATGCGCCGCATTTGCGACTGAGCCGTCCGCACCTACCTGCCAGGCCATGATCCCGTTCAGATGATAGATTGATGCAAACTTGGGATGACCGTTGACGCCACGAACCTTGTTGATGTCCGCAATCGTCGGCTGCACGTACCCGGTCTCGTCAATGCACCGGCTTGCGATGAGTGCGGGATTACCGTCCCACCTCCAGGGGAAGCGAAAGCGGGTATGGCAAATCGGGAGTACGGGGGCCTGCAGAGCAGCGATATTCCAGGTCTTCCCACCATCTGTTGTGACTTCCACCTGCCGGATCGTTCCACGACCAGACCAGGCCAACCCAGTGATTTCATAAAATCCAGCGCCGGGAAGTTTCATTTCACCCGAAGGAAATGTGATGACCGATTTTGCCTCCATGTCGAAGGAGAACTGACGGGCCTTACCCGTATCAAGAACGTCCGTGTATTTCGATGTCTCCTCTCGTGTCATAAACGGCTTGTCGCTGATCTCCAGACGACGCAACCACTTGATGTGCGTATTGCCCTCGTAACCCGGTAAAACGAGTCGCAACGGGTAGCCTTGTTCGGGCCGAATGGCCTCGCCGTTCTGTGCGTACGCAAGCATGGCATCGCCCCACGCCTTGTCGAGAGGAACGCTACGCGTCATCACCGCAGCATCGGCACCTTCGGCAAGAATCCATGCTGCACCGTCCTGAACTCCGACCTCGCTGAGAATTGTAGACAAGGGCACACCGGTCCATTCGGACGTGCTGGTAAGCCCGTGTGTACCCTGAACCGTCTTGAGATATGGTGCCTTGAACTCTGTCAGGCCGTTCCCCGAACACTCGATGAAATTAATCCGGGACGTGGATGGAAATCTCTTGAGATCTGCCATCGTATATTTTTTTGGCTTGTCGGCCATGCCATGCACGATAAGAGTATGTTTGTCGGGATCAATTGTCGGAATGCCGCCGTGGTGGCGTTCGAAATGCAGACCAGACGGAGTAATAATCCCCTGACTGTCAGCCAATGGCGTCATCGTCCAGGATGACTCCTTGGTCTTTGTTGGAAAACGCCAGCGCGCCGCAGATTCGAACTGAGATCGCGAACCGTATCCACCGTCGTCGTTGGTCAACCGTCCCTGTACCTTGGTTGGATCGTCTGGAACCGGGAACTCGAATGCGCCTGCCGGGGCTTCAGCGTGTGCAACCTTCGGCAACAAGCCAGCAGCCGCCGCTCCTGCCGCAGCACTCAGGAGAAACGAACGGCGGTCCTGCTGGGGAAACATGCCATCCTTGCAGGGACAGTCTTCCGTCTCTTGCGTAGGTGCTGCAATGGCGCGTCGCTCTGCGTCAGCCATACCTTGCACCGTATCGCGAATGTTTTCATCAAACTCGGTGAGATCTGGATAGTCGAGCGTATCTTTGGTCCTCATTGTCATGGGGCAGGCCCTCCCTGTGGTTCACCTTCATGGAACACGCAGGCGGTTGGCCCGCCTTGCGACGGCCCAGAGAAGGGCATCTTGTTGTTCCATATGGTCGTCGGCTCGCCGTAGAGGCGGTCTTGTAGTGGCATACGATAGTGGCGCCCGAACACGTTCGAGCGAACCGCTTGCGACAAGGAGGCGGCCGAACATCAATCGCCAATAAATACTCTGCGACCGTGAGCCGCAGGCTATCCAGTCCGCAGTTCAAAGACTAAAAGTTTGTAGCTATCGTTGAAAAGATGTCACCAATTCAGCAAACCACAACATGAGATCCTGCGAGGAGCAAAGCTCCTATCCGACATCTCCCAACCCGTGTGCCAATATTTTCCGCATCACGCTCGGTAACGCTTGCCCGTCCAGTTCTCCCCGCGCGATCCATCGGCAGCGTTCCTGCTCCGCCCACAGCGTGAGCGACGCGGACGCGGGTACAACGGCGCGGACCACTTGCACCGTCAGCCGGAAGTGCGTGAATGTATGCACGACAGATCCGGGAACCATCCACCAGTCGCCCGAAATCGGTGGAGAGGCCAGCGCGTCGTCGACATTGACCACCGTGCTATCCCACACGGTTGAAGGCACCTCGATCATATTGGCGAGCAGACCCTTGCTTTCGCGCTTGCGCAACAGAACTTTTCCATCCGCACGCAGGGCAACGAACGCCAGACAATTTCTCTCCGGCTTCGCAGGCTTGGCGGCTTTTCGCGGCAATTGCGCCTCGATCCCCTTCGCACGCGCCTTGCAGTGATCCTTGAGCGGACACATCATGCAAGATGGCGACTTCGGCGTGCAGATCGTAGCACCGAGATCCATCTGAGCCTGCGCAAAATCTCCCGCAAACATGGCCGGTGTCATCGCCTCGGCATGCGCCTTCAACTTGGCCTTCGCTCCGGGCAAGGGATCCTGCACGGCAAACACCCGTGCCATGACCCGTTCGATGTTGCCGTCCACCGGCGTCGCCTTGCGACCGAACGCAATCGCGGAAATCGCAGCCGCCGTGTAAGGACCGATCCCCGGTAACTTCCTCAGCTCAAACTCACAGCACGGGAACGCACCACCAAACTCTGCAACCACGGTTTGCGCGCACAGATGCAAATTGTTGGCCCGAGAATAATATCCGAGCCCGGCCCACGCCGTCAGAATCTCCTCGCGGTCCGCCGCAGCAAGATCGCCGACCGTCGGCCAGAGCTTCAGGAATTTGTGATAGTAGGGAATGACCGCCTTTACGGTGGTCTGCTGCAGCATCACTTCCGAGAGCCACACACCATACGGATCAGTCCGCTGTCCGGGAGGGGCACGCCACGGCAGGTCACGCCGCTCTGATCCGTACCAGCTCAATAGCAGTTCGGAGATCGGCGGCGCCTTGACGGTCGGACGGCGCGTTTTGCGTGGCTTTTCAGCACCAGTCACCGCCAGCTCCATGCCCTTATTCCCCCGAATCACCCGCGCGATGTTAGTTTGACCAACAGATTTTTGAAACCTCGCTGGGCTGGTGGGCGTTTATGCAAAAAACAAAGAAGACTCCCTATCGCGGAGCCGCAAAGGCTGTCGGTGCGTTTCTACCTGACGTCACGAAGAAGGCATTCCAGAAATTCGGCTTCCCGGCAGCGGCGCTTCTGACGGACTGGAAGGCGATCGTTGGTCCGCAAATGGCTGCGTTCACGAACCCCGAAAAGGTCAAATGGCCAAAGGTGTCACAGGATGAGTTCTCCGATGACAAACGGCCGCACTGCGAGACGGGTGGCACGCTGCTGCTCCGTGTTGACGGTCCCTTGGCGATTGAGTTGCAGCATCAATCGGATCAGATCATTGATCGCATCAACCAGTATTTCGGCTACCGGGCCATCGCAGCACTCCGTGTTCTGCAGGCACCTCTGAGCGAGATCCGTCTCGATCCGAAGCGTAATCCGACGCCCAAACCGCGCGACGTTCTATCGCGTGCACGTGTGGATGATCTCGCAAAGATAGAGAATCCACAATTGCGCGAAGCCCTTGCCGGCCTTGCGCGACGCGTCGCCTGAGAACGGTCCAGGCCAAAACGATCCACCGCGATCCAACTCACATGAGACGTAATGCCGTCAAATCACACATCAATGTGATTGCTGTGGCCGCAAATCCCGCAGTAATCTTAGAAAATGTATGGTTTGCGCCATGAATGAGCCCTTTGTCTCGTACTATGGTGCTTTCGAACAAACTGCGTTTTAAGTATCTATTCAGATCTCAGGGGAGACCAGATTAATGCCGCAAGACAAGATGCTCGCCCAAACTGCAGCGATTGATACCTTTGAGGTCAACCGACGCGATGCCATCTTGGCCGCAGCAGGACTTGGACTGATCGCCACAACTGGCGCTGCACTTTTCGCAGTAAAGCCGGCCAAGGCTCAGGAAGCGCTTGGCAGCCAGGTGGACATGGACAAATTCATGAAGGCCGGCGACATCCCGGATATGTCCATAGGCAAGGTCGACGCCCCGGTCACACTTGTCGAATACGCCTCAATGACCTGCCCACATTGCGCGCGCTTCCACACCGGGGTGCTGGGCGAGCTCAAGAAAAAATACGTCGACACGGGGAAATTGCGAGTGATCCTGCGCGAGTTCCCACTCGACAACCTCGCAACAGCGGCTTCCATGCTGGCGCGTTGTGCCGGACCTGAAAAACACTACGCCCTGACGAACGTCCTGTTCGCTCAGCAGGAGAAATGGGCATTCTCGGGCGGCAACCCTGTTCCACCGCTTCGCGAGATCGCCAAGCAAGCCGGATTTACACGCGAAAGTTTCGACAAGTGCCTCAAGGACCAGAAGCTTGTCGACGGCATCCTTTGGATCCGCAAGCGTGGCGCTGACGACTTCGGCGTACGCTCAACACCAACGCTCTTCCTCAACGGTCGCAAGTTCACCGGCAATTCGAGCATATCTGGATTGTCAGCAACCATCGACGCACTGCTGGAAAACAGCTAGTTCCATCTGGCATGACTACGCGTCACCTGGTGTTTGGCTTTGCACCAGAACGGGGGAGTAATGATCGTGCCATTACAGCGGGTTAACGGTGCAAACTGGATCGCAGCGGTCAGCTTCGCGGTCTTCGTCTCTGCGTGCACCCAGAACGACGGAACGCTGATCTCGGCGGGCCTTCAGAATGGCACTGACGGGAACGCGAATTCCATATTCTCACGCGACGGCGCTCCGGAAAGCACATCCACGCGGCGTGAAGTCATCAAAAACCCCACTATTGCTCAACTCAAGGAAGCGGGCCCCCTCGAAGATCGAACACTGGGGAATCCGAACGCCAGGGTGACAGTGATCGAATACGGATCATGGACCTGCCCGCACTGTCGCGCGTTTCGCGAGCAAACCTGGCCAACCTTCAAGAAGGAATACGTCGACACCGGAAAGGTGCACTATATCCTGCGCGAGTTTCCGATCGGCCGTTCCTCTGGAAATGCGGCACTCATCACCCGCTGCGCACCAAAGAAGGACTACTTCAAGTTGTACGACCTGTACCTGACCAATCAGGAAAAATGGGTCTCGCAAGAAGTTCGGCCTGACAAGATCTACGCCATTGCCGCAAAGACCGGGATGACACGCGCAGCCTTCGAGGCATGCCTCAAGAATGAAAAACTGATTGCGGGCGTGAAATGGTCCAAAGACAGGGGGCGCGAACTCGGGGTGATCGGCACACCGACGTTCTTTATCAACCAGACCCATATTCGATCCTTCCAATCGATAGAAGACATGCGAGGTCACATCGATCCGATGCTAACCGGTCAATCCGTATCGGCCACAACGTCCGGTTGATTCGTCAACGCGAACACGCGCCATACGCAAAGCTCCTGTTCACCATGTCAGAGGCACAACGGCGACAGCCGCGCAAAATCCTGCAACTGACGAACAGTTGCATCAGGCCAGAGCATTGATCCCGACCGCCAGACCTGAGACAAAACTCCAGATCGCGCTCTGATTCACCAGTGCGCCTGCGTGTGCCCGGAGACCCACCGCCCTTGCAGATCAAAGGCCTCAGACTGATCGGATTCAAATCCTTCGTCGAACCGACGGACCTGCTTATTGAGCCGGGCCTGACGGGCGTCGTGGGACCGAACGGCTGTGGCAAATCCAATCTGCTGGAAGCGCTCCGCTGGGTGATGGGCGAAACCTCTTACAAGAGCATGCGCGCCTCCTCCATGGAGGACGTGATCTTTTCCGGCACCGATGGACGGCCCGAACGCAACGCGGCTGAAGTGATGATCACGCTGGACAACGCGGAACGTTCCGCGCCGTCGGAGTACAACGAAAACGACGTCATCGAGATCACCCGCCGGATCGAACGCGACGCCGGATCAATCTATCGGGTCAACGGCAAGGAAGTTCGTGCGCGCGACGTCAAGGTGCTGTTCGAGGATGCCGCAACGGGAGCGCGCTCTCACGCTCTTGTCCGTCAGGGACAGATCGGCGAGTTGATCACAGCCAAACCGGAGAAACGCCGCCGCATTCTGGAAGACGCAGCGGGCATCGCCGGGCTTCATACCCGCAAGCATGAAGCCGAAATAAAACTCCGGGCCGCCGACGGAAACCTTGGGCGCATGGAAGATCTGCTCGGCCAGTTGAACGGGCAGATGAACGGCCTGAAACGTCAGGCGCGTCAAGCCATTCGCTACAAGGAAATTGCTGGCGAAATCCGCGAAACTGAAGCCATTATCTTCCACCTTGGCTGGCTGGACGTGCAGAAGACCGTCGCGGATGTCGAGCAGGGGTTGCAGGGCATCGTTCGCGATCTGGCAAGCGCGACGGAAGCAGAGTCGGTCGCGACACGCACTCAGTTCATGGCCAACAAGGCGCTCCAGCCATTGCGGGACCGTGAAGCAGAACGCGCTGCGGCCATGCAACGCCTCAAACTCGAAAACGAAAACCTCAACCGTGAGCGTGAACGCGTGCAAGAACGCACTGACGAGTTGAGCGCCCGTCTCGTGCAACTGAAATCCGACCTCACCCGCGAAACGGAAGCAGCCAGCGAAGCAGCCAGTGAAATCACGCGCTTGTCCAACGAGCTGACGAACCTCAAGACCAGCGCCGAGAACGAGACAGCGTCAAAGGAGCAGGCAGCGCAAGCACTGGAGCAAGCGAACGCTGCACTTGCCGCACAGGAGAGCGAGCTAACAGAGGCAAACCGCCAGCGCGCCGAACTTGCCGCAGAGCATCGCCGGATCGAAACGCAAAAGCAGGATGTGCAGAAGCGGCGCGATCGCCTGACCAGCGAGCAATCGCAGCTTGCAAACAACCTGTCCGCACTGAACACTGCTGCACCAGAGCTTGCGAAGTCCGAAACACTCGCAACCGAAATTACAACCCGAACCGTTGCGCTGCGTGAACTTGAGGAGCAGGCCATCGGCGCGGAGAATTTTGCCCAGGCCCGTGCGGGCGACGAGCGCAAGGCGACGGCGACAGCCAACGAAGAACGCATTGCGCTCAAGAACATCGAAGCCGAGCGCGACGCCCTCACCCGCCTGATCGGCTCCAAGTCGAAATCATCAAAGTCTCGACCTGTCATCGACCAAACCACCGTACAGGACGGATACGAAAAAGCGCTTGCCGCCGCGCTCGGTGATGAACTCGACCTGCCTGTAGACGAATCCGAACAGGGCACATTCTGGCGCGCTGGATTGATGACGGTTCCAGGCCCTGAACTCCCCGCTGATTCCACTCCACTCACACGCTACGTCACGGCCCCCGAAGCGCTTGCCAGACGCCTCAACCAGATCGGCGTCGTACCGGACAACCTTGGCGATGAATTGCAGGGCGTCCTCTCGTCCGGCCAACGGCTGGTGTCACGCGAAGGCAGTATGTGGCGCTGGGACGGCCTCGTGATGCGGGCAGGTGCAGAAACCGCAGCCGCCCGTCGTCTCGCCATGCGCAACCGATTGAAGGCCCTCGATCAGGACCACACCGTACAGGATGAGAAGGCGAAAAAATCCGCTGCTGCTGCAGAGCGCGCCAAACAGGCCGCAGAAACCGCCCGCGCGAATGAGAAAAAACTCCGCGACGCATGGCGCACGGAACAGTCCGCACTCGCCGGGCAGCGTGATGCATTGGCAGAACTGGAACGCAAGGCGCAAAAGACTCGAGAGCAGATCGCGTCCCTCACAACGTCGCAAGCGCGGATTGCCAGCGAGCTTGCAGAAACCCTCCGCAGCGTGGCGGCCGTCGCAATGGCAGCAGAAAGCCTCGATGACCCAACAGCATTGACGGAACGGGTCGAAGCCTTGTCGGCATCAGTAACGACGGCACGGAATACGGCCCTCGAAAAGCGCAGCGAAGTCGCTCGCCTCGCAACGGAACGTCAGGAAAGGGCCACCCGGATCACCCGGCTGACAGACGATATCGCACGCTGGACCAAGCGGACCGAAAGCGCATCGCAGCAGATCAAGGGCTTGAACACGAGGATCGCAGAGACTGCATCAGAATCCGAGAAGCTGGCGAGCCAGCCGGAGGCAATCTCTAACAAACAAGCGTCCCTTCAGGAAGAAATCACCAAGGCCGAGCAGTCCCGCAAGGATGCCGCCGACCGCCTTGCCATTGCCGACACAGAATGCCGCACAGCAGAAGCGGCACTCAGGGAAGCGCAGACCAAAGTCGCAACTTTGCGGGAAAAACGCGCCGGAAATGAAGCTCGCCTTGAGGCAGCGCGCGAGCGTATGGCCGATCAGGCCCGCGCCATTCGCGAAACGCTGGAATGCACACCGGACAAATGCCTCGAACTGGCCGGTACCGTAGACCCGGAAAAACTCCCTCCGCTTGCGGAGCTTGAACGCAAGGCGCAGCGCCTCAAGGCGGATCGTGAACGCCTCGGTGGCGTGAACCTGCGCGCCGAAGAAGAACTGGCGGAACTCACCGAACAGTTCGACGGTATGGAAACCGAACGCGCTGACCTGGAAGAAGCAATCGCCCAGTTACGCCAGGGTATCTCGAAACTAAACAAGGAAGCTCGCCGCCGCCTGCTCGACGCCTTCGAGAAGGTCGACAGCCATTTCCAGCGACTGTTCAAGACATTGTTCAATGGCGGCGAAGCGGAGCTGAAACTCGTCGACAGCGACGACCCGCTCGAAGCCGGTCTAGAGATTGTCGCCCGCCCGCCGGGGAAAAAACCCGTCACACTGAGCCTGCTTTCCGGCGGTGAGCAGGCTCTCACCGCCACCGCTCTCACCTTCGCCGTGTTTTTGACAAACCCGTCGCCGATCTGCGTGCTCGACGAAGTCGACGCCCCACTGGATGATGCCAACGTCGATCGCTACTGCGACCTGATGGATGAAATGTCCCGCTCGACCGACACCCGCTTCCTCGTCATCACCCACCACCCCAACACCATGGCCCGCATGGCTCGCCTGTTCGGTGTGACCATGATGGAAAAGGGTGTGAGCCAGCTTGTCTCCGTAGACTTGGCAACGGCAGAACAATTCCGGGATGTGGGATAGGGTGTGTCCGACTTAAATGGAGACACCGGGATGTCTGTGAAGACACCTGGGCGTCGCGTCATGAGTCCATGTGAATCAGACGCGCTATAGGTCGGCTCATGCATGAATTCCTTGTTGCATTACAAGGTCACAGCATTCCTCAAATCATGAACAAGCAGAGCGCACGAAACGATCGGAAGTGAAGGCTACTCATGTTCACCGAGACACTGCGTGCAGATAAAATTCTTAGTCCGAACGCGACACCAAGGCAGATCACCACATTCACCAGAATACATCTGCATCCGTGGCTGACATGGTTCCAAACAGGCGCATAAACCTCTTCGTCCGCACGAGGAATTCCGCTTTCTCTGTTGCCTGCCAATGTAGAAAATCCCAAGGGTGATCGCTGACTTCATAGACCGCTGTGTCCTGAAAATACCGGCATGGCACCGCTTCTCCGTTCGAAGTCTCCACGGTGATGTCCGCCAACTCGTACTCGTCACCTTCAAAGAACAAAATGCGATCCATGGCGATATCCGTCAGCCCCGAAATCAGGACACCGGTCGTCAACGCCGAGGTGCTTGAAACCAATACCGGAAAACTCTGATCCATGACAGCGCGCTGCACATACCCGGACGCCGTTCCCGCGACGATCGACAACTCCGACAACGGCTGTCCTGATACGCATGTGAGCACATCGCAATCCATCAGGGAGCCGAAGGAAAACAACGGCTTCGATTCAAGTGAAATCGTCATCGCAACGCCAGCCCGTTCCGTGTGGAGAATTGATCGTCCCGGAGATCGCGTGACTCGGCACATCTTGAACAGATGGCAACGCAATCAATCCCCAACCGCAACGCCTTCACGGCGAGGATCAGCTCCCCCCTCCAGGCCATCTGGCGTCACAACAATCGTGTGCACACCGCTAGTCATGGGTTTCGGTGCTCCCACATGCCCCTTCAACGCCATGCGCGCGAGTAATCCTGCCCCTTCAAGTCCAGCTTCCACCTCGAACGGTCCGTTCCGGCTTCCGAAGTTGACCAGATCCGCAGCCGTTTGCGCATCAAGTTTCCAGTCGATCATGCCGATGATGGTCTTCAATGTGTAATTGATGATCCGGCTACCCCCCGGCGATCCGGTTAACGCCCATAGCTTCCCATCCGGAGCAAAAATAACCGTTGGCGACATACTTGAGCGTGGACGCTTGCCCGGCTCTATCCGGTTGGCGACGGGCCGTCCTTCGTCATCCGTTGGCCGCCACGCAAAATCCGTCAATTCGTTATTCAAAAGAAACCCGCCAACCATCATCCGAGAGCCGAACGCAGACTCGATCGTGGTCGTCATCGACACGGCATTCCCGTCGCCATCGATAATTGAAACGTGGCTTGTACCCGCACGTTCAATGGTTCCGTCACGACCAAACGTACGGGCATGACGCTGCGGTGGCTGTCCGGCTACAGCCTTCACCATTGCCGCATCCCTCTGAATCAATGTCCGTCGTTGTGCGAGATACCCATGATCCAGCAACCCCTCCGGCACACGCACATAATCATGGTCCGCCATGTAGCGACCGCGATCCGCGAACGCGAGTTTCTGCGCCTCGACGATCACATGCAACGCGTTCGTCGCCAGAGGTTCTGCCCCAAGATCAAATGGCTCGATTAACTTGAGCACCTGCCCAATCGTCAACGCACCAGACGACGGTGGCCCCATACCGCACACATTGTAACTGCGGTACATCGCACACACCGGTGCGCGCACCAATGAACGGTACCCGGATATATCTTCCACAGTCATATCACTTGGGGCGTTGGGCGCGACCTTCAGTTTCTCAACAATCGCAGCCGGAATATCACCAACATAAAACGCGGCGGCCCCCTCACGGGCAATCGTCTTGAGCGTTGCAGAAAATTGCGGGTTCCTCAGAACATGCCCGACAGGCCAAGGTGCACCCGATGCATCGAAATAGTGCGCACGCGCCACTGGCCCGAAGGCTTCCGCTCCCATGTTCGCGAGCATCATGTTCAATCGGCGCGAAACTGTAAAACCATCTTCGGACACCTGAATCGCCCGTTCGAACAAGCGCGCCCAGGGGAGTCTTCCATACTGCTTGTGCGCCAGTTCCAATCCACGCAGCACACCCGGCACACCGACACTAAGTCCGGAATGCACTGTCGTGTGCCATTGCGGGTCACTGCCATCTTTGGGAATGAATCGATCCGGCGTTGCAGCCGCAGGCGCCGTTTCACGCGCATCATACGACTTCAGGTTTTTGGATTTTTCATCCCAATATAGTAAAAATGCACCGCCTCCGATTCCGGAGGACTGAGGTTCGACCAGATTGAGAACCAGTTGCGTCGCGATTGTGGCATCAATCGCACTGCCGCCCGCCCGCAGAATTTCGAGCCCGGCCTCAGCCGCCAGCGGATGGGCCGCCACAACCATATGCCGCTTCGCACGGATCAGTTTTTTTACAATCCGTCCACTCGCAGCCTCAGGGTTCGCTTGTCGGGATGTGATGTCGTCCGCATTCCGCCTCCCACTTGAGTGGAGTAGCAGCGCGACACAAACGAGAAAGACAAAAAGGCTGGCAATAAAGTGGGTACGGCGCATCACAGGGCAAGCAACTTACGAAACGAGAGAGGGAACGTCTTCTGCCATATCGCGTTGCCGCCAAAACAGCCAGCACCGGTTCTCCTCACGTGCAAGCCAATTCGAGCCTGGGAACGACAGCCCGGACTGACATCCGCTGGACGAACGCAAGGGGGGTTAGCGCTCGATCCAACCCCGATGACATCAATCCGGGCTTACGCATTACAAAATCTACGCGAACACTTTTCAATTTCGTTGCGGCACAACTGAAATCGAAAAGTTCATGATTTGTTCCGCGCCTCTTTTCTACAGAACCAGCCGCTCATTGCCAACATCTTTTTTGCGAGCATCGGAAAATACGATCTGTGAACTGTCCGGTATCCCGGTCATTTACGCGTCAGATACCAGAATACCACGGCATAGAAACAAGAACCCGTTCGAACCGCCATCGACCTTTTGCTATTGTTAAGCCGAATCAGAGATCAGCATTCAATAAATGCTGTTTTGCTATTCTGACTGAATTATGGCCCTGCCGCCAAAGCCGGTGTAGTGGCAGCTGAGTATCGTGTCCCCAATGGTTGGGAACGCCCCAAGACACAAGTTCAAGTCGCGTTCGAGTGCATTCGAAAGCGAACCGTTTATGGCCTCGATGAGAGGAACGGTTCACCTGTGATTTCAAGGAGCTTGATATGGCGTTCCCTACGCTTTTCCACCGACTAATGACATCCATCGCGGCAACAGCTGCAGCCCTGATCCTGAGCACCGCCAGCGCATCCGCGCAGCTCGGAGGATTCGAGTCTGACGCTTTTGCGACGTCGTCAGCGACTGCAAGTGGCGGCGGTGGAGGGGGCGGATTTTTCTGGGGTGGACCCGGTGGTAAATCCAGCCATGCCTTCCCCAAAAAATACCGCGCAGGCCAGATTGTGGTGAGCTTCGGCGACCGCCGCCTCTATCACGTCGTCTCGCGCGGCCGAGCCGTGTCCTATCCGATTGCCGTTCCGCGTGCGCGGAGCCGCTGGTCCGGCACACACTACGTGTCCCGCAAGGCCGTGAACCCAACCTGGACACCAACGCCGCTCATGCGCCGCGAGAACCCAAAACTTCCTGGTTCGGTTCCTGGTGGTCACCCACGCAACCCGCTCGGCGTACGCGCACTCTATCTTGGATCGACCATGTATAGAATCCATGGCACCGATGCCCCATGGACGATTGGTAAGAACGTGTCGAAGGGGTGCATCCGGATGCACAACTCACACGTTATTGAACTCTACAACAAAGTGCGTGTCGGGACCAAAGTCACAGCGACCTGGAAACGCTACCGCAGCTAGCACTGGCGCATTTTCCAACGTCATTGACGGCCCCGAATCTCGGTTCGGGGCCGTTTTTTTTGTCGTGATAGATCAATCGAATTTAACTCAAATATTAACGAAACCTTTCACCACTGCCGCGCTTGCCTTATTACGGTGCTTTCAGGGTACATCGCGCCAGAGATCCAATAGAGCAGGCCAACGCGATGAGGTGTAACGCAAACCCCGGAGTATGTTGGGGATGCATTGGGTTAACAGGGTCGCAGTTGCGGCTGTCGTTCTAACGTTATTGTCTGGCGGAACACGGCAGGATCTGCCGCCACGCCAGCTCGAACTGGTTGTCTTCGAGACACAGTTCTGTGGACCTTGCCGCGACTTCCGGTTCGACACCATCCAACCCTGGTTTCAGTCAGCGCGGAGCTCTGAGCTTCCAATGCAGGTCATCGACTACGACTATCTCGGTACGGCGGGTCGCGCCCTGAACCAACCAATCGAAACCCTTCCGACAACCGTCATTCTCGACCGAGGGCGTGAAGTCGGTCGCATTGTCGGCAATCCATCTAACGACACCTTCATCCGCCAGGTTGAGCAACTGGTCGCTGCATCAAGCTGATAACGCTCATGCGCCTGTCCCTTAAACGCGAATTCATTTGTCACACGACAGACAATCCGGTTTCATAGCCCGTGGATCTACCGCAGCGATGGAGCCAGATATGGACCGCAGAGCTTTCCTGAAATCGACCGGAGCCGTCACCGTCGGTGGGTTGGCTGTCTCAGGCGCGGCCACCACATCTCTTGCTGGAACAGCGCTGAACACCAAGGCGCGCATCCTGTCGCTCTCGATGCCATCGCCCCGCACGGGCTTGGACACATCCCTCGTTGCACGTCGCCTGGCCGAAGGGCTTGAAAGTGCAACAGACGGGCAATTGCAGATCATAGCCTCCCAAACTGCGGACGGCGCTGACATCAATCTTGAAGCAGTGCCGCAACGCGTAGAGCACCATCTCGCATGGATGACATTCCTCCCGTTAATCCACGGTTTCGAGAGCCGTGATTTTGGCGGCTGGCTGACAACAGGCGGTGGCGCGCCGATGCTGGAACGGCTTGAGGCAGAAACGTCGCAAAGAGTTTTCCTTGTGACAGAAGCTCACGCACCGCAGGGCCTTTGGGCTAACCGCGAGTTGGTTGGCCTGCACCCGCATCCATCTCTGTCTGTCACGTCTTCGGGTCGGACTTTACTCAGCAGGTCGGAAAGTGGCGCTACAATCCTCGAACTGAAGTTATCCGATGGGCTTGCCGAAGACATGGAGGCGGGCCGTCTGCAGGGTCATATCTTGCATGCGTTGCCAACGCCGCTCGCAGGTGAGCCACTTGTCATGTCAATACCACAGGCAACCTGGCACTCGCTCCCCCCATCGGAACAGGCGATCCTGGCAACGTTGACCGAGGCTGAGCGGGCACGCACCGCAACAGAAGCACACGTCTCAAACCAATTGGCACGCACAGCCCTGCCTCTACCAAGCCCCGTAAAACTTCCTTCAGAATTCAAGCTCATACTTGCCGCAGCGATCGAAGCGGAACGAGATCGCCTGGCCTCAAGCTCACCGCTCGCAGCGGACATCTTGGCCAGCCAGGTGGGGTATCGGACAATGACAGGAGCAACAGATCTTGCTGTATCTGCCAGACACTTCTCGGTTTAGGACGCGTCCCACCACGATGCCTGACCCAACGTTGCCATGAACCTGAAAATATGTCAGCATTACTGACCTATTTTTAGTGGCGACACACCGAGGGGATTTGCGTTGAGGCGGGGTGTCGCCCGAGCGAACCACGAGGCCAGTATGTCCGAAGGCACGCCCCAAGATACGCCGATCGACACTCTGAATACCATCGACACAGAAACGGTCATCGCACCGCCAAGAGCAGAGCCCCCGAAGAGCCAATCTCTCGACGCAAAATTTGATCTCTCGCAGGATCATGTGCTGCTCAACGGCGCGCAAGCGATCGTGCGCCTAGCCCTCACAATTCGAGAACGCGACAAGGCCGCAGGTCACAACACCGCTGGTTACGTTACCGGGTACCGGGGTTCACCGATCACCAGTCTCGAAAGCCAGTTTGCCCGCGCCGGACATCGGGTCACCGACGAACAGATCGTCTTTCACCCCGGACTGAACGAAGATCTTGCAGCCACCGCCATATGGGGCGCACAGCAAGCTGAGTTACGCGGAGAGGGAAAATACGAAGGTGTCTTCGGCATCTGGTATGGCAAGGGTCCGGGCGTTGATCGCAGTGGCGATGTTTTTCGCCACGCCAACCACGCTGGCACCTCGAAACTCGGTGGCGTTCTCGCCTTGATGGGCGACGATCACACCTGTGAATCATCCACCTCCGCACATCAGAGCGAGTTCGCCTTTGTCGACGCCATGATCCCGGTGTTGAACCCGGCTGGTGTTCAGGAAATCCTCGACTACGGCGTGATCGGCATCGCGATGTCGCGCTACAGTGGCGCCTGGGTCGGCATCAAGTGCGTAAAGGACAACGTTGAAGCCACCGCGACGGTCGACGGCAGACCAGAGCGCATCGTGATCCAGTCACCAACAGATTACGACCTTCCCGAAGGCGGCCTGAACATCCGGCTTGGCGACGCGCCGCTGGTCAAGGAAGCCCGTCTGCACGATCACAAGCGTGATGCCATCCTTGCGTTCGCCCGCGCCAACAAACTCGACAAGATTGTCATGCACGGCGGCACCGCACCGAAGATCGGAATCATCACAACCGGCAAGAGTTACCTCGACACACGCCAGGCACTTGACGAACTCGGGATCGACGAAGTGCGCGCCAACGATCTTGGCATCCGCCTCATGAAAGTGGCGATGACTTGGCCACTCGAACCACAAGGCCTGAAAGACTTTGCCAAGGGGCTCGATCTGATCATCGTTGTGGAGGAAAAACGTTCCTTGATCGAGGTGCAGGTCAAGGAAGAGCTTTACGGTCAGACCGACGCGCCATCCGTGATCGGAAAAAAAGACGAAAATGACCAATGGCTGTTTCCCGCCAAAGGTGCCCTTGAGCCGGTCGAAGTCGCCCTTGCAATCGGTGAACGGGTCATGCGCTTTGGCGGTAACGATGAACTCGCGGGACGCCTCGAGGTTCTCAAACGACACCGCGGCAACCGACCGGAAGGCGCAGAAATCGCCAGCCGCATTCCCTATTTTTGTGCCGGCTGTCCACACAATACATCCACCGTCGTGCCAGAAGGCTCACACGCCTATGCCGGCATCGGCTGTCACTATATGGCGCTGTGGATGGATCGTTCGACCGAAGGCTTCACCCAGATGGGGGGTGAAGGCGCGAACTGGATTGGCGAAGCTCCCTTCTCCACCCGCGACCACGTGTTCCAGAACCTCGGCGATGGAACATACACACACTCCGGCTCCCTTGCTGTGCGTGCCGCAGTCGCAGCCGGCACGAACATGACCTACAAGATCCTCTATAACGACGCGGTTGCGATGACCGGCGGCCAGGCATTGGACGGTGGTTTGACCGTCGGACACATCGCCCGACAGATGGCCGCAGAGGGCGTGAACAAGATCGTCGTCGTAACGGACGAACCCGAAAAGTATCCGCGCGACATTGGTTTTCCATTCAGCACATCTGTCGAACACCGCTCAGAGCTGGGACGCGTCCAGAAAGAGCTGACAAGGGTTAAAGGCGTTTCGGTCATGATCTACGACCAGACCTGTGCCGCAGAAAAACGCCGTCGCCGCAAACGCGGGCTCTATCCGGATCCACCGAAACGCGCCTTCATCAACACTGCCGTTTGCGAAGGATGTGGTGATTGCGGAGAAAAATCAAACTGCGTCGCCATCGTACCCGTCGAGACCCCATTGGGCCGCAAGCGTGCCATCGACCAGTCGACCTGCAACAAGGACTTTTCCTGCGTCAACGGGTTCTGTCCGAGTTTCGTGACAGTTCACGGCGGACATGTACGCAAACCAGAAGCCAGGGATATCGCCGTCGAACTTGCTCCTAAAGTTGCGGCACTTTCAACGCCATCACTCCCGAAACTCGACGGATCATGGTCGATCGTTGTGACAGGTGTTGGCGGCACCGGCGTGGTTACCATCAGCGCAATTCTCGGCCAGGCAGCGCATATCGATGGCCGTGGATTTGGCTCCATCGATATGGCAGGTCTCGCCCAGAAAGGCGGAGCCGTCGCGTGTCACGTGCGCATTGCGGAGAATCCAGACGATATTCACTCCATCCGAGCCGGACTGGGTGGGGCCGATGCGATCCTTGGTTGCGATCTTGTCGTAACCGGCTCTCACAAGGTGCTGGAAACCGTCCGCAAGGATCACACGAAGGTGGCGCTCAACAGCCACGAGATGATCACGGGTGACTTCACCAAGAACCCGGAGCTTGAACTCCCCGCAATGCGCCTGCGGCAAGCGATAAGCGACTCCTCAGGTGACGGCAATACGCACATCATTGACGCGCACCATTACGCAATGAAGCTGTTCGGCGACAGCATCGCCTCGAACATGTTCATGCTGGGCCTCGCCTGGCAGCGCGGCATGATCCCCGTCAGTGCCGACGCCATCATGGAGGCTATCGAGCTGAATGGTGCCGCCATCGCAATGAACCAGCGCGCGTTCCAGTGCGGGCGTATCGCTGCGGAAGATATTGCATTCATTGACACGTTGGCAGGCGGACATGAGCCGGACAGCACACAAATCAGCCCACAAACACTCGATGACATCATCGCACACCGACACGCACATCTGGCCGACTATCAGAACCATGCCTACGCCGAACGATACGCCAAACGCATTCGCGACATCGCCGCGCTCGAACACCGCATCATGCCCGGCAGCACGGAGCTCGCGAAAACCGTCGCATCAGCCTACGCCAAGGTTCTCAGCTACAAGGATGAGTACGAAGTCGCCCGCCTCTTCACCGCACCGGAATTCACCTCTGCTCTACACGAACAGTTCGATGGCGATTACACCCTCGAATTTCACCTCGCCCCACCGATCTTCAGCGAGCGCGATTCCGAAACCGGGCATCTGAAAAAACGTACATTCGGACCGTGGATGATGCGGGCATTCCGTCTTCTTGCAAAATTCAAGAACCTGCGCGGCACCCGTTTGGACATCTTCGGATACACAGAGGAACGAAAATCAGAGCGCCAGGCCATCACGGACTTTGAGATAACGCTCGACCTCATCACAAGAACTCTCACCCCGGCCAATCACGCCACAGCGATTGAGCTGGCAAGCCTACCCCTCTCCGTGCGCGGTTTCGGCCATGTGAAGGAAAAGAATGCAGTAGCGGCAGCAACACAGGCCACCGAACTCATGTCAGCTTTGAACGCTCCCGCACCAAAATCGCATCAACCCACACGCGACGCGGCCTGACACCCGTTCTTCCCGTGGCCGCAAGCAACACGTCTCTGGTTGATGCGATGGCTGCACACCACGACCGTCCAAATAGAGCATTCCCCAGCGGTCCAAATGACGCACAAGCCAACCGCAACTTTTTTCAAATATAAAACAATAACTTATCCCTCCACACGTTGGCTTGACACCCCTGCGCAGCACACCTACAACACACACGGCTTCGGGCAGGCGTTTTTGCCCGGCACTCACGCACGAGCTATGTGGCGCAATGCCAGAATCTGCCGACGATGATGCGCGACTTTCGGGGACAATCAGTCCGCAAGACCGCGAAGCTTTCAGACGCAAGGCTTCTGACCTTGATGGACGCATAGATGCCGCCCGGGGAGCTCCCCGGGAAGAGCGCGGCGGACGGGCCGGAGCGAATACGCGAGCCATGAGTCATGGTTTTCGCATGGTGGCGGATTTCGTCGCTGCGATTATCGTTGGGGGATTGATCGGCTACTTTGCCGATTATTGGCTGGGCACAAAACCGTGGCTGCTGATGCTTTTCCTCATATTTGGGTTTATCGCGGGCGTACGCAATACGATGCGAACGTACCAGAGAATGCAGGCCGATATTCGGGCGGCTACTGGCGGGGATATCGGCCAGGATCTGCCCAACAACGAAGATGATTGATGGCGCGCTGAAGAGCGAGCCAAGCGACGAGGGAAACGAACGTGGCTGCAGCTGCTGAACCGGGTGGAATGCCCGATCCAATCCACCAGTTTGAAATCTCCAAATGGGCCGAGTTCAGCATCTTCGGGCTGGACGCGTCATTCACCAACTCGTCTTTCGCCATGGCGCTGTCCGCTGGGCTGGTGGCGCTTTTCCTGATTTTTTCGATGCAAGGCCGCGCACTGGTTCCGACACGCCTGCAGTCGCTGGCCGAGATGGCCTATGAGTTTATTGCCAACATGGTACGCGACAGCATGGGCAAGGAAGGCATGAAGTTCTTCCCACTCGTCTTCACGCTCTTCATGTTCATCCTCGCAGGCAACATGCTCGGCATGTTCCCGAAACAATTCACGTTCACAAGCCATCTGATCATCACAGCCGCTTTGGCCATGATCGTTTTCATGACTGTGATTATCGTCGGTTTTGCCAAGAACGGCGCAGGGTTCCTGAAACTCTTCGTACCATCGGGCGTTCCGATCTATGTCCTGCCACTGGTCACAATGATCGAGATCATCTCGTTCTTCTCGCGCCCGCTCAGCCACTCCGTGCGCCTGTTTGCGAACATGCTTGCCGGCCACATCACGCTGAAAGTCTTTGGCGGCTTCATCGTCATGCTTCTTGGAGCAGGCGGAGCATCGGCGATCCTGGCACCGCTACCGCTGCTCATGGCAGTTGCTCTGACAGCACTCGAATTTCTTGTCGCTTTCCTGCAGGCCTACGTCTTTGCGATGTTGACCTGCATGTACCTGAACGACGCGTTGCACCCGTCACACTAAGACTTCGGCGGACAACCGTTACCTGAACACTGAAACATTCCAGACCTGAGGGAGAATTCTCATGGAACCAGAAGCAGCAAAATTGATCGGCGCAGGCCTCGCAGCGATTGGCACAGGTGCCGCAGCCATCGGCGTGGGCAACCTGTTCGGCCAGTTCCTGAACGGCGCGCTGCGCAATCCATCCGCAGCAGACGGTCAGTTCGGCCGCTTGATCTTCGGTTTTGCCGTGACGGAAGCTCTGGGCATCTTTGCGCTCCTGATCGCTTTCCTCCTGCTCTTCACGTAAGACCGAGGCATGTTTCGCAGGGCCGCGTCATGTTTGACGGGGCCCTGTACGCATATCTCGCTGTCACTTTGTTGAAGAAGCACGACGATGGCATCTGACACCACATCGACCGCCGCTGGCGCTGCAATAGACGCAGCACAAACGGCAAATGTATTTCCTCCGCTCGACCCGAGCACGTTTTCGTCTCAGCTTATCTGGCTGGCGATTACGCTTGGCGGGCTGTATTTTGTTCTCTCTCGCATCGCTCTGCCGCGTATCGGTGAAGTGATCGAGGAACGCAGCGATCGAATCCAGCGTGATCTGGATGAAGCCGAGCGTCTGAAGAACGAAACCGAAGAAGCCATCGCCAGCTACGAGCAGGCTCTCGCAGAAGCCAAAGGCAAGGCCAACGCCATTGCCCAGACCACACGCGACGAGTTGAACGGCGAAGTGGAAGCGGAACGCACGCGGATTGAAGCGCAACTCGCTTCGGCCGCAGCAGACGCAGATAAGCGGATCAACGCTTCAAAGGCGCAAGCCATGTCAAGCGTCAAGGATGTTGCCCAGGACACCGCACAAGCGATCGTATCACGCTTGCTCGGGACCGAAGTGACAGCCGACGAAGCCGCCAAAGCGGTTGCGTCACAAAGCTAGGTTACGTCCCGACGGGACACGAACGGAGAAGACCTATGGGTATCGGTGCTGAAGGCTGGGTTTATATTGCGTTACTCGCGTTCTTCCTGATCGTGATGTACTTCAAGGTGCCCGCGGTCATCACCAAGTCGCTGGATGATCGTGCTGCAAACATCAAGTCCGAGTTGGACGAAGCACGGCGCCTCAAGGAAGAATCCCAGGCATTGCTTGCCGAGTACCAGCGCAAACGGAACGAAGCGGACGCGGAAGCAGCCGAGATCGTCTCGCAAGCCAAACGTGAAGCCGAAGCCTACGCGCAGGAAACTCGGGCGGCTCTGGCCGAAACCCTGGAACGCCGCACCAAACTCGCTGAAGACAAGATCGCTCGTGCCGAAGAGCAAGCTGCCGCAGAAGTGAAATCCGTCGCGGTTAATGTGGCCGTTGCAGCAGCTGAAAACCTGATGCGCGGTAAAGTTGCTGGTGCCAAAGGCGGCGACCTCATCAGTGCCGGCATCAGCGAACTAAAGTCGAAGCTGAACTAGAGCCAGCGCGCCTGTTCCAAAAGCGACGAAAACACCTGTCAGCGACATACGCACACCAAAGCTGCGCTAGAATTACAACACGGGTTGCCCATACGACCGAGCGCACACCCCGCGTGGCTCAATCCCGTGCTAGCTATCCTCTCTGTAGAAATTCTCAATCAACGAATTGAGGATTTTGAACGTGGAGGGGAACATCATGTCGACAGTACCGGTAGAAGAGCCCGTTGAAGCAAAGCTGCAATCACCCAAACCGGTTCGACTGGGGATCCGAAAGGGCTCACGCATTGCACCGCTCGTGCTGCTAGCCCTGATGGTACTGGCATTCGTGCTGTTAAACAGTGAGTCCGGCCTCATCACGATCGTGAACGAGCTGGGGCTGCCCCTGGACACAACACAGGCTCTCACGTTTCAAACCGTCTATGAAACGATGCTCATCGAAGAAAACGCAGCTCTTGCAAGGCAGCGCATCGAAAGCCTGGGGTTAGGCGGTTTTTTCAGCAAACTCGCATTGCCGCTGGGACAGGCTTACATGAGCCAACTCCTGAGCGATTTCTTTTCAATCGCCAGCAACACCCTCTTCACACTCGGGCAACTCGCCCTGTACGCAATCGTACCTGGCATCGCAGGCCTGATTTATCGCCGAAACTTCTGGTCCTGGTTCTTCGTGTCGTTTGCCCTCCTGTTCGCCGTCAACATGAGCGGTCTGGTAACTCTTGCCAGCAGCGAAGAAATGCCGTTTTCCGGTGCAATTTTTCTCTTCATCATCTCACAGATCGCTTTCCTGTTACTTGCGAACCGATTGAGACGATACTCCAACACGACAAGCAAAATACCCACACGGATCTACAACACAGGGCTTGCCATTGTACTTGGCTTGATCGGACTTGCCTGCTTCATGGGGTGGGGGCCAGGCAGGGATGAAACGGTAACGACCAGTTGGATCTGGAGCTTTCTCGGAGATGGCTTGACCGGGTTGTTGTGGCAATGGGAATTCATACTCATCGCACTTCCGGCAATTTATATCCTTCTGCGAAAATCAGAACACTGGGCAGGAAACAGCCCCAAAAATATTGTCGTCTGCCTCGATGGCACCAGCAATACACCAGAACAGGAAGAGCGTGGTCTCCTTGCCCAGACCAACGTCTTCAAGTTGTTCAATATGCTCAAGTCAGATCGCCGCTTCGGTTTCGCTCCAACGGATCAATTCGATGCCAGTCTCTGCAAGATCTACAAGCAAAAGCAGGTAGCATTTTATTACGCCGGAGTCGGCAACCGGTTCGACAATGACCCTATAACCCAGACGCTTGGCATGGCAGCCGGATTGGGCGCAACCGGGGTCGTTGAACGGGCTTACCTGGATATCCTGCGCGTCTATCGCCCGGGTGATCACGTCTTCCTGTTTGGCTTCAGTCGTGGTGCTGCGATCTCGCGTCTTCTCGCACGCACGATTGATGCGCGTGGCGCACCGGATACCGTTTGGACACTGCGCCTCTTCGGACGACATTGGACCATATGGCAATCAGGTAAAAGGCGCCCTATCCCCATCAAGGTGGTTGGATGTTGGGATACAGTCGGCGCATTCGGGATTGCAAAGACAATCGCAGGGATCAATTTCCAGAAGATCAACATGTTCAAGGATCTCAGCATCCCCGAGAATGTTGAGCGTGCCTATCATATGGTGGCGATGGATGAGATGCGAGACAGCTTCGAACCCACGCTCATGGACCCTGATCCCATCTCGCCAGAACGTATTGTCGAAGTCTGGTTCGCAGGCGATCACGCGAACATCGGTGGAGGCTGGGCAACCGACAAGTTATCCGACATAACCCTTGATTTCCTCCTCCAACATATCAGCAGCGGCTACGCGGCAAACGCGGACACGACGCCAGGCAATGAGGACTGGGGACTATGTCTGAGTGCTGCAAATGGTAAAACCATCCAACTTCCTGCAGAAGAAGCGGACAAGACTGTAAATGCCGGAACGGATATGGTCACGATACATCCCGACCCATTGGGGCAGTTGAGAAGTTGGTCCAGCGCACTCTACACGTATCAACCGAGACAAATGCCACTGCATGCGGTCATATCGGAAACCGTATTCGAGCGCATGACATCGGCAATGCCGGTGTACGCGCCGCAAAGCCTGTTCAACCTCAACGAAGACCTGGACAACAAGCGCGACACCATCGACGCAGCGGTTGCACGACTGGTCGAAACACAATCGCTCTCGGCCGAGGAGCAGAGTTCCATACTCGAATACAAGGGAAAACTTAGGTTGGCGCGCTGGCCGATATATCGTGACACGATTGAGAAGGAACGTTCACCACTCACGCCAGCTGAACGGCTGTCCCACGACACATTTATCGACGCGGACGGCTCAATCTCTGCCAGTAGACCGAAGCTTGACCTTTCGCCGGAACAACTCGCCGCCAGACGCGACAATCAAACCTGATCTGGCTGGTCAGCGGTAAGCGATCAACACGGAAAAAGCGCTCAGGCCATGGCTCTCGGGTCAGCTCTTTCCCTTGGGCCGGTCAAAGCCAACAAAGAGCTGAAAGTCGTCTGGCCGCACACCCTGCGGTATATCGAAGGTAACGCTTTCAACTTTGGAGAAATATCCAATCGGTTTGCTGTCAGGAACGACAACGGAAATAGCGTGCTGCTGCGTCTGCACTTTTTCACGCTTGTAGTCGGTTACAAAAACACTGATGGGCAGAACAAACGTTCCAGGTGTCCCGCGCGGACCAAGCAGTACACGGCCAGAGAAACCATACCGTATTGTCACGCGACCAGGAGAAACCTGGCATTCCCGCGCAGTTTTTGTAATCTCGCCCCGCTGAACGATCGCGAGACCATCCCCTTCCTGACCATCGGCATAAACTGTGAGATGTTTGTCGCGTGGCCAGATCACGAATTGCGGACAGCCTTTGGCACCAGTGTTTCCCGTAAACTGGGTGCCATCACTTGTTTGAGCCGCGTTCAAAAGCTGTGCTTCCGATACCGTTTGCGCCGGGGCAGATGTTTCACTCTCGCCAAAAAGTCCACCACCGAGACCGGACGTCAGATTCGACATACCGCAGCCCGCGAGCGCAAACACAGATGCAAGTGCGAGAAGACGCAGTGCATCTGCTTTCCAGGTCGATTTACGAGTGTATATCACAGTTCCCCAATCCCCCACGCAACTGGCAAGGCACGCTGGCCTCCGTGCGTCCAGCACGGCTACTGCTTGTTCTGTAACCGCCCCCGATCACAGTACTGCACGTGCGCATTCGTCTGATACCTCAAACGCCATGTCATAGCGTAACATTCGGTTTCGAAACACGAAACCCAAGCAGAAGCGTAACATTACACAATCAGTAGGTTATGATAATCTGGACCGGAATAAGACGGGTGTTTGTATCGCCCGTCACACCGTGATTTGCCTGCAACATCTGCTGCCGCGCCGACACATGGACCCGCAAAATGACCGACACAACCGAGAAAAAGCGTATCCTACTTGCTGCACCGCGCGGATTCTGCGCTGGCGTCGACCGCGCCATCCAGATCGTGGAACTTGCCCTGAAGAAATACGGGGCACCGGTATATGTCCGCCACGAGATTGTGCATAACCGCCATGTGGTCGAAGACTTAAAGGCCAAAGGCGCGGTCTTCGTCGACGAACTCGATGAAATTCCCGAATCAGATGCACCGGTCATCTTCTCGGCACATGGTGTGCCGAAGTCGGTGCCTGCTGACGCATCCGCGCGCAACATGTTCTATCTTGATGCAACCTGCCCACTGGTCTCGAAAGTTCACATTGAGGCGGCACGTCAGTTCGAAAATGGTCGAGAAATCCTGCTGATCGGCCATGCGGGACATCCAGAAGTCATCGGTACAATGGGCCAGCTGGAGGAAGGCGCTGTATCACTCATCCAGACAGCAGCCGACGCGGAAGCTTACGAACTCAAGACAACGCCAGACAATCTGGCGTTCATCACGCAGACGACCTTGTCGGTCGACGATACAGCGGCAATCATCGACATACTGCAAAGTCGATTCCCGGGTATTCGTGCGCCAGTAAAGGAAGATATTTGTTATGCGACGACCAACCGGCAGGCTGCAGTCAAACAAATGGCGGCATACTGCGACATGGTCGTCGTCGTAGGCGCTCCTTCAAGCTCGAACTCAAATCGTCTTGTGGAAGTCGCCCAGCGCAACGGATGCCCGGATGCGATGTTGGCAGAAAGCGTGCGGCAAATTCCTTGGTCCAAGATTGAAGCCGCAAAAACCATCGGTTTGAGTGCTGGAGCATCGGCACCGGAACCATTGGTTCAGGAAATTATAGATACGATTTCCAGCCACTTCGATACCACGGTCGAAACCATTACTGCCGCAGAAGAAAACATAACGTTCAAGCTGCCACGCGAGTTACGCGCAACCGCTTCCGCCTGATCCGACCCCACACAAGGCGAGACGTATTCAATGACACAAGTAACGATCTACACCGACGGGGCCTGCTCCGGGAATCCCGGGCCTGGTGGATGGGGTGCCATTCTCATCTCCGGAGAGCATCGTAAGGAATTACACGGCGGCGATCCGGCAACCACGAACAATCGCATGGAATTGCAGGCGGCCGTGTCTGCCCTGGATGCTCTCAAAAGTGCATCGTCTGTCGACCTCTACACGGACTCAACCTATGTCCGCGATGGCATCACCAAATGGATCAACAACTGGAAGCGGAACGGATGGAAAACCGCTGCCAAGAAGCCTGTCAAAAACGAAGAGCTGTGGCGCGCATTGGACGAAGCGACCTCCCGCCACGAAATCCGCTGGCACTGGGTGAAGGGCCATGCCGGGCATCCGGAAAACGAACGCGCCGACGAACTCGCTCGCGCCGGCGTTGCTGCCGTTAAATAGGCTTGGCAGGCCCTGCACCAACAGCACCTGTCTCACCGGCCTGAGGCATTCCGACCATCAGAGCGCTTTAAGCAACTCTGCTGCGCTACTTTTTTCCGCTGAGCTTGGAGCATCTTCGATATTCAAGGCGGAAACCGTGCCATCCTTGACAAGCATTGCATAGCGCTTGGACCTTACACCAAGACCGTGCTCGCTCAGATCCAGATCCATACCGATTGCCTTGGCGAATGTCGCGCTGCCATCAGCGAGAAACGTGATCGCATCAGCCCCACCTGTTGCCTTGCCCCATTGGTCCATGACAAAAACATCGTTGACTGAAACACAAGCAATCGTATCGACCCCTTTGGCCTTCAGGGCCTCGGCTTGGGACATGAAACCGGGCACATGCTTGGCGTGACAAGTCGGGGTAAACGCGCCCGGAACGGCGAAGAATGCGACCGTTTTGCCGCCAAACAGCTCTGACGTTGTCATCGGACCGGGCCCGTCGTCAGTCATAACGAAAAATTTTGCTTCAGGTATCTTGTCACCAACAGCAATGGTCATCGGTCTCTAACTCCAGAATGAAGAGGCTTCGACAGATGTCATAGTGCTTTGAACCCAAACATCCAAGCAACAACATCACCTGAGAATTCGGTGACATCAGCCCAATCATTCAGAGTCTCAAAAAGACGTTCAATTCTCAACGCCGATGGTCCAGGGTACGCTAACTCCACGGTCATTGGCTGCGCCCACAACATCGAGTGTCTTGCCAATGAGTGATTTGGGCTTCTCCATATGCGAGAGATCGACCCGGAAAAGGATTGAGCCATCTGTCGCGCGTTCAATTGGCTTTGCGATAGGCATATAATCTCCATCACGTGACGCAACAAAGAGTGATGAGTGCGCGTCCTTATCGCGTGGCTCCACCTTGATCAGAAGATGCGGTTTCTTACCGTTGAGTTTTGCAACGGTTTTTGTAACTTTCAAAACATTGGACTTGGGGTTCGGCACTTTCGCCATTGCTGTCATTAAATCACGTTGCACAGGAATGGCCGCGCGCGCGCCAGGCGCAACATCAAGACTTAAGGTCGCTTCCGCCGGAATGCAGATTTCCTCGCAGACGCCATAATAAACGTTGAGACGCAGCCGCACAGGCAATTGCGGATTTTCTGGTGTTATGGATACAGGAAAAATAACCTTGTCCTTGTAACCGATCGCACTGCCGTAAATATCCTTGAGGAGCTTCGGAGTTGGATACATCACACGAACGGCTTTGACATTCTGTGATCGCGACCAGTTAAACTCCGGCGGGATGCCACCACCGTCGCCCGGTGATTTCCAGTACGTTTTCCAGTTCTTGTCCATTCGAATATCAACGCCGGCATAGAGCACCGTTTCGCTCCCTTCGCCAAGCAGGGTTGCTGCCGTCAGTCGGGCACGGGAATGAAACCCTTGGCTCCAATCCGATGCCAGGGCTTCTGCCAGTGCCGCCCCCGGCAGGAGAAGGGTCGCGAGCATAGCGACAAGAACCGTTGGTCGTTTGCAAAAACTGAAGAGCATGGCGCGCATCGGAACTCTGTATATCCGGGAACAATTCATAGCGTGTTGTGACGCAGGATTAGGCATCAATCCAGTCACACACGATCAGAAGTAGGTTATCACGATTGCATTACACTACTGCACAAGGCACTTCGCACCCTTGTCAACCCTGTTTGAACAGTATTCTGCGTCTTCCAATGTCCGTAAAGCACAACTAAGCTGAGGAAATGAAAGAGGAAATTTTCAAAAAATCGCTCAAGCAATCTGGCGAAGGGTATCTCGACGGGCAATTGTTGATTGCCATGCCCGCCATGTCAGACGAGAGGTTTGCCGAATCCGTCATCTACCTGTGCGCTCACTCCGAAGACGGCGCCATGGGCATCATTCTCAACAAACGAGCCGATCATATCGAGTTCACTGAATTGCTTGAGCAGCTTGATATTCTTGAGGATGATGAAAATCAGATTTCAGGTCCTGACAACATTTCTGTACAGGTCGGCGGTCCGGTCGAGACAGGCCGTGGCTTTGTCCTGCACTCGACGGACTACCATTCCGACAACAGCACCCTCAATATCGATGAAGACATCAGCCTGACAGCCACAGTCGATATTCTTCGGGCCATCGCACAAGGTAAGGGGCCTTCCAAAGCCATTCTGGCTCTTGGGTACGCCGGATGGTCTGCTGGTCAACTGGAAACGGAAATTCATGCCAATGGCTGGTTGAATTGCCCGGCAACGGCAGAGATCGTATTTAACAAAGAGCTTGAAAAAAAATACGACAACGCATTATCCAGCATCGGCATCAATAAGATGCATCTTGTAGCTGATGCCGGTCACGCCTGAGATGGATCAATCCAAAGCTTGAAGTTTTCTACGCTTTCCTGACGTTAAACTTGGCCTTTGTCATCGGGCCCGGTGTGCAAGCGCCGCGTGGTTTGTTGCTCCGGCGTCGTCATCATTTGTTGCATGCGCCGCTGCGTCTCGTGAGCCTGCTGCTCCGTAGGCGTTATCGCTATATCTCCACCTGCAGGCACCTGACTTGCGCCCTGTGCCGCGCGCTCCAGAGGCCTGGTTTGCGGTTGGCGCGGTATAGTCTGTGAGTGCTGAATGGGCCGACCGTTTGGGTCAACCGAAGCAGCAGTGTTTGCGCCATTGCCACCAACTGCAGGGTTAGGAGAAGGTGCAACGTTCGATACTGACCGTTGCTGTGCAGCGATTTGAGAAGGATGCGCCGAGTGTTGCTGCTGAGGAGGTTGAGCCACCGGTATCGTTTGAGTTGCCGACGGTACAGCAGTTCGGACAGCTGGACGCAATGTACCTGTCGATACATTCCCCGCGGTTTTTCCGTCCGTGTCACGGGCTGTTGTCGTTGTACGCGGCTCTTCCGTTTTTTCGCGGCGCCAGAAACGGAAACCACGTCGTTCCGGATTACGTTCCGACTTCCGCACGATCTTGAGAAGATCGAGCACTTCTCTTTGAGTAGATGGCTCACCAAAGAAAAAACCCTGAGCCTGTTCGCATCCGAGTTCGCGCAGGAAGGCCGCAATTTCGGGTGTCTCTACGCCTTCGGCAACAACGGTGCGTCCAAGTTCATGCGCCATGGCGATCACCGAACGAACAATGACAGATCCGCGTTCATCAGCGCTCTCATCCTGAACCAGCGTACGATCAATCTTGATGGTGTCGAACGGAAAGCGCTGCAGGTAACTGAGAGAAGAAAAACCAGTTCCGAAATCGTCTAGTGAAAGTCCCGCGCCAGCCTCTTTCAACCACGACAGTATTTCGGTAGCTCGCTCCGGATTTTCCATCACAAGCGACTCTGTCACCTCAAGACGCAGACACCCATCTTCAATCAACTGCTGTCGCAGGATAGCCCGCACTTCCTGCGCAAGACTTTGCCGCAGCAACTCTCGACTGGAGATATTCACGCTGACAAATAACGGATCAACCCGACGCGGCAATTTCTTCTGCCAGATAGCCGCGTCCTGCACCGCCTGCTGAAGCACATGTTTGCCAAGCACGTTGATCAGGTCGGACTCTTCGGCAATCGGAACAAACTCGGACGGGTCAAGTTGTCCGAGCTGCGGATGTTCCCAGCGGATAAGGGCTTCAAAACCGGCCAATTCTGATGTCGAAAGGCGCACAATCGGCTGGTAGTAAATCTGGATTTCGTTGCGCTCGATCGCACGACGCAGATCGCTTTCAAGTGCCACCCGATCATCCTTCTCGCCGCGCATGGACGCCTTGAAAAGCTCGATCCGGTCTGTGCCCGCGCGCTTGGCGCGATACATTGCAATTTCACTCTCGCGCATCATGTCCTGCGCAGTTTCCTGATGTCCGTCGTACACTGCAATCCCAATGCTGCCCGTCAGGATAATCTCCTTACCAGCAATTTTCATAGGGCTGCGCAACGAACGACGCACGCGTTCAGCCGCCATTGCAACGTCCGAGCCTTGTGCCCGCTGGTTCAGCAGGATGGCAAACTGATCACCGCCCACACGAGCAAGCGTATCCTGTTCGCCCAGATGGCGGCGCAGACGGCGTGCCATCGTCATGAGCATCGTATCCCCAACGATCAAGCCGAATGCGTTATTCACATTCTTGAATCGGTCGATATCGATGAACAATACGGTCGGTCGAACGGTCGCCTCCGTTCGCGCAGCTGTCATAGCAACTGACAACCGATCCAGAAACAACTCCCGCGCAGGCAATCCTGTCAGGCTGTCGTGAACCGCGTCGTGGATCAGGCGTTCCTGCGATCGCTTCGTTTCGGTGATGTCGCGCATGAGCCCGACACAACGCGGCGACCGGTTCTCCATGTTGACCACAGCGGCCGCCTCAAGCTCAAACCAGCGATAGGAGTTGTCAGAACATCGCAACCGCACATCCGTGTGAATGTGTCCGTCATTTTTTTCCTGTACGGACCAGAGCATCAACCGGAAACGCTCACGGTCCCCAGGGTGCATGTGGGTGATCCAGCTCTCCACAGAACCGGATAATTCGCCAGCTTCCAACCCAACGATTTCCTCCACCCGGCTACCAACAGAAATCTCATCCCGACGTGAATTCCATTCCCAAACAGCAGAACCAGCCCCATCAACAGCAAGCGAACGCAACTGCATCGTTGTAGGCGAAGTTCCATAACTCGGCTCGTTCGTGCGGAATGCAAACTGTGTCACCGTGAACCCAAGCAGCAGCACGATCAGAACCAGGCCAGCCGTCAGTCCCGGCACCACAATATCGCCCGCCAGTTGACCGTTGATCGCAACGCCTGCACCGAACAACCAGACCATGAACAGCATCCAGGTCGGCACGATGGAAAGGGCACGATCCTGCCCACGCAAGGCCAGATAAAGGATTGGAAGCGTCCCCAGAACGGCAATCAAACCAAACGAGACGCGAGCAAAACTCGCTGCAAAATCAGGATCGAAAAACGACGCAACGACCAGCGCAACTTGTCCAAGGATCCAGGCTCCGAAGATCAGTTTGATCCAGCCATGCCAGGCCCCAATCCGAAGGAAGGTGTAGAGAAAAATCACCATCGTGGCAGCCACACCGGCCTCTGCAGCCGATCGGTAGAATGCATTGTCTTCCGGCGTCACCTGGAACAGCTTGTGCCAGAAACCGAAGTCGATACAGAGGTATGCAAGCACCGACCACGCCACCATGGCGGCAGCAGGGAAAATCGCCTTGTGATTGGCCGCAAAAATCGCCGTCAGGAAAATCGCCAGCAAGCCGACAATACCAAGCATGATGCCGTTGAACAGCATCGCGTCGCGCTGCTTCTTCTGAAATACGAGCGGGTTCCAAAGCTGAATACGCGGAAACTGATTCCCCGACAATTCCGCGACGTACGTGACCGTTTGGCCAGGATCAACAGACACGCGAAAAATATCAGCCTGGTCGTTCACGACACGTTCCGGAACAAAGCCAATGGAGGGTGTGATGCGTGCGATCCGGCGCGAGTCCAGATTGGGCAGAAGCACCTGCGAACCAACAATGCTGTAGCGCGGCGCAACAACCCAACGCTCCATAGCCTTTTCAGTATCGTTGCGAAACGCAAAGACCGCCCACGCAGGATCAGTCCCGGATGTCAGCGCACGAACCGCCATGCGTCCGGTAAAACCATCAGGCCCTGGTGCCGTTTCCACCTGCAACTGGTCGCCACGCCCCTCGATCAATTCCCCGAGAAACGTAATGTCCAGACGATCCGTCGCTGGTTTGAGCACAATCGGCTCAAGCGCAAGGGTGGGCGCCGCCTGCAGCAAAATCGCGACGGCAAACAGCAAGGCGCGCATCCCGTGCGCCACGTGACCGTGGGCAAGGGTTCGCAATCGCGACCGCAACCAGCGTCCATGTCCGAAAAACGGGTTCAAAATTCAGTACCGCCAGTATCCCCTGGGCCCTGTTCTAGTGAGGTCTGATGTGATCAGACGCGCCCGGATGGACGCAAGAACGATCCCTACCGCCAATCATCGCGCAACAGTGCGAACAGAATGTGATCCTGCCAGACACCGTTGATCTTCAGGTACTTTTTGGCAAGACCTTCTTGGCAAAAGCGGTTCTTTTCCAACACCTTGATAGAACTTGCATTGCTTGGCAGACAAGCTGCTTCAAGCCTGTTGAGGTGCAGGGTATCGAACACGAAAGGCAGAATCCCGTTCACGGCTTCCGTCATGAAGCCATAACCGGCAAGCGGCTCACCCACCCAGTATCCAAGGGCGCAGGACTGCGTAACACCACGGCGTACATTCGAGAGCGACACCCCTCCCAAAAGCTTGTCCGTCTCACGATCGAACAGGAAAAACGCATAGCCGGACTCATCACGCAATTCCTGATGATAATGTCGTATACGACGTCGAAATGCGGATCGGGATAACTCATCGCGGGTCCATGCAGGCTCCCAGGGCGCCAGAAATGCCCGACTACAGGCCCGCAATTCAGCCCACGCAACGTAGTCTGCAGACACCGGAACCCGCAGTTGCAACCGCCGTGTGTGGATAACCGGGCCGGTATCAACCGGCGAGGACGATCTCAGGAATGCCATGCTGTCAACGCCACTACATTCTGCCTGCTGTTCAACTATAGGTCTTTCATACGATTGCTGCCACAGTTTGACGTGTGCTGCGCTCATCCGTCTCTTCTGCGCCGCTATTCCGAGCGGGCCCGACTTCTGACCAAACGGCATGTTCGGCATTGGCAAGCGTCGACGCAAATGCACCAAGCCCATCCGCGGTGACGGCATCGATGTGCGTAATGAGTTCTGCTGGCGTGATGACATGTCCGTACATGAGCAAATGCCGGGCCATCTGCTCCGCCCGCATGCTGGAGCTCTCAAGCCCCATCAGCAAACCGGACTTCATTTGCGCCTTGGCCCGTTGTAATTCGGTCGTACCAGGCCCATGCACCGCAATATCCTGCAATTCACCACGAATAACGTCAGACATTTCGTCAACAAGCTCACCGGATGTGCCCGCATAAATTCCGAATAGCCCCGTGTCCGCCATACCCCAGCAATAGGCATAAACGCTATAGCAAAGGCCTCGTTCCTCGCGCACACGCTGGAACAGGCGCGACGACATTCCGCCGCCCAGCACACCCGCAAAAACCTGCGCCGTGTAATATTCGGGCGTACCGAGTGCTGGCGCCTCGAAGCCAAACACCACATGGGATTGTTCGATTGGACGCTCTATCTGGCGCGTTCCCCCCGTGAATACCGCCGCATCCGCTGGAACAGCCGACGCGCCACGCATCTCCGAAAACCGGCTTTCGACGTCACGAACCATGGCATCATGATCCACCGCACCAGCAGCGCTGATAACCATGTTGGAAGGAGCATAATGGCGCGCGAGGTAACGGCGCACCGCACCACTGTCGAATGTCGCCAGCGTCTCCGGCGTGCCGAGTATGGAGCGTCCGGCCGGCTGTCCGGCAAACGCAAGTTCTTGCGCCGTGTCGAATACAAGGTCTTCAGCGGAATCGATGCTCGCGGCAATTTCCTGAAGAATCACATCCTTTTCACGTGCCAACTCGTCATCTGCGAAGATCGAATTCTGAAGTATATCTGCCAGAACATCCACGGCGAGCGGAACGTCCTCCTTCAGGACACGCGCATAGTAAGCGGTCGTCTCCAGGCTCGTTGCCGCATTGATATCGCCGCCAACATTCTCGATCGCCTCCGCGATTTCACGTGCCGAGCGCCGTTCCGTGCCTTTGAATGCCATATGCTCGAGCAGATGCGAGATTCCGTTTTCATCCACACGCTCGTGTCGCGATCCAGTTCCGATCCACACACCAAGTGACGCTGTTTCAAGATGCGGCATCGCCTCCGTAACAATGCGTAGCCCGTTCGGCAGTTCAGATATCCGGACCGTCATGCAGCAACCCGGGTCACGCGCGACCGTTCGGTGATGAATTCGGCAAGGGTCGTATAGTCATTCGGTAAAACCGTCATGCGTTCAGGCCGATCATCGCTTTGCTGAAGTTGCTTTGGTCTTGGTGGCGCAGCTCCGGTAACCGCTTCCACCGATGCCGGGAATTTGGACGGATGCGCTGTCGCAAGGGTGATCACAGGATCCGTTGTGCGGGCGCCAAGCCCGCGAGCCACCGCAACACCAACAGCCGTGTGAGGATCGGCAAGATAATCTGACCGCTCCACCATGTCCGTCAACGCATCCGACATTTCCGCTTCTCCGGCGCGTCCGGCGCGGAAGCGTTGCTGCAACGCGGTCAATTCGTTCTCGGTGAGTTCGAAATGGGACTGCTGCGCCAATTGCCCCATGAGCGCACGCACGCGAGATGAGTCTGAGCCGCAGATCTCATAGAGCAACCGCTCGAAATTGCTGGACACCTGAATGTCCATGCTCGGACTTGTGGAAGGCTCGACACCCAGCGGTTCGTAACGCCCACTTGCCACTGTGCGGGCCAGAATGTCGTTCTGGTTTGTCGCAATGATCAGGTCGCTGATCGGCAAGCCCATAGTGCGCGCAATGTGTCCCGAGAACACATCTCCAAAGTTGCCGGTCGGTACGGAATAGGCAACCGAACGATCCGGCGCACCAAGACCAGCAGCAGAGGAAAAATAGTAGACAACCTGCGCCATGATCCGCGCCCAGTTGATCGAGTTCACGCCCGCAAGTGACAGCGCGTCGCGACGGCGATGATCGTTGAACAACGCCTTCACAAAGGCCTGACAGTCATCGAACGTGCCTTCCAGCGCGATATTGAAAATGTTACCTTCCGTGGCCGTCGTCATCTGGCGGCGCTGCACATCACTGACGCGACCGTGTGGATGGAGTATGAAAACGTCGACGGCTTCACGCCCACGAAACGCTTCGATCGCCGCCCCCCCCGTATCGCCAGACGTTGCACCAACGATCGTGACGCGCTTGCCACGTGCCGTCAGAATGCGATCCATCAATCGCGCAAGGAGTTGCATCGGCACATCTTTGAACGCCAATGTTGGTCCGTGGAACAGCTCCAGAATCCATTCATTCGCACCAATCTGAACGAGCGGCGCGATGGCGCGATGCGAGAACGTCGCATAACTCTCGTCGATCATCGATCGGAACGCATCACGTGGAACATCGCCCTCCACGTACGGCGTCATCACAGCTTCCGCGATATCCTCGTACGACGCACCCTGAAATCCACGAATGGTATCCGCACTCAACGTCGGCCACGCTTCGGGAACATAAAGCCCGCCATCGCTTGCAAGTCCGGCAAGCAAAGCATCCTCGAAGCCGAGGACCGGTGCCTCGCCACGCGTGCTGACATATTTCATGACGTCTCGTCCCGCCTGCCGCCAAACATGAAAAAGGCGTAGACCCCGGCCAGCGCCAAGGCAAGCCCGTACCACGTAATGGCGTATTCCAGATGCCTGTTGGAAAGATTGACACGCGTGGTGCCCGGGCGTGGCCATATGCCGACGACGGGTTGCGCCGCAGGAACTTCGTCGATGAAGAACGGTGTGAAAGACACGTCCATCTTGTCGTGGATCGATGCAACCATATTGGTAAAATCACGCCAGTAGAACTTGTTTGCAGTCGGATCGTTCGCAGGTGTGAACACGCTTTTTTCAGAAGGTGGACTTCGCACCAATCCACGAATCGTCACGATACCCTCAGGTTCACCGAGCTTCGGCGCAACACCACCAAGTGGATCGGGAAAGAAACCACGATTGACGAAAACGTAGCGCTTCTCAGCGATCTTCAATGGTGTGTAGACGTGCCATCCCGCCTTGCCGCCCCCCAGCGCATAAACGTGGCGCGCACGTACATGGTCAAAGACACCTTGCACTTGAACCGGACGATATTCGATATCGCTGGAGGACTGCCGCAAAGCTGAGATCACTTCTACAGACACTGGCCCGTCATCAAGACGCGCTTCGATCTTTGCCATCAGATCATTCTTCCATTGCAGGCGTTGCACCTGCCAGGTCCCGAGCCCGATCAGAACGGCAAAAGCCGATAATGCAAACACGGATAGGATCAACCGGGACCTCATAAAAACTGAACGCCTCCAAAACGACAAAGGGCGCGGATCATAAATCCGCGCCCTGAAGATTGTAGTCAGCTGTCGATCAGGCCGCCCAAACGTAGATACAGGCGAACAGGAAGAGCCAAACCACGTCAACGAAGTGCCAGTACCAGGCAGCGGCCTCAAACCCGAAGTGTTGCTTCGGCGTGAAGTGCCCCTTCATCGCGCGCCACAAACAGACCGCAAGGAATATCGTCCCCACAAGAACGTGAAAACCGTGAAACCCGGTCGCCATGAAGAAAGTCGCGCCGTAAATATGGCCACCAAACGTGAACCCGGCATGTCCATATTCGTAGACCTGCAGCGCGGTGAACACCATCCCGAGCACCACCGTAAGCGCAAGCCCTTGAATGAGGCCCTTGCGATTGTTCTCCAAAAGCGCGTGGTGCGCCCAAGTGACCGTCGTACCAGAGAGCAACAAGATCAGCGTGTTAACCAACGGCAAGCCCCACGGATCGAATGTTTTCTCAAACGTACCTTCCACTGGTTTTGGCGGCCAGTTGCCCCCCGTCAGTGCATCCCGTGTCGTCAAACCGACCTGGTTCGCGGTATCTCCGATCGTTGCCACATCGCCCGGATAAAGCGCCACGTCGAAGAACGCCCAAAACCACGCCACAAAGAACATCACTTCAGAAGCGATGAACATGATCATGCCGTAGCGCAGGTGAATCGATACCACTGGTTTGTGGTCACCCGCGTGCGCTTCCTTGATGACATCGCGCCACCAGAAGAACATCGTTGCAAAAACGATCGCAAAGCCCGGTATCAGTGGCAACAGACTTGCGCCATCTCCAGCCTTGGCATCGACGAAATACATCACCGTACCAACAGCAAGGACAAACGCGCCAAGCGCCCCCGCTGCCGGCCAGGGGCTCGGGTCAACAAGATGGTAATCGTGTTTGTGTTCTGCGTGTCCGTCAGACATAAGTTTCTCCGCTAGCCCCTTCGGCCTAAAAGTCCGTTGCACGATCTGCATAATGTAACACCGCGCTCCCCAGTGCGGCACCTAGCAAATCACACCCCTTTTCTGCACCATGGGATCAGGCCAAAATCTGATCCCGTCAACCTTTCAATACACTCAACCGTCGTTCTTGTTCGCATCGATCGCGATTGCTGTCTTTTTCACGGGAAAGAACGTGTAAGACAGTGTGATTTCCTTGATTTCGCGTGCGTCAGAATGCTTCATAATCTCCGGATCGATAAAGAAAGACACAGGCATATCGACCGTTTGCCCCGGTTTCAATGTTTGCTCCGTGAAACAGAAGCATTCGATCTTGTTGAAGTATCCACCCGCAATTTCCGGCGTCACATTGAAAGTCGCCGTGCCATGCAATGTTTCGTTCGACATGTTCGTTGCCTGGTAAAATGCCAGCTTGTTTTCGCCAAGTTTGAGATCAACCGTGTTTTCCACCGGCTTGAAACGCCAGGCTAGGCCATTCGCCGTGTTCGAGTCGAACCGAACCGTGATCATCCGGTCAAGCACCGGGCCCGTATTGGCCTCGACACGTTGCGTCGTGCCACCAAACCCCGTCACCTGACAAAAAATCTTGTAGAGCGGAACCGCGGCAAACGACAATCCGACCATCACACACACGAGCGCAAAAGAAGACAGCGCAACTTTTCTGTTCTGGCGCTCAAGCGCTATGGGTGAAGATGGCATGTGCTTATTGTCCAACGCTCGTCTCCTGCCCTGCTGGAAGCGTGATCGAACGTGAGGCTTTGCCTTCCATCTCCATACGCTTGGCGACATTGCCACCGAGCCGCACCATCGTAACGGCAAAGAAAATAACCGCCAGCGCACCAAGACCAACCGCAATCGCAATGGAACGGCGGCGTTGGCCGGGTGTCACGACAGCAGTCTTGTTTGCATCTGCTACAGCCATAGCCCGACCGATCCGAGCAATTCGGCTCCGACAAGATTTTCAGCAAGCAACACGGCAAATAACACAAAGAGATAGAGGATCGAGAATTTGAACAGGCGCTGCGCCATGGCATCGCCCTCCCGTCCTTCACGTATCGTATAGACGCGCCAGGCATCACGGAGGAAAATCCCCCCCGCCACAATCGACACGGCGCCGTAAATCACGCCTGCGAAACCGAGGGCAACCGGTAGAACACCAAGCGGAGCAAGAATCAGACTGTAGATCCAGATCTGCTTCCGCGTCTCGTCGGCACCCGCCACAACAGGCAGCATCGGCACACCAACGCGCTCATAGTCGCGGCAACGATAAAGTGCCAACGCCCAGAAGTGCGGAGGCGTCCAGAAGAAGATGATTGCAAACAGCACGACACTTTCAAGACTCACCGTGCCAGTAGCAGCAACCCATCCCACCATGGGCGGAAAGGCCCCCGCCGCACCACCAATGACGATGTTCTGCGGCGTGCTGCGCTTCAGCCACATCGTGTAGATCGCAAGATAGAAGAAAATCGTGAACGCCAGCAGCGCCGCCGCAGCCCAGTTCACCAGCATACCCATCACGAGAACGGATGCCCCGGAGAGAAACAAGCCAAACCCGAGCGCTTCCTCAGGCGTGACCTTGCCGCGCGGAATGGGACGGGCTGCTGTGCGCTGCATGAGGGCATCAATGTCAGCGTCGTACCACATGTTCAGCGCTCCGGACGCACCGGCGCCCACACCGATACAGAGCAGCGCTACGAACGCCACAACCGGGTGCATCGAACCAGGAGCTGCAACCAGACCAACAAGCGCTGTGAACAGCACCAGCGACATCACGCGCGGCTTCAACAACGCGACGTAATCTCCGACGGATCCACCGTCGTCAATCATGCTCTCAATGTCAGGTACAGCCATATCCGCAACTCTTCTTCGTCAAACACGAAGCCGACCAGCTCGTGCCGGTCGGCCTAAATCAGGTTTGGGCTGCCAACCACTTAACCGGCAGCCCGAACACCTTATTTGATCCGCGGCAGTTCCTCGAACGAGTGGAATGCCGGCGGCGATGTCAGTGTCCACTCCAGGGTGTTTGCACCGGCTCCCCATGGATTATCGCCAGCGGGAACCTTCTTGGAGAACGCCTGGAACACACCAACGAAGAACACGATCGTTCCAATGGCCGAGAGATACGAACCAAGAGAGGAAATATAGTTCCATCCCGCGAACGCATCCGGGTAATCCACGTAGCGGCGCGGCATGCCTTGCAGGCCGAGGAAGTGCTGTGGGAAGAACACAAGGTTCACGCCAACGAACGTCAGCCAGAAGTGCAACCGAGCGATAAACGACGAGTACATGTAGCCGGACATTTTAGGGAACCAGTAGTACCAGCCCGCAAAGATGGCGAATACGGCACCCAGCGACAGAACGTAGTGGAAGTGTGCCACGACGTAGTAGGTGTCATGCAGTGCACGGTCGACACCGGCATTCGCCAGAACCACGCCCGTGACGCCACCAACCGTAAACAGGAAGATAAAGCCAAGCGCCCATAACATTGGCGTACGGAACGAAATCGATCCGCCCCACATCGTCGCAATCCACGAGAAAATCTTGATGCCGGTCGGCACTGCAATCACCATTGTGGCAGCAAGGAAGTACGCCTGTGTGTCGACGGAAATCCCGGCCGTATACATGTGGTGCGCCCACACAACGAAGCCGACGACACCAATCGCCACCATCGCGTAGGCCATGCCGAGATAGCCGAACACCGGCTTACGCGAGAACGTCGAGATGATGTGCGAGATCATGCCGAAGCCGGGCAGGATCAGGATGTAAACTTCAGGGTGCCCGAAGAACCAGAACAAATGCTGGAACAGAACCGGATCACCGCCACCTTCAGGCGAAAAGAAGGTGGTCCCGAAGTTGCGGTCCGTCAGCAGCATCGTGATCGCACCTGCCAGAACAGGAAGCGACAGAAGTAGCAGGAACGCCGTAACCAGAACCGACCATACGAACAACGGCATCTTGTGCAGCGTCATGCCCGGTGCACGCATGTTGAAGATCGTCGTGATGAAGTTGATTGCACCAAGGATCGAGGACGCGCCAGCGATGTGCAGCGACAAGATTGCGAGATCCATGGCCGGACCGCCCTGGCCCGTTGTTGAAAGCGGCGCATAGATCGTCCAACCACCGCCAACACCGTTACCGCCGGGAGGCCCCTCGACGAACATCGACATGATCAGCAGCGCAAACGAGGCGGGCAAAAGCCAGAACGAGATGTTGTTCATCCGCGGGAACGCCATGTCAGGCGCTCCGATCATCAGTGGCACAAACCAGTTGCCGAACCCGCCGATCATCGCCGGCATCACCATGAAGAAGATCATGATGAGGCCGTGACCGGTCACGAACACGTTGTAAGTGTGCGGATTGCCGAAAATCTGCATACCCGGCTCTTGCAGTTCAAGTCGAATACCGATGGACAACAGCAAGCCGATCACACCGGCCAACATGGCGAAGATCAGATACATCGTGCCGATGTCTTTGTGGTTCGTCGAATACAACCACCGCTTGAAGCCGGTTGGCGTGTGCTCGTCGTGTGCTTCGCCGTACAATGCCATTGGTCAGTCCTCTAAACGTCGTTTCCGAGGCGTCCGGCAGCAAGCGGACGCGAACAATCGTATTTGGCCTGGCGGCCTAGTTGGCCGGTTTCGCAAGGCCAGCAAGTTTGCGCTTCTCGTCCTGATAGGACGCAATGTCTTTCATGACAGCCTCGACCGCATCATCGTCGCCAGATTTGCGCGCTTCGATCCAGCGGTCGTATTGCGCATCGTTCACGACGCGAACAGTGATCGGCATGAACGCATGCCGAACGCCGCAAAGCTCGGAGCACTGCCCGTAGTAAACGCCCTCGCGCGTCGCCTTGAACCATGTTGCCGTCGTCCGCCCCGGAACCGCATCCGTTTTCGAACCAAAGGACGGAACGGTCCAGTTGTGAATGACATCGTTGGCAGTCACCAACACATGGACAACCTTGTTCACCGGAACAACAACTTCATTATCTGTTGCCAGAAGGCGCGGCTGACCTGGTTTGAGATCCGCATCCTCGATCATGTAGGATTCAAAACCAACGTCATCACCAGCATCTGGATACTGGTATTCCCAGTACCACTGATGTCCGATGGCCTTCACGACCAGATCAGGTTTCGGGAAGTCGTACTGCTTGTAAAGCAGACGAAACGACGGGATGGCGATGATCAGAAGGATCAGGACCGGCACAACCGTCCAGGCAAACTCCAGCACCGAGTTGTGCGAATTCTTCGATGGTGTTGGGTTGGCCTTCTCGTTGAACTTCATGCCGACGTAAATCAGAAGGGCAAGCACAAACAGCGAAATGATGACGATCAACGGTGTCAGGATCGCATTGTGGAACCATTGGATATCGTTGGCGACATCCGTAACGGGAATCTGAAATCCATACGCATAATCCGTTGGCTTGCCATAATCGGCAGCGCTGGCAGAACCTGCGCCAAATCCCAGCAAGCTGAACGTCGAAGCGGTCAGCACGGCCTTCGTGTTCGACCATGAAGGCATCGCAATCCCTGCCATCTTGTATTCCCCTGATATCCAAATGCGCGAGGCTTCCACAGAAGTTTTGCGCATGTCCCCGGACAAAAACCGGCAGCCCAGTGTGCCCGATGTCGCTCATCGCACAAACACCAAAGAACATGCAGCGAAACAAGCGCCGCACGCTGCGGCAAATCTTCACGCAAACGTGCCTGAAGGCTTGCCGGATCAACACATGGCATCTCATCGTCCCACTTTGGACGGATTCCTTGCAGAAGTCAGCATAGGGGACGTAAGTGTGCGTCAAAGGCATGCGATCTGGCGGGAGGACAAACACGTGGAAAACTTGTCGGGGGTCCAATGGGTCTCACGCCGAACGATGGTCATGATCCTCTTTGCACTCACTTGCCTGCTGCCACAGGCAGGCTTCGGGCAGGAAAACAAGCCAGCCCCGGCTGTTCGCGCCCAACATGGCGATTGGCAGATTGTCTGCAAGAAACCAACAGGAGCGCGAGCAGAAGTCTGTGCCGCGGTCCAGGATGTCACGTCCGAAAGCAATCCGAATGTTGGTCTCAGCGTTCATTTCCAGCGTGGTGTGGATGGGACCCGTTCACTACGGGTGTTCGCGCCGCTTGGCATACTGTTACCGCCAGGCCTCGGCTTGCAGATCGACCAGGCCAAGGTGGGCCACGCCCCTTTTGTGCGTTGCCACGTAATCGGGTGCTTCGCTCAGGTTACGCTGGACGATGGGCTGATCCAGAAATTCAAGGCCGGCGAAACGGCCTGGTTCATTGTTTTCCAGACAAGAGAAGCAGGCATCGGCATTCCGGTCTCATTGAACGGCCTTGCCGCCGCAATGGACAACCTTGCGAAGATTTAGGGCTTGATCCAACCGCCGCACACTCCGAAGAGCCGTGCAGCAGCTGAAATGAGTTCCGGGGAACTATTTGACTTCAAACGTGACCTTGCAGTTCACCTTGTAGCCCTTGAGTTTGCCCTTCGCGTCAACCTCGGCACTCATGTCCTTGACCCAGACGCTCTTGATGCCTTTGACGCTCTTGGCAGCCTGCGCCGTGACCTGTTGCACAGCGTCTTCCCAGGACTTCTTGGAAGACCCCATTAGCTCGATCGTTTTATGTACTGACATAGTATACTCCGGAAGAAAGCGAACGTACCCGAACCATCCGGGCACATCTGCCCGGGAATGTAGTCCCCGAGGCATACAAGGCAAGAAATCTCGGTGATGTCCTTCAGACAAGGCTAACACGGATCAATCGCACAGGACGGTTGCCAAATTTCATAACCACCTGAATTGGTGCTGGAAATTCCGTCATTTGAATGCGAAACACAGGCATGCGCACAATTTGAGTATTGCGTAATGGGGACAGAAAACGTGAGTTTGAGTGAAGTTCTGGCGCAAGCCCAGAGTAGCCGTTGTCTCGAGGTGATCGGACAACGCTATCGTTTGAGGCCGGTTCAGGCGCAGCGTGCAAGCGATCTCATGCGCCCCGTCCTGCTTCGACAGATCGATGCGGCGCTTGCGACAACTAACGGTGCACACGACATGCTCCGTATATTTACCCAACCCGCTTTTGCGCAAATCGAGCACGATCCTTCAGCGATATCTGAACAGTCCGTTCGCCTCGCCGGTGACGCGCTCCATCGCCAACTCTCGCACTACGACCACGACGTTTGGGTCACGCTCGACAGGATTGCGCGCGAAATCGGCATTTCGCATCAGACATTCCGCGCAATGGTCCCGTGCCTGACGCTGGTGATTGTTGCCGCCCTGCGAAAAGCCGCTGCCCCGGCCTTCCTCCGTCTTCTGCTACAACATCGCCCGGACGACACGAGCACAGATCCGTTTGCCTACGCCTGTGAACATGCCGATGCGTTGCAAGGTCGTTCTGTTCCCTCGAAGACAGCACTGCGCTGGCTCGACCTTGTTCTGTCACGGACAGACAACAACACCGACGCTCTTCACGCCGATCCGCGCCACCGCACCGGTTGAGCGGTGAACCGGCGCACGATTAATTCTACCCGCCTGAAAAGGATGAAAATACATGTCCCCTTTCGAAATGCTGACCCAGGCGCAAAACGGACAGGTCATCGGGAACATTGCGAACCAGTTCGGTCTGTCACAGGAACAGACAGAAGACGCGATCCGCACCGTGCTTCCAGTACTGACGCGTTCGGTCAACACCAACATTCAGTCGAAGCAGGGCCTTGAAAGCCTGTTGCGCGCGCTCGCCTCAGGCAAACATGAACGCTATTTCGATGATCCGGAGGCAGCCCTCGATCCGTCTACGCAGGAAGACGGGCAAGCGATCCTGAGACACATGCTGGGGTCCGAACGTCAAAGCCGTGCGCTGGCGACGCAAGCCTCCTATGCGACCGGTATCGGCGGCGGACTTTTGGAACAACTTCTGCCTGTTCTGGCAAAAATTATCATGGGCATGCTGTTCAAGAACGGTGGCCCGAGTATTGGCCGGGAGTTTGGCGGAGGCAGTGGTGACTACAGCCGTGCACCCGACATCAAAGGGTTCCCGCGCATGCCAGACACAGGTGGTTCAGGCAGCGGCTCCAACTGGGGAGACTACGCACCACAGGACATTGAAACGCCGCAACAGCAACGCGTGCCATACGATGAAATCGCAGATGAAGTTGCCAATCGTGGCCCTCTCCCTGGCGGATTCTCCGGCGGCATTCGTGACGCCATCGGCGGTATGCTTGGCGGCAAGACCAGCGGCATATTCGGCTATATCATCAAGTTCATCGTGCTACGCTTCGGCTGGCGCATCCTGCGCGGCATTGTCGGCATGGTTCTTGGCGGAAGACGTTAGACATCTGGTCGAAAATACACTGGTGCGGCTTTGCTGTTTCGTCTCCAACTATCCGAAGACATTGAGTTCACACCACAACCACAACCGGCTCCAACCCCGCTCTACGTCGCGCAACCTGACAGGCTGGATCACCGATCTGGCACGTACGGCAGACATCTGGCCTCAAATCATAGACACTACAGAACGTTGAAACCCCAACCTGCCCGTTCAACGCAGAGCAACGCTCCCCGTCACACTGCATGCCGGTTTGGTCCGCCCTGACAAGATGCCGGGGCAGATCGTCAATATCTTGGTCATGTTCGGTGGTGAAACGTGGCCAGTCTCGCGAATGGGCGCAACAGGCCCCACAACTCTGGCAGAACTGATCGAAATCATCGTCGGCGATGTCGCTCAAGACGAATACTCAGTTCCGTAGTCTTATATTTTTGTTGGAAAAGCACGATCCGGCAACCGAGGCTGCCGGATCGCACCAAATCGTCTTTATGCAGCCTGGATGCTGCCAACGGCTGTCTTGCCGCTGCGGCTGTCAACCTCGGTGTCGAAGGACACTTTTTGACCTTCCGACAAGCTTTGCATGCCAGCGCGCTCGAGAGCAGTCGCGTGTACAAACACGTCTTTGCTTCCATCGTCAGGTGCAATAAAGCCGTAGCCTTTTTGGTCGTTATAGAATTTCACAGTTCCGGTATTCATCGTATTGTCCTTAGTAAGTCTTTGTTTGCTCTTGATGAGCGAGAATGCCACGGCAAACGCACCGGGGCTTCAGGTATCGAATTTTTTGGGAGGCTTTTCTGTCGGTGCGTCCAGCGTTGGCAGACGTAGCGGCTCGGGTTTCCGGCCAAAGTCGATACCCGCAAATAGGCGCAATCGGGCAAGAAAGCAAGAGGGACGACATACGACTTTCCTTCACTGCCCCGTGACAGGCAGCAGGACGTGTCGATCGATCGCTAGAATGCAGCTTCTTCGAAGACGGGCGTAATATCGCCGTCCCAGGCATTCTTGTAGTGATCCAGCAGGACATCAGCGGACGTCATCCCGTCGTCCACGATACGCTGTAAATCGTCGAGATAAATCCGCTCATCGCTTCCAAGACTGTCCTTTTGGGCACGCGCTGCGAGACCATCCGCAGAAATTGCCAGCACATCGCGCGCAATTTCGCGAACGGTGCGGTCGCGGAACGGTGTCTTCAACCCCATAGCGGGAACTTGATCGCGCAGCGTCTGGCGTTCCTCGTCACTCCAGTCACGCACCAGCGCCCAAGCTGCGTCCAACGCCGCATCATCATAAAGCAATCCGACCCAGAACGCCGGTAGCGAACAAATCCGTTGCCACGGTCCACCATCAGCCCCACGCATTTCAAGGAACTTTTTCATCCGCACTTCCGGAAAGATCGTCGACAAGTGATCTGCCCAGTCATCTTCATGCGGCAACTCTCCAGGCAGCGCCGAAAGCTTGCCCGCCATGAAATCGCGGAACGAATGCCCGGACACATCGACATAGTTACCGTCGCGGTAGAGAAAGTACATTGGCACATCAAGCGCGTAGTCCACGTAACGCTCGAAGCTCATGCCATCCTCGAACACGAACGGAAGCATGCCTGCACGCTGATTATCCACATCACGCCAGACTTCACTGCGGTAAGAGATAAATCCGTTTGGCTTGCTTTCCGTGAAGGGGGAATTTGCAAACAACGCCGTCGCGATCGGTTGCAGCGCAAGACCGACGCGCAGTTTCTTCACCATATCCGCTTCGCTGCCAAAATCGAGGTTCACTTGAATGGTGCAGGATCGGAACATCATCTGCAGCCCCAACGTGCCAACCTTAGGCATATAGGACTTCATGATGTTGTAGCGGCCCTTCGGCATCATGGGTGTTTCAGCCAGCGTCCACTTCGGTGAAAATCCGAGGCCAAGAAACCCGATACCGAGATCTTTGCCGATATCCTCCACCTGCATGCGATGACCGGCCACTTCGGTACAGGTCTCATGCACCGTCTGCAGCGGTCCCCCCGACAACTCGAACTGTCCGCCAGGTTCCAGCGAAATATTTCCCTTGATCGGCGCATCTTCCATCTTGAGGGCAATGATGTTGTCGCCTTCCATGATCGGCGACCAGCCGTATCGCGCAATCATTTCCTCTAACAATGCTCTGATACCCGCTTCCCCCTGATAAGGGAGCGGCGAGAAATCCGCTGTATGGAATCCGAATTTCTCGTGCTCGGTACCAATGCGCCAGTCCTCAACCGGTTTGCACCCGGCCTCCAGGTGCTGAACAAGCTGGTCCTTGCTTTCGAGGAGAGGACTTTCCGGGCCGTCTTCGCGTGTCGACATCGTTCACTCTGAGCCGAAGCCCGCGGGCGGTGCGGGGGTGGGGGATCAATGGGCCTTATTGCCCCGAACATCTAGAGATACAAGCCCGTATGACGCCACTACTGCCAATCGCCAATGACAGCATTGACCAATGCCAGGGCGGCCACCGCCGCAGTATCCGCCCGCATAATGCGCGGCCCAAGCGATAGAGTACAGCTGGCGGCCATATGGTGCAGGCGCTCGCGCTCTTGCGGTGAAAACCCGCCTTCCGGACCGATCAGCACAGAAACCGGCCCCCTAACCTCGCGTAAAGCCGCAACAGGATTTCCGATCGGGGCCCCCTCATCGCAGAACACAAGCGTGCGCGCTTCATCCCAGCCATCCAGCACTGAAGTTAGTTTCCAAGGCTTGCACACGTCCGGCAAATGCAAAACACCACACTGCTCAGCAGCCTCGATCACATTACTCCGCATCCGCTCCAGATTAACGCGCTCGGCCTGCGTGTAAGTCGTAATGACCGGGCGTAACTTAATGACGCCAAGTTCTGTTGCTTTCTGAACCATGTAGTCCAGCCGTGCGCGTTTGAGTGGCGCAAAAAGCAGTTCCACGTCCGGCCCGTCCGACTGAGTTCGGACCTGATCACTGATTTCAAGTCCGCATAGCTTGCGATTTTCGGGACGCACATACGCACGCCACTCGCCGTCACGCCCATTGAACACGAGTACCGATGCCCCGTCTCCAAGTCGCAGAACATTAATCAGATAGTTCCGTTGCGCTGTGTCACAGGCGACGACACAACCAGCGACAAGATCGTGATCGACGAACAGGCGTTGCTCCCGGTTCTTGCGTTCGCTCATGATTCTGCCCGCTCCCTCAAAGTCACCCCAGCCGCGACGAATGAGCCCAATTCCAAATGCATCATACCGCATCGGCCAGCTCGGTTGCATATTCGTGTGGACCTGCAAAGGCCTCGCAGGACAGAACGAGAGTAATCTATGGCGACGCGACATCAGACACAGCAAAACAGCGGAACGGTCGCCGATGCCGTACGCGGCAACTGGGTCGACACACGGGCTCCCGTTAGCACCCGCCCCTATCTGCGCCTCGCCCGCATGGATCGACCCATTGGCACATGGTTGCTGCTTTGGCCCTGCCTTTGGTCTGCCGCCATTGCCGCGTCCGCAGCGGGAACGACGTGGCCCAATTGGTGGCACATATTTCTGTTTGCCGTGGGAGCCACCGTCATGCGTGGCGCCGGGTGCGTGTTCAATGATCTCGTCGATCGCGATTACGACGCCAAGGTCGCCCGAACCATCTCACGCCCAATACCAAGCGGCCAGGTGACGCCACGCCAGGCCACTGTCTTTATGGTGGCGCTCTGCCTGATCGGACTACTGGTCCTGCTCCAGTTCAATTGGACAACCATCGGCCTCGGCATCGCTTCGCTCGGCATTGTCGCGATTTACCCCTTCATGAAGCGCTTCATCAACTGGCCGCAGCTTGTACTCGGCCTGGCCTTTAACTGGGGCGCACTGCTCGGCTGGACCACAATTTTCGGAAATCTCGGCTGGACGCCTGTGGTGCTCTATCTTGGAGGCATCGCCTGGACAATCGCTTACGACACAATCTACGCACACCAGGACAAGGAAGACGATGCCTTGCTGGGCCTGAAATCAACAGCGCTCCACTTCGGCGACAAGACACCTGTCTACCTGACGGCATTCTTTGCACTGGCCTGGTGTCTGATCTTTGCCGCTGGCTGGATGGCCGACGCACGCGTACTCTTCGCCACTGGCATGGCAGCCGTCGCCTTGCACATGGCCTGGCAGGTCACAACACTCGACACGTCTGATCCAGACAACTGCATTGTCCGCTTCCGGGCCAACCATACGACCGGTGCACTCGTCTTTCTTGCCGTGGTTCTGGACACGGCGCTACGTTCTGCAATGGCTTGATGGGGTTGGACGGGCTGGACGACGGCGCGGCATCCTTATTGAATGTCCGCACCGTCACGCCAGAACCTGTCAACTCTTGATGTGCCGCAAACGGCACCCGAGCCAGACAAAACTAGCACGCAACGCTTCAGAACCACTTAAGCAACGTGGTTAGCGTTCGCTGTATGTGTGCGCTGCTATGGGACACTTTACCAATGAACCGCTCGTTGCGCGGTAAACTTGCCGCCATGCGCGAATTCGTGCAGGAAGCGGCGCAGGATTGACGCAGAACGGGTGGGACGACCATGGCTGAAGAAGACCAGGGCAAAAAGCCCGAACAACTGCTCCACCTGGTGTTCGGCGGAGAACTCTCGGATTTGGACGGTGTCGACTTCAACGACCTCTCAAAACTTGATATTGTCGGCATGTTCCCTGATTACGCCAGCGCCTACGATGCCTGGAAGAACGCTGCGCAACGCACGGTCGATAACGCACAGATGCGCTATTTCGTGGTCCACATTCACCGCCTTCTCGAACCGAACCTGGACGAGAAGTCCTGATCGGATCGCTGGCAGGCCCGGCATACCAGGATATCGATGGCTGACACGGGCAAAACACGCACGCTGCTTCCAAAGCTAACGGCAAAAACGCTGGCAGGATTCCTGCGCCTTGTCGGACGCACCAGCACATTTGTCTACGACCCGAAAGATTGCATCGAACGAACGCGCGACGATCAGCCGGTCATCTATGCATTCTGGCACGGGCAATTCCTTTTGATCCCGCTTATTCGCCTGATGGACGTCCCGACCGGGGTCATGGTCGCGCGCCACGAGGATGCTGACATTCTAAGCTCGGTTCTGGAGGAGTTTGAGTTAGAGCTGATACGCGGTGCGGGTTCCGGTGCACGTAAACGCGACAGAGGCGGGGCCACGGCGTTGCGCGCCAGCCTGACAGCCCTCAAGGCAGGAACCTCGATAGCACTCACCGCAGATGTTCCTCCGGGGCCGGCCCGCCGTCTGGGGGAGGGCATCATCACCCTTGCCCGCCTGTCAGGTCGCCCGATCGTAACGGTAACGGCTGCCTCCAACCGGTTCCGCACGCTGAACACATGGAGCCGGATGACGGTCAACCTGCCGTTCTCCACAATCGGGGTCACCGCAGGAGAACCCATTCATGTTCCCCGGTCCGGCACAAACGATGACTATGAAAAAATTCGCAAGGACCTGGAAACACAGCTCAGTGATTTGACAACGCGGGCCTATCAACTGGCAGGAGCAGAAAACAATCCGCGAGCGCCCTTGACAGGCCGCCCGACCCCACCCGGGATGGCAGCACGCATCTATCGCATCGTCACGCGCACACTGGAACCGATTGGCCCGCACATCCTCAACCGGAGGGCAAAACGCGGCAAGGAAGACCCTGCTCGTCAGAACGAGCGGCTTGGGCGTCCGTCTCTACCTCGCCCTGAAGGTCGGATCGCATGGTTTCACGCAGCAAGCGTGGGCGAATTGAACGCAATACGTCCGCTACTGCATGAGATAAACCTCCGCCATCCAGAATTGAACCTCCTGGTCACCACAGGCACAGTGACATCAGCCAAAATCGCGATAGATCATCTGACAGACATTGCACTTCATCAATACATACCTATTGATGGTCCTCGCATGGTACGTAACTTTCTGGATCACTGGAAACCAGATGTAGCGTTCCTCGTCGAATCCGAGATCTGGCCAAATCTGATCTATGAAACGTCTACTAAAAAAATCCCTTTGATCCTTCTGAACGCCACACTCTCTGCCAAATCCGCAAACGCCTGGCGTAAAGTATTTCGCAAACGCACTGCGGCGAGTCTGTTTACACGGTTCGACCTCATACTGGCACAAACATCTGCAAGCCTCCTGCGCTTTGCCAGACTTGGAGCCATGAATGTGGAGGTCGTCGGGAACCTCAAAATTGACGCTTCGCCACAAGAAATCAATAGCGATAACCTCACAGCATTACGCTCTCAAATTGAGGTCCGTCCCGTGTTTGTTGCCGCGAGTACACATCCTGGCGAAGAGGAGCAGATTGCAGAAGCGCATAAAATAATCCGCAAAAAAACATCCGATATCCTGACGGTTATTGTTCCACGTCATCCAGCACGTGGAGAAGACATTGTGAACACACTGAAAGCCGAAGGCTTGTCCATCGCTCGACGCTCGCTGAAACAGGACATTTCGGATGAAACAGACATCTACATCGCCGACACACTTGGCGAAACTGGATTGTTTTACTCCGTAAGCAATGTCACATTCATGGGAGGTTCCCTCGTCCCGCATGGCGGCCAGAACCCGATTGAACCCATTCGCCTTGGAGCGCCTGTCGTGACTGGTCCGCACACCCACAACTTCGAGGCAATCATCGACAGTCTCGATCGTCACGATGGCATTGTCCGCGTAGCGAACGCCGAAGAACTTGCAGCTTCGGTCCTCCGCCTCCTTGCCCAACCCGACGACGCCATAAGAATGATATCAAATGCAGCCAATGCGCTTACCGAACTCGACGGAGCGCTGGAACAGACACTCAGTCGTATTACCCCCTATCTCGGCAGCACGCCGACACAACCTCAGGCGCGCTCAGATGCCAGCTAGCGCCCCAGGTTGGTGGTATCCCGGGGGTGAAGGTCCTGGCTTATTGAACAGGACAATCCCGTGGCTCCTCAGTCCGGCGTCGACAATCTATAGTGCTGTCGCAGGGCATCGCATGACAGCTCAACCCGATTATATTTCCTCTTTACCCGTCATCTGCGTTGGTAACTTCACTGCTGGAGGAACCGGCAAGACGCCGCTCACTATCCATATCGCGGCGCGCCTCAAGGTACTTGGCGCACGCCCTGCAATCCTCACCCGCGGCTATGGCGGCACCGTGAGCGGCCCATATGATGTAACCCCGGAAACGGACAAGGCCGAGCGCGTGGGTGACGAACCATTGTTGCTCGCAAACGCAGCACCAACAGTCGTCTGCCGCGACCGCGTCATGGGTGCAAAACACATCGAGCGCACAAACGCGACCGCTATCATCATGGATGACGGGATGCAAAATCCGACGCTCGGAAAAAACCTGACCATCGCTGTCATTGATGGCGCACGCGGTTTGGGTAACGGCTGGGCCATTCCATCTGGCCCACTGCGCGTGTCACTCAGGCGTCAATTTGAACACGTTGATGCAATCTTGATCAACGGAGAATCATCAGAGCAGACCAGAGAAAAGTTAGCGTCTATGCGGATTTCAGTTCCTGTCATAAACGGCACGCTTGCACCTGCGACAAACAAAATTGAATTATCCAAACGCGCTGTCGTTGCATTCTCCGGCATCGGAAATCCGTCACGGTTTCACAAAACGCTGGAGGATTGCGGCGCACAAATACGCGATCGCTTTGATTTCCCGGACCACCACGCGTTCACCGATCCCGAAGCAGAGAAAATCCTGTTCGCCGCGAAGCGTGAGGAGGCAGTAATTGTGACAACTGAGAAGGATCGCGTTCGCTTGCTCGGCGCGAAACAACAATCGGCTCGCCTCAAATTGCTCGAACGCAGCCTTGCACTACCTGTTGCATTCAGGTTTCAGGGAAGCGACGCCGCACGGCTCGATGCCATGCTTGATATGGTGCTGCGGCAGCACGGAGCGGGATGACCCGCAAACCCGTCAACTTTTCGACTCGGCTCGCGTCTCAAGAAGCCGGTCCAGCCCGGCTTGCGCCGTGGCATAGGGCTCCTGCCGCTCGACACTCCAGTACGACAGCAGATCCAACGGAATCTTTTCACCCGTCACGGCACACACCACATGATCCCCCGGCGCAACCACCTGAAATTCACCATCCAGATATTTGACGGTCGCCAACGATGAAAGCGCGCCCAAACGTTCAAATCTGTTCATCACAGCAGTTTCGCATCTCGCAAATTGGCGTCGAAGCGCCTGGATCCAACACCTTGTATAGAAGCCGTGGATCAAAACCGCCACACCGTGTTGCTCAAAAAAGTGAACCTTGATCCACCTTGGCAGGTTTGGCCTTCTTGCGTCGCGGCCACGTTTCACCAGCACCATCATCGCCGCCAGCGACAGTAGCATCGATACGTCCATCCGCCCATTCAATTTGCAATAGCATACCCGGTTCGGTCTTCGCAGCATGACGCACTGGTGCGCCGTCTCCATCACGAACCAGCGCAAACCCACGTTCCAGGACGCCCTGATAACTCAATGATTGCAATAGTTTGCCTTGCGTTTCGATCGACTGACGATGTCCCCGCAACGAGTTGGTCATTGCCCGCCCGGCACGTGCACGCACCTGCAGAAGGCGCTCCTGCTCGCCGCGAACCCGTTGGCGCAGGGCATCCACATGCAACCGTCCGTGCACACGCGCAAAGCGATTGGCATGCGATTGCGTGTTCATCATCAAGGCGCTGTTCAGCCGCGCAGATGCGTTGTCGAAGCGCTGCCGCGGCAGCCCGATCAGATCCTGCATGCGGGGCAGTCCACGCGCCGCAGCAGTCAGGCGGGATCGTGCCTCCTCCAGTCGACGTTGCAGCGAGAGTTTGAGGCGATGATCAAGATCGCCCAAACGATCCAGCAAGTCACTTTGCCGGGGCACCGCCCACTCGGCAGCCTTGGTCGGTGTGGGCGCACGCGCATCCGCCACCAGATCGATCAGCGTCCAGTCAGTTTCGTGCCCGACCGCAGAAATCACCGGAATTTCACTTTCCGCCACCGCACGCGCAACAACCTCCTCGTTGAAGCCCCACAAATCCTCAAGACTGCCACCACCGCGCGCGACAATCAGAACCTCAGGCCGGGGGAAGCCACTGTCGCCACCCATACGGTTAAAGCCCCGGATTGCCGCAGCGACTTCATTGGCGGATGCCTCCCCCTGGACCCGCACTGGCCACACCAGAACCCGCGTCGGAAACCGTTCGTTGAATCCGTGCATCATGTCGCGAATGACGGCCCCGGTCGGTGATGTCACAATCCCGACCAACCCGGGCAGCGTAGGCAACGGCTTCTTGCGCGCCTCGTCGAACAAGCCTTCAGCCTGGAGTTTTTTCTTTCGCTCCTCAAGCAGCGCCATCAGCGCCCCGACCCCGGCGGGCTCAACCGATTCGATAACGATCTGGTATTTGCTCTGGCCCGGAAACGTCGTCAGGCGCCCCGTCGCAATCACTTCGAGGCCCTGCTCGGGCTGAACACGCAACCGCCCCGCTACACCTTTCCACACGACGCCCGCGATAACGGCCTTGTCGTCCTTCAGGTCGAGATAGAGATGACCGGATGCCGGGCGCGACACACGGCCCACTTCGCCGCGAACACGCACATGGTCGTACATCGTCTCAATGGTCTTCTTGAGTCCCATGGAGAGCTCGGAGACGGTGTATTCCTGCGTGTTCGCTCCAGCATCTGCTGTTGTCGTGCCGCCTACGCTTGCTGCTTTCGCCACGCGCTGAACCTCGATTTGCCCTCGTGAGTGGCGATGATACAAGACATCGCAACCGATGACACCACCCGGTGCGCATCGTCCCCGGCAATGTCATGCGCTGCAGGCGCACATCTCGAAGGTTTCGCACATGAATGTCCTCTTGATCGGCTCCGGTGGCCGCGAGCATGCCCTTGCCTGGGCCATCAGCGCCAGTCCGATGTTAACGAAACTCTATTGCGCGCCCGGAAACGCGGGAATCGCAGAAGTCGCAGACTGCGTGGATGTGTCCGCCAGTGACCATGACGCCGTGATCGCGTTCTGCCGGAACAAGAATATCGGTTTCGTCGTTGTTGGTCCCGAACAGCCACTCGTCGACGGGCTGGCGGACAGCCTGAACACCGCAGATATCAAGGTGTTTGGCCCCTCAGCTGCCGCAGCCCAGCTCGAAGGTTCCAAGGGTTACACAAAGGACCTCTGCCAGGAGTTCAACATTCCGACGGCCTCTTATGGACGTTTCTCCGACGCCGCCGCCGCGAAAACCTATCTCGCGGAACACCCCGTCCCGATTGTCATCAAGGCCGATGGGCTTGCCGCCGGCAAGGGCGTGATCATCGCCGAGACACGCACCGAAGCCGAAGCCGCCATCGATGCCTGCTTCGAAGGGGCGTTCGGAGGCGCCGGTGCGGAAGTCGTGATCGAAGCGTATCTTGTGGGTGAAGAAGCAAGTTTCTTCGCCCTCGTGGACGGCACACACGTCCTCCCCCTCGCAACCGCGCAAGACCACAAGCAGGTTTTCGACGGCGACAAGGGACCCAACACTGGCGGCATGGGTGCATACTCCCCCGCACCCGTGATGACCGACGAACTCGTGCACCGCACCATGGATGAAATTATCCGCCCAACCGTCGCGGCCATGAATGCACGAGGCACCCCGTTCAAGGGCGTCCTGTTCGCGGGCCTGATGATCACGGACAAGGGGCCGGAACTGATCGAATATAACGTCCGTTTCGGCGATCCCGAATGCCAGGCCCTCATGATGCGACTGAAGTCAGATCTGCTCACCGCTCTGATCGCAACCGCGGACGGCGCGCTCGAAAAATTCGACCTCCGCTGGCACGATGACACAGCATTGACCGTCGTCCTCGCGACGCAAGGTTATCCCGGAAACTATGAAAAGGGGTCAAAAATTGGCAACCTTGATGCTGCAGCCGACGATCCCATGATCGAGGTTTTCCATGCTGGCACGAGCCGCTCCGACGGTTCACTCATCGCCACTGGTGGTCGCGTGCTCGCCGTCACGGCACGCGGTGTAAATGTCGCTGATGCACAGACCAAAGCCTACGCCGCCGTCGACAAGATCGACTGGCCTGAAGGGTTTTGCCGTCGCGACATTGGCTGGCGCGCCATCCAACGTGAGAAGGAGACAACCGTTTGAGCCTCCCCAAAGACCTGCCCGATCTCTTCCCCGGCTTTGAGCAACAGCACGTCAAAACGGATGACGCCACCATTTTCGTCCGTTATGCCGGGAACGGCCCACCACTTCTATTGCTTCACGGCTATCCGCAAACCCACGTCCATTGGCACCGTCTCGCTCCAATGCTGACAGACCACTTCACGGTTGTTGTTGCAGATCTGCGCGGCTACGGGGCCAGCTCTATCCCGTCGGACGGCGAGAACCATACAGGGTACTCGAAACGCACAATGGCAGCCGACATGGTGCGCATGATGTCAGCCCTCGGCCACAACACCTTCCACGTCGGCGGTCACGACCGTGGCGGGCGCGTCGCCTATCGCCTGACTCTCGACCATCCCGAATGCATAAAAAGTCTCCTGCTGTTCGACATCGTCCCAACCATCGAAGTCTGGGACGACATGCGTTGGAACACCGCCATCAGCGCCTATCACTGGCCGTTCCTCGCGCAACCTGCACCAATGCCGGAAACACTTATCGCCGCCAATACCGATTTCTACTCCGACTGGACCATACGAAGTTGGGCGGGCGGCAAGACGCTCGATCATTTCGATCCGGCGGCCATCGCTCATTACCGTGCACAAATGGCCGATCCGGCCCGCGTCCATGCCATGTGCGAGGACTACCGCGCCGGCGCCACATTCGATCGGAAACTGGACGATACAGACCGCACCGCAGGGCGCACAATCGACGTTCCGACCCTCATGATGTGGAGCGAAGCCTATCTTGTCGCCCGCACCGAGGCGGGCCCACTGAAGACCTGGGAGCGCTGGTGCACCAACCTGACGGGCGTTCCCATCGAATCCGGTCATTTTCTTGCCGAAGAAAACCCACAAGCTTGTCTCTCCGCGATTTCAGACTTCCTTGATAAAAAT
>CALHAX010000029.1 GCA_937931785.1 uncultured Hyphomicrobiaceae bacterium | reverse complement strand
CAATGATCCAGCGGAACGGTGCGGAGACGATCCTCCACACCAGAACAAGCGGGCCTTTGATCATCTGATACGGTGTCGCAACAAAGGCGACAAGTGGCATGAACACAAGTGTGAACGGAATGAAGCGTCCCGCCCGATTGGCAAGCCATCCCAGTGTTGACGCAAATGATGCACGGTCGCGGACGGGCCAGAGGCGTTGCCACCATGTGCGGATGGTGCGCAGGCCGCCCAACCCCGTGATCAAAGCCATGATGTAGAAGATTTGCGGCAATGCCGGGAGATCCGGGATGATCCGCAAGTCGAGTTCCTGCTGGCGTGACTTGCTGCGCAGCGAGGCTTCGATTCCTGAGGTGATCACGTTCCCGCTCACGTTTGCAACGACCTCACCAAGAATGCGCTCGGTTGCGGAGAGCAGCGAGTTGTCGTCGTCTGGACGCTTGCGTGTCAGACCGAGTGCGGGTTCTGCTGAAATTGATACAAAGGTCTTGCCGCTCGGAGTCACGCTTAATTGCAATGGTGCGCGACCGGTGGCAAGCGCGGACCAGAAATCTCCAACGGTGGCTGATTTCAAGGCGTCATCCAGTCCGTTGACCTGCGTGCGCTGCCAGATCAGGTTGCGGACGCCGGGCTGGCGCGGTGCGTCTGTGTTCAGGATGATGAGGTTGACGTCATCGCGCGCGGCACTCGCTTGCAGGTCGGACAAGCGCACACTTTGCGTCTTGCCGCTTGGTGGAGTGAAGTAAAGAACCTTGTTCTCGATCTTGCCCGACACAACGACGGTTTGGCGCTTGAGCGCGCGCATGGACTTTGCCAGATCGTACGGGTTCGCAACTTCCACCAGGGCTGGCTTGGAGGCCGCTTGCGAAGTGCGGGCTGATGGAAGCTGGTTCGTTGTGGCTGGGTCGAGTGACAACACGCGAACCTGAGATGGTTTCAGGGGCTGATCAAGTTGCCAGACCGCTTCCCGGAACACGCCGGGACTGACGGCGCGAACCACCACACCATTGCGAAGGCGGACACGTAACGTCTTTGCTTCGAACGGTGTCGAACCGATAACTGGATAGGTTTTTTTGCCTTCAACAATGTGCGCGCGTGCTGTGCGTGGCAGATTGTTCAGAGCGGGGCGACCCGATGTCAGGGCCGTTGGGGGAAAATAAAAATCGACATTTCGGCGGGCGAGTTCACTTGCTTCAGGCAACAGCCACTTCAATGCAGAATTGACTTCTTCAACCGTGCTGGCCGTGACAGTTTCTCCGGACAGGTTGGTCAGCAGGAGATGGCCTTCCGGTGTGGCCTGTGAAATCAGCGAACGTTTGCGTGCATGATCCGGCAAGTTGTTCACAGCAAGCGCGACATCCTTTGGTACGTCCAGATCAGCAAGCTTCCCCGTCAGCTTCTTTGATCCGGACGCCCCGTCAGCGGCTTCCTTGAAGATTTTTGTGAAAAGGCCTGCATTCGCGCTGGAAGACGCAAAGATGGAACCCGCTGCGCAGAGGATTGCAGCAGTCAGTATGTTCAGTGCCGGTTGCCGTAGTGGCACGGATCTCAGGTCCTTGGTTTCTGGAAGCTCGCGGGCCGTTTTTCGAGGAATGCCGTAAAGGCTTCGCGCGCTTCGGCAGATCTCAGTCGGTCGGCGAACAACACCGCTTCTTCGTCGATCCGCGTGCAGGCATCCTCGCAGGCCCCACGTACCAACTGTCTCGCCATAGCAAGAGCTTCCGGCGGTTTCGTGGCCAACTGGAGTGCGGCCTGACGGGCGTAGGGTTCGAGATCGTCGCTCTCCACGATCTCGTTGACGAAGCCCGCGGCCATGGCCCGTTCTGCCGAGAATTTTTGACCAAGACACAACATCTCGAAGGCGCGCTGGTAGCCCATGACGCGTGGAAACAGAAGGCTGGATGCGGCTTCCGGTACAAGACCAAGATCGAGGAACGGTGTGTGGAATGTCGATCTCGGGCTTGCGTAAACGAGGTCGCAGTGGAACAGCAGGGTGGTTCCAACGCCGATCGCCAATCCGTCGACGGCGGCAACGATCGGCTTTTTCGCCGTCGCGAGCGCACGCAGGAAGCCGAGTACCGGTTCGCCCAGCGCGCCTTCCATGGCAAATTTCATGAAGTCCTTGATGTCGTTGCCGGCTGAGAACATGCCGTCGCGGCCAACCAGCATATGCACGGCCACGTCGTCCGAGTGATCACCGGAGCGCAGCGCCTCGGACAATTGATCGTACATCGCCGTGGTAATGGAGTTTTTCTTTTCCGGGCGGTTGAAGCGTATGGTCTGGACGCCAGCCTCCGTCGTGATTTCGATAGCCATTCGTGATCTTTCAATAGAGGTCGTATTTCGGTGGGGTCAGGCGACCAGAAGTGCTTCGGCAGCGGATTCGAGTGAGGTTGCGCCCTGTGTCACGGTACGGTTCAGGCCAGATGTTTCGCTGAGAACGTTCTCGGCAAAGAAACGCGCCAGTCCGACCGGTTGAGCTTCGGGAATATCCTCGGAGGCATGGGCGTGCAATGCACCACGTGCGAGATAGACACCACCAGCGGTTAGACCGAAGAGGCGGAGATAGGGCGTTGCGCCTGCGAGGGCCTTGGCAGGTTCTTTTGTGAGATGCTCCAGAAGCCAGTCCGTTGATTCCGCAAGCGCATCGATTGCCGTGGAGAGTTCCGCTGCCATGTTACCGAAGACGGGGGCGTTCGAGGCAGCCACCGCATCAACCGTCTCTCGTAAGGAGGTAATGTAGGTGCGAACAAACTCCCCGCCTTGCTCTGGCAATTTGCGTGTCACGAGATCGATGGCCTGAATGCCGTTTGTGCCCTCGTAGATTGGCGGAATGCGTGCGTCGCGGAGCATTTGTGCGGCGCCTGTATCTTCGATGTATCCCATGCCGCCGTGCACCTGAACGCCAAGTGAGGCCACTTCAACACCGGTGTCCGTTCCGAAGGCTTTGCCGACTGGCGTGAGGAGTGCGGCGAGGCGGGTGCCGTAAGATTTTTCATCTTCATTTATCGAACGATGCGCCTGATCTATCGCGCCAGCGGTGGCGTAGGTGATTGTACGCGCCGCAGCGGTGAGCGATTTCATCCGGAGCAACATGCGTTGCACGTCAGGATGTTTGACGATGGATACAGT
>CALHAX010000028.1 GCA_937931785.1 uncultured Hyphomicrobiaceae bacterium | reverse complement strand
CTCAGCCTCCAGAAAATGGCTGACATGGTTGGTGTGAGTGCGTTCCATTTTTCCAAGATGTTCAAACTGGAAACGGGTCTGCCACCACATCAGTTCGTGTTGCAGCACAGAATCGATCGTGCCAAACAGCTCTTGGCGGATAAAAACCGGTCGATCGCCGAGATTGCCTACGAAGTTGGTTTTTCTTCCCAAAGTCACATGACGGAAACCTTCCGTCGCTTGTTGGGCACGACTCCAGGACGATACCGCTCCATCATCCTTTCCTGAGGCCGCGAGAGCGGCCCACATGCCTTCCGGGTGTGAAAGCGTTTTCGTGCGACCCGCTCCCGGTGCGTGATAAACCAATTGCACCATGCGCCAATTGGTTCTGCAAAGCTGCTACTTGGTTTTTCATAGCGCGTCTGTTTCAATGGAAGCATGACGCGACGGTTCAAGTCGTTCCACTGGTACGGCGGTGTCTCCATTTACGTCGGACACCCCCTAAAGCGCGTCTGTTTCAAATGGAATCATGACGCGACGCCCCGGGTAGCTCCACAGACATCCCGGTGTCTCCATTTAAGTCGGACACACCCTAAAGCGCGTCTGATTCAAATGGAATCATGACGCGACGTCCCAGGTAGCTCCACAGACATCCCGGTGTCTCCATTTACGTCGGACACACCTTAGTGCTTGCACGCTGGCGCAATTCGCGCGGATTTGCGCGTTCGCGGCCTGGTCGCTTGTCAGCACATGGCCTGTGACATCTCGAACCCAAGACCTCTCGACCTCTGAGCGTGAGGTGGGCATTCTTGTGAACGTCCATTCGGTTCTTCCGGAGCCCCCCGAGGTTGAGCAACGTCGGTTTCTCTAGATCGAACCGAATGAATAAACGCCCTGATGATTCACTCTATTCGCGTGTCAAATCGTAGACCTTGCTTGCAACCAATCCCCAGATCAAATCGGCCATGACCACAAGAAGTGGCATGAATGAGCCGACACGAAGGCCGGCAAACCCCGGCCCGCTTGTTTCGGTTGACCCTTGAGGGAAGAAAAAGAATAGTGTTGCGCAAGCTGCCGCCAATCCAAACAAGACACCCCGGCGCTGCCAGGAGTTCGGAGAGAACGGTGCCACAAACAGGAGTGCCCAGAACCCACCCCAAACAATCTGTTTATAGACAAAGGCAGGGTCCGTGAAGGCGGGAAGTTTCAAGCCAAGAAAGGCGGTCAATCCAATTGCACCGGCAGCAACGAGAAAGGCCACATTTGCAGCACCTCCTATTGCTCCGGATGCAAATGCCAATGACAGAGATTTAAGAATTTTCATGATGCCTCATATCTGCGGTCGCATAAAGAATCGCGTCATTTCACGCTGATTTTGACATCGATGTTGTTCCGCGTTGCGTTCGAGTAGGGGCAGACCTCATGGGCCTTGGCAACCAATTCGTCCGCAAGGGCATGCTCGACACCTGGCAATTCCACATTCAGAGAAACTTCCAGACCGAAACCGCCCGCGGCTCGTGGGCCAATCCCAACCTGGGAGTTTACCTTCGTATCATCCGGAACATTCAGGCGATCGTCTTGCGAAGCCACAAATTTCATTGCGCCGAGAAAACAGGCTGCATATCCCGCTGCAAACATTTGCTCTGGATTGTTCCCCTCACCGCCGGAGCCACCAAGCTCTTTAGGAGTTGTCAGCGTAACGCCAAAGGTACCATCCAATGTTTCGGCGCGACCATCACGCCCGCCAGTTGCGAATGCCTTGGTTGTATAAAGAACGTCTACCGACATAGCTGTCTCCTTGTAAAAAGCACAGGTAAAATTGGCTTTCAAATTAAATCGCGCGCGATCTAATTTGTGATACTTTCCTATCTGACATCGCCAATAAGTGCAATGGCATCGCAGTGGAATCGCATGAGACAGGCATCACGTCAGCGTCATCAAGCCCATGCCGCCTGCACAAAACCCATTCAATGACATGCGGTCATCAAAGTGTCGTTACATGCTGGGCTCATCATCTGATCTGTCATAAGTGATCACACGAATCGCCTCGGCGTGAGCGCTGGCGCCAAGTACGTTGAATATAATTTCATTCTCTCTATTTCTCACTGCGCCTGAGGCGCTCAGCATCGTCCCATGCCGTGAGTGCTTGATAATCAGGCACGAATCCGAGGCCTTTTTGAGCGTCGGAAGAGACGGCATCCTGAGACGTCACGACGTCGATCACGGCTGGCGCGTTGGCGAGGGCGCGGCGCAAAGCATCTGCAAGATCGCCTGGCTTTTCCACGCGTTCGCCATGCGCGCCGAGTGCCGTTGCCATTCCGGCGTAGTCGCAGTGTCGGAGTGTCGTGCCGACAACCCGTCCGCCATAATTTACTTCCTGATCGTAACGCTCGATGTTCCACGCCGCATTGTTGGAGACGATGAATACGGCCTTTGCGCCATGTCTCACGGCGGTGTCGATCTCCATTGCATTGAGGCCATAAGCCCCATCGCCGTTCACGGAGATCACTTGCCGACCCGGTTGCGCCAGAGCAGCTGCAATCGCAAAAGGGACCCCCACACCGAGGCAGCCAAACGCGCCGGCATCCATGTAGGTTCGCGCTTCAAGCCCAACACGAGCAAAGCTCAACAGATCTCCCCCATCGGCCACAGCAATGTAATCGGGATCAGCCACTTCCCGGATTGCTGCAAAAATCGCCATCGGATGAATGCGGCCGTCACCGCCGGTGGTGGGTATCTCGTTGGAGGTGTTCTTGGCGATACGTTCACAGTGTTTCGCGCGCAGGCCATCGACCCATTCTGCGTCGCGATTTCCGGCATCTCTGCCAAGCGCTTCGGTCAGTGCGTCGAGAGCAAGTCCGACGTCAGCAAGGATTTCAGATGTGCCACGTCGGTTATCGATGAGCTCGCCGGTTGTGTCGGAGATACGGAGAAACTTTGCATCCGGAAACACTGCCGGAGAACCAAACGCGAGCTGATAATCAAGCTTGCGGCCCAGCGTAATAACCAGATCGGCCTGCCCCATGGCAGCAGCGCGGACAGCACCAACGACAGACGGATGGTCGCCTGGCACAAGCCCACGGCTCTCCTGCGTATCGAGATAAAGTGCATGCGTCGAGTTCAGGAATTTCACCAGTTCCGCACTGGAACCGCGTGCGCCGCGTCCGCTGATAACAAGCGGGCGGCGGGCAGCGCGAACAGCATCAACGGCCTCGCTGATCCGATCTGATGATGGGGCGGGGCGACGTGGTGGTTTTGGTGCGATCCAGTCACCAGGCACAAGCGTTTCCGGAAGATGCGCGCGAAGAACATCCGTCGGGACTTCGAGGTAAACCGGCCCGGGCTCGCCCATGTCGCCAAACGCGCAGGCGATCGCCTCGTCCAGTTCGCGCAGCACCTGTTCCGGCACGCGTGCTGTGCGCGAGAACTGCGTCACCGGTCGCATGATGTCGACGTGTGGAATGTCCTGGAGTGGGCCCATGTTTGCCTGCGGTCGAGAAGTGCATCCGCCAATAAGAAGAAGAGGCGCGCGGGCGAGTGTCGCGTTCGCCATGGCCGTGACAGTGTTCGTGACTCCGGGGCCCGCAGTCACCATGGCAACGCCTAATGTTCCAGTCAGTTCTGCATGCGCGTGCGCCATGTGCACAGCTGCGCACTCGTGCCGAACGTCAACAATGCGAATTCCGTCTCTCGCGGCGTGGTCCCAGATCGGCTGTATGTGCCCACCTTGCAACCCAAAGATGCGATCCACGCCACGCGCAACAAGAACCTTTGCGATCCAGGCGGCAACACTCAGGGTGTCGGCATTCAGGTCCTGCTGTTCTGTCATGGGAGCTCCGTGGATGATAATTGGGGTTCAGCTGCGTTCTTCGCGAGCCGCAAGCAGATCGCGGAGCACACCGTGTTGAATTTTCCCGGTCGCAGTGCGAGGCATTTCGTCCGCAACCAGAAAAGCTATGTAGCGGGGGCGCTTGTAACCAGCGAGGCGGTGACGTGACCACATGATGATGTCGTCACCACTGACGCGCGCACCATCGCGCAGCACGACGGCAGCTTCAACGCGTTCCCCCCAGCGATCATCTGGCCTGCCGACGACGGCGACATCACGCACGCCTGGGTGTTGGGAAAGTACAGCCTCAACCTCAGTTGGATAGATATTTTCTCCGCCTGATATGATCATGTTCTTCTTGCGGTCGATCAACCGAATGAAGCCATCTTCGTCTCTCACGGCAATGTCGCCAACACTCAGGTAACCGTCACGAAATGCCTCTGCAGTCTTTTCTGGCAGGTTCCAGTAGCCGCTGAAAGAATACGGTGCGGAACTGTAAAGTTCGCCCGGCTCGCCGTCCGGCACCTCGTCCCCAGCGTCGTCGAGGAGGCGGATTGGCAGAGAACCAACGACTTCCCGTCCGACAGTACCAAGGTGATCGAATTGCTCATCAGGATGCAGCATCGTGACCCATGCGGCTTCGGTAGACCCGTAAAGTTCAAAGAGGCCGGAGTTCGGGAACATTTCCATCACACGCCGCTTTGTCTCGACACGGGCTGTCGCCGAGGAGATCATCAGCTTTTCAACCCGGTCGAAGGGCACTGACGGCTTCGGTGCCTCAAGCATCATCTCATAGTGAGTAGGCACCAGCGATGTGAACGTGGCGCCCGTATCGGCAAATGTCTTGAGGCAGAGTTCTGGATCGAAGCTTGGGCGCGAGAATACGGTCGTGGCAGCGCCGCAGTAGAGAAATGCGCAGAAGAAATAGAGTGAGTTCGCATGGCACATGGGCATGACAAGCAACGCCTCGTCGTTCCGCCCGAGCCCGAGTTCAACCTCTGTCATCATGGCAATCATGGCTGAACTGCCATGGTCCCGGATGGCGCCCTTTGGAATGCCTGTTGTGCCAGACGTGTACATGAGGCACCAGGGATCATCCGTCGCGACCTTTGTGCCAGGCTCGCTGGCCGCAGCACGGGAAACGAGTTGTTCGTATTCCATCCAACCAGCAGGCGGTTGCACGAGGCCGATCTGGATATAGCGGTGGTCCGGAACACCGAGATCGTCGCGAAGTTCTTCGATTGCGCCAATTAAACCGTGCTCGGCAATAATGGCTGCGGCACTACAATTTTCCAGGATGACTTGAATCTCGGATGCAACCAGTCGGAAATTCACAGGAACCACAACGAGACCGGTCTTGGCTGCTGCTGCATATATCTCCAGCCACTCGATCCTGTTCCATGCCAACACGGCGATACGATCGCCCTTCACCAGACCAAGTCCGAGCAATGCATTGCCAAGACGGCACGCCCGCGCATTCCAGAGCGAAAATGACATCGATCGATCAAGGTCGCGCGCGCCGATGCGGTTCGGCTGAAGACGCGCCTGTGCAGAGAGCATTTGCCCTATCGATGGTGCAGGCGTTGGTGTCACGCAGTAACCCTCAAGACAGTCGGAGCGCTCGCACAAAAAATATTCTGAATTCAGAGTTCGGTAGTATCAGCACTCATCAAGGTCAAGGCCCCCTATTGCTAGCGCATTATATAGATTTGCCCCACTGGGGAACTTGTGCTTTTCGAATTTCGAAATCAGAGTGCGAGAGTGCAATGATGCGTCTTCAATCAACCTCAAGCCTGACGTAACAGGCCTATCAGGCGGTTGCCGAAGAGATCTGCAATGGAACACTGCAGACGGGCGCGCATCTGGTGCCGGATCAACTCGCCAAACGCCTCCGGATGTTTCGTCAGCCGATCCAGTTGCCATGCCGCAGTTGAAGCTGGCGTTATTGAACGCATGCTTCATCACGAAGTTGGGTTTCACAGCTTGCTCTACGAAAGCTCTGGAAACGAATTGATCGCAGCGACGTGCGATCTGCACTGATGGCATCTCCGGCGCGTGATTGACGAACGGTTGGCCATGAAGTCATCGGCCGCACTCCAATGGCGGCATTCCTGATTTGTCAGGCGTGCTTGATCACCGCCGGATGTCAGAATTTCCATGTCTCACAAGGCGATTACCGGAAATCACATTTGTGTGTGCCGCGTCACATCGCCCGCCCGCCGGCCTGTGTAGTTCTTTCATCACGATGAAATTGAAACCAGCGCGGATCGGCAACAATCAACCGACACAGTCACAGTCACAGGCCGCAGATGGCAGGAACCGAGACCACTCTGTGATCTCCAGTGACGAGTGAAACGATCGGAACGTGAACCGCAAACATGAGCAAAGCAGGAGCGGCTACCGTGAACGACGTAGCAACCAGACCAAACATTACACCGCTGTTTTCCAGTGCCCGTCCGCAAACCAAGCCTGTCGCTTCGCGGCCGGTTGTATTCCTCCGTCAGATATCTCCGGAGCAGTGGGTCGTAACTGATCAGAACAACCTGCGTGGCGGGATATTTCGCGATCTCAAGTCGGCTCAAAAATACATCCGTAACGATTTCACACCGGGAACCACTGTCGTTGTGCAGCCCCGCTTCGAAAACACAATCAACACCGCACTCTAACTCAAGGCAATATCCCCCATGTTGAACAAATCCCCCTCATCACAGTTGAGCGAAGGTGTCTTCGAACGCCTTGAGTCCAACGTACAATCGTATGCCAGAGCATTCCCGAAAACATTCGACAAAGCTCAGGGTGTCGAGATCTTCGATATTGACGGAAACCGTTACCTGGACTTTCTCGCCGGTGCTGGTTCCCTGAATTACGGACATAACAATCCCGCCTTCAAGACCGCGTTGATCGACTACATCCAGCGCGATGGCATGACGCATGGTCTCGATATGCATACCGAAGCCAAGGCGAACTTTCTCACGGCATTGGAAAAAATTATCCTCGCACCACGCGCGCTCGACTATGTTGTCCAGTTCACAGGACCAACGGGCACCAACGCAGTTGA
>CALHAX010000027.1 GCA_937931785.1 uncultured Hyphomicrobiaceae bacterium | reverse complement strand
CATACAGGCACTGCGTTACGAAACCGTTGCTGCTTCTAGTGTGCGTTGCGCGCGTGCGCAAGAACGGTTCGATAAAACCCGGGCATAATTCAACGCAACGTTCCAAAGCCCCTTAGGCCACCGCCCGTGACAGGGCGCACTGGGACCACAGATCGCTGAGCGCGGACACCAGCGCGTCAAGATCACCGGGCGTGTGCATCGGCGATGGTGTGATCCGCAGACGCTCTGTCCCTTCCGGAACCGTCGGGTAATTGATCGGTTGAACATAAATCGCATACTGGTCGAGCAGCAGATCCGAGATGAATTTGCACTTTTTGGCATCGCCCACCATCACCGGTACGATATGGCTTTCGTTCTTCATGTACGGGATGCCAATGGCGTCGAGGCGCTCGCGCAACAGCCGGACATTGCGACGCTGACGCTGACGCTCGAAGTCACTCTGCTTGAGGTGCTGGATGGATGCGGTGGCCCCCGCAGCCAGAGCAGGCGGCATTGCGGTTGTGAAAATGAACCCGGACGCAAAGCTGCGCACGAAATCACACAGGTTCGATGAGGCTGCAATGTAACCGCCCATGACACCAAAGGCTTTGCCGAGGGTGCCCTGGATGACGGTCAACCGATCCATCAGGCCTTCGCGTTCAGCAATACCGCCGCCGCGCGGGCCGTACAGACCGACCGCATGAACTTCATCAAGGTACGTCAATGCGCCGTGCTTTTCTGCGACGTCGCAAATCTCCGCAATAGGGGCGATGTCACCATCCATGGAGTACACCGACTCGAACGCGACGATCTTCGGTGCGTCTGGATCAACAGCGCTCAGCAGGCGATCCAGATCGTCCGGCGCGTTATGCTTCCAGATGTGTTTGGCCGCGCGAGAATGACGAATGCCCTCGATCATCGAGGCGTGATTGTCCGCATCGGAAAAGACGTGGCATCCGGGCAAGCGAGCCGCAAGTGTGCCCAGAGCAGCCCAGTTCGAGACATAGCCGGACGTGAACAGTGTGGCCGCTTCCTTGCCGTGAAGGTCGGCCAGCTCACGCTCAAGCAGCACATGATAATGGTTCGTGCCGGAAATATTGCGCGTGCCACCTGCTCCGGCACCGCATTTCTCAAGCGCGCCCTGCATGGCCGCAAGCGTGTCGGGATGCTGGCCCATGCCCAGATAATCGTTCGAACACCAGACGGTGACGTCCTGGGTTGAGCCATTGTCTGAATAGCGGGTTGCTTTCGGGAATTGTCCCTTGTGGCGTTCAAGGTCCGCAAAAACGCGGTAATTGCCGTTCTCGCGCAAGGCGTCGAGTTCAGTCTGGAAAAAAGTTTCGAACTCCAACGGGAGCCCTCCTCTGCGACGGGGCCATCCTGCGGCGACCGGCGTTATTTTACTTCTATGTCCTGCCATTGGCTTTGACAGAGCGCAATGCGACGTTTCGAAATAAATGAGCGAAACCGTCAAATCGGGTTTCATGCGTCGGCGCATCCTAATGTTGCGGCATCGTCAGCGCCAATGCAACCGCCGCAGCATTGGAGACATTGAGGCTTCGCAGCGGCCCGGCTGTCGGCAAGTGGCACAATTCATCACAGGTTTCACGCGTCAGGCGTCGCAAACCCGCACCTTCGGCCCCGAGCACAAGGGCCATAGGCTCTTTGCCGTGGGTGGTTGTGAGAGGGGTCGGGCAATCGCCATCGAGCCCGATGATCCGGTAGCCATCGCGCGCCAGATCGCGCATGGCCTGCGCCAGGTTACCAACCAGAACAATGGGCAGATGCTCGAGCCCACCGGATGCGGCCTTCGCCGTCACGCCGTCAAGCGGTGCCGAATTGCGGCGTGTCATGACCAGCCCAGCGGCTCCGAAGACCGTGCCGGAGCGAATGATGGCGCCGACGTTGTGAGGGTCTGTGACCTGATCAAGAATGAGGACGTGCGGGTTCGGGCGCTTCGGTGTCGGCAGCAAAACCTCCAGGCCGGCGTCCGGCAAAGGTCGGGTCTTGAGGGCTGCACCCTGATGTACCGTATCGTTCCCGAGCAACCGGGTCAGATCCTGCGATGTACGAACTTCCGGCTGGACGCCCCGTGCAACGATGTGCTCCTCCAGGGTGGCAGCCGCATTCTCCGTTACCGTCAGATGCAGAATGTCGCGCGCCTCATTTGTGAGGGCAGCGGCGACGGCGTGAAGGCCATACAACACAACCGAGCCGTCGCTAGAGCGGCCAGCACGTCTTCTATGACCACGGTTTTGCCCGTCATCATCTCCGTCACCGGCACCGCGGCCCCGGCCACGAGAGCCACCTCTGGACCCTTTTGAGGATTTGATGCGGGCCATGGGTAAGATCCAGTTCTCGAAGAACCGTCGCTGGGCAACAGGTTCATGAACGTCATGCAGCAAGCCACGGATGGCTCACGGCTGTGAAACGGTATTTTTCGCCGGTTGACACCGTCCGGCGTCATGCTCATAACACCGGTCGCTGTCGGGTCAACCCGGGCAGTGGGCGGACCGGCGATGTCCGCCGCTGGTGCTTGGAGGAGTGTCCGAGTGGTTAAAGGAGACGGACTGTAAATCCGTTCGCTTAGCGTACGCTGGTTCGAATCCAGCCTCCTCCACCATCACCAGCCTGGGTTCTTGCCGTGATGGGCGGTCTGTAGTGTTTGTGATAAGGTTTTATACGCCAGAGATAGAGGCGTATAAGATAGAACGGCTGACCGGGGTGCGCCAAACAAGAGGCGTAGAAGGCGGAACGCCTGACCGGGACAAAAAATGGAGTGCGGGTGTAGCTCAATGGTAGAGCAACAGCCTTCCAAGCTGATGATGAGGGTTCGATTCCCTTCACCCGCTCCAAACACCCGCAACCCATTGATTTTGCTAAATCTGCTGTGATTTCAACAGCTTCATTCGGCTCGTGGTACGAAACCGTGGTACGAAATGAGCATGGAACAGATGGCATTACCCAAGTATGTCTCGCGTCATCCAAAGACCGGCATACTCAGATATCGACGAACCGTCCCGGAGCGACTCAAGGATGTGGTCGGTAG
>CALHAX010000026.1 GCA_937931785.1 uncultured Hyphomicrobiaceae bacterium | reverse complement strand
TCGAAATTGAGGAAGAAAACCTAACGAAAGGCGATCCGATACGTGCACAAGGCATCAGTGCGATTCTGGCGTCCAGCGAAGAGTGACAAGGTTTGTGACTGGGGCGTCGACGTTGAGTGAAGGACATGGAGATGGTGGTCTTCGTCTCGAGTCGTCCAGGTTGGATTGCCTTGCATGCGGTTGTAGTGTGGAACCACATGCTTTTCAAACGTCGCTCTGCAACTTGTGGCTGTGTCTGATTTTTCCTGACTGTGACGCTCCAGAACGAGTTCGTCAATTTTGCCGTTATTGTTGTGAGCGCTCAATTGCCAGGTCATTCCCAAATGCGTGACGCGTGCGGCAATACCATCCGCGCCACTACACACTGGGCCTGTAAATGCTGCCGGATCGAGTTGCTGCATGAGGGAGAATGCTGTTTCTGAAGACATACCCAACCTCAGGCTTTCGAATGGATTTTGATCCGCCGCCGTCTGGCTGGAGGCGATAGCGAAAAAAGATCCAGCACCTGCGAGAAACGCAAGTAACGAAAGAATGGAGATGTTGCGATTCATGGTGGATATCCGGTCGCCTGACACCTCAACATTAAGTGAGTTGAATTAATTTTCTCTGCCTACCGTGACAATGTTTAGTTCAGAGGGATGTGTAGTCGAAAATTACCACTCAATGACTCGTATTCCTCGTCAAAAATCCCATCATAGGTTCCGCTCAACTCGAATGACACACCATTTTTTCCGATGAATTTCAAACCTGCCCCGGCCTTGGCGCGAATGTTATTATCACCTCCTGCGTTTTCGGAGAGTCGGGTAGAATTTTCTTCCGCAAAGTTCCAAACACCCTTGAACGAAGCGGTGGGGATCAATTGAGAGCCATCCTCAAGATTGATTGTGTATGACGCTTCCGGACCAAACTCCGCCTGCCCCAGGGTTGCTTTTTGTTCCGGGATCAGGACATTGAGAGAATCCGTGTATGCGTACTGGCGCTCTTCGATGTAAGCGAACGACGCACTCGGAGAAAAAAGCCAGTCACCATAATTCCAACGTCCTTGTAGACGCCCTCTGACCAGCCATCTTTCTGTGTCGAACGTGTCCGAATAGGTATTAAAGGGACTGATCTCGTTGCGGGACTGGCCCCACGCCGCCCGTCCCTGGAAGTAAAGACTCGGAGCCAGTTTGATGGTGGCATATGGACCGACCATCCATCCGCGCCCGTGAATGGTCAGATCGTCCGCATCGGACTCTTCACGAGTGTCATCATACTGGCCCATAATCCCGACCAGAAGCGATGGGTTCACGATGTAATCTGCGCCGAGATACAGAAGAGCAAAATGACCACTTGCGGCACCAGCCGGATTGTCATCGTCATAACGCGTGTAACGACCTTCCGTCCAGATATCGAAGTTCGACGATGTTCCGGATGAGGTCAGTTCTTCAGCACCAAGCGCTTTGTAAGCATCTTCACCCAACAACCCCAGAACCCGACGTTGTTCACTCGTTGCTGAGAAATTCTGTAACTCCGACATCGAAGTTGCGAACGATGTGGAGATGCCAGTGTCGACCGAGACAGAGAGTGCTCCAGGTAATTTGCGCCCAAAACCGGACCCTGTGAGAAGTTCGGCACCGTGATCTTCACCGAGCCGTCCTCCAAAACCATTTCCACCGAAGGAAGACGTTGAGTTGTCCAAGCCAGAAGCTGCCGGTTTTGATTTTCGACGCGCAAGCCGATCGATCTGACGATCCCAATCATGCTCTGATGACAAAAGAAGGTCGTTGCGTCGACGCAGGAAATTGCCAATGGCTTCGCTTGTTCTTGTCCGGGAGTCTGCAGTTTCAAATGTACACGTAACACTTTCTGATGTCTGGAGATTTATTATGACTGAAGCAGTCGAAATGCTGGACACGCTGTCGTCGTCGGAGCAGTGAATAGAGATAAATCCAAAACCACTCGGTGCGGTGGCAACCACGTTGTAAGATCCCGGACGGACTGGAATATTTGCGGACTGACCAACGCCGTTTGAGGTCGAAATTGAAAAATTGAAATTCGGCTCTGGTGACGCAAAGCGGAACGTTCCGTCGTTAACGTCCGCATTCACAACAAACGTGACATCTCCAGGTGGTGTTTGACGAACCGTTACGTTGAATGAGGCGGTGACAATGTTACTCGAAGCGTCGCGCCCCTCATACATTACCACTGTGGTGCCCAACGGAAACGAGGAGCCGGATGCCAGGCCAGAGGTTTGAGAGACTGTCGCACCTTGTGCATTGTCATTGATTGTTGGCGTTGCAAAGCTGACTGGCGCAGATGTTGTTGGGTAGTCTACGGTCACCAGGATGTCCTCCGGCACACCTGCCAGTGTGGGGTTCTCGTTATCTGTGACCGTCACTGTGAACGTAGATGTACTGGTATTTCCGAATGTGTCAGTTGCCGTAATGGTAACGACGGTGGCACCGAGAGGGAAACTTGAGCCGGTTGTCGGTGATGATGTCAGCGTGGCTACACCGTAGTTGTCTGTTGCAGTCAATGGGAACGTGACGACCGCCTCGCTGCTTCCGGGATCCGTCGAAACGGAAATGTTTGCAGGAGGAACGATCGTTGGTGCTTCGACGTCGACAACGGTTACTGTAAATATTGCCTCAACAGAATTTCCATCCGCATCTGTTGCGATATGTGTGACCGTCGTTGTGCCAACAGGAAATGCGGCACCGGAGTCAAGGCCATTGCTGCGTGCCACACTTGTGATCCCGACGTTGTCGGCAAATACTGGTGTTGCGTAAGTGACGACTGAAGTGTCCGATCCTGGATCAGTGTCTTGGGTGATGCTATTCGGTACAGACACTACAGTTGGTGCTTCATTATCAGTCACGGTAACTGTGAATGTCACCGTGGAGGTATTTCCGGCACTATCAATGGCTTGATATGTGACTGTAGTGATCCCAACCGGGAAGGCAGTTCCCGAGGCGAGGCCTGCGGTCAGTGTCGGTGTAATACTTCCATCCACATTATCTGTTGCGGATATGGGATATGTGACCACTGCGGTATTGGTACCGGAATCTGTCGTTACAGTGATATTGGCAGGAGAGGTTATAACCGGACGCTCTGCATCCGAGACGGTCACTGTGAACGACTCGCTCGTTGTGTTTCCCGCCAAGTCTGTTGCCTCGTAAGTCATGATCGTCGTTCCGATCGGGAAGGCCGCCCCCGACGCGAGACCCGCTGTCCGTATCGGAGTAAGAATGCCATCCGTGTTGTCGAAGCCTGACACCGCATAGGTGACAACAGCACTTGCGGATCCCGGATCTGTATTGACAGAAATGTTGGCAGGTACGGAAACAATAGGAGCCTCCCCATCCTGGACTGTCACAGTAAAGGTTGCCTCACCGGTGTTTCCGGCGGCGTCAATCGCTTGATAGGTGACGGTGGTGGTACCAAGCGGAAAATGTGCTCCAGATGTCAATCCGCTTGTGAGAGCTGGCGTCAATGCGCCGTCCACGTTGTCATTGGCAGCTATGGTGTAATTAACCGTTGCAGATGCGCTTCCAGGGTCTGTGGTGATCGTAATATTTCCTGGCACCGTGACGACCGGGGCTTCATCATCGATCACTGTAACTGTAAACGAGCCAGTTGCAGCATTCCCTGCAAGATCCCTGGCGCTGTAAGCCACTGTCGTTGATCCGATCGGGAAAGCAGCGCCAGACACCAGACCCGATATCAACGAAGGAGATAGCGATCCATCTGTGTTGTCGCTGGCTGAGACGATGTAAGTTACCACCGCACTGTCATTACTCGGATCTGTGCCGATCATGATATTGGCAGGCACAGTAACAACCGGTGGTTCGTTGTCTGTAACCGTGACTGTAAAGGAAACAATTTCAGTGTTCCCTGATGCATCAGTCGCTTCGTAGGTAATCGTTGTCGCACCGACAGGAAACGGTTCTCCCGAAGCCAGGCCTCCGGTTCTCATCACCGTGACGTTTCCACTGTTATCGCTGAATGTTGGCGTCACATATGTTACGACTGCAGTGCTACTGCCCGGATCAGCCGATTGCGTTATGTTTGACGGTATTGATGTGCTTGTCGGGTCTTCGGTATCGGCCACCGTAACTGTAAAAGAAGCAGTGCCGGTATTTCCGGCGCTGTCCGTTGCCCGATATGACACAGTGGTTACGCCAATTGGGAAGCTCGCTCCTGAAGAAGGACCGGAATTTAATATTGGAACAATCGCACCATCGACATTGTCAATTGCTGAGGCACTATATGTCACAACTGCAGTCGCACTGCCGGTGTCCGTGTCGACGGTGATGTTTGATGGCACAGTGACAACAGGCACCTCGTCATCGAGCACGGTGACAGTAAATGTTTCTGTGCTGGTATTTGCTGCTGCATCGCTAGCGGATGCTGTAACGGTCGTAACGCCGACCGGGAACGCTGAGCCAGACGGAGGAGAATAAGTCGTGGCAGCCACTCCCACCGAGTCATTGACTGTTGCGTTATAACTTACAACGGCAGTTGAGGCTCCTGGGTCCGTGGTCGTATTGACGTTGACTGTCACAATGTTCGGTGCGGTTGTGTCAACTACGGTGATGTCGAAAGAGCCGGTGCCTGTATTTCCAGCGGCATCGTTCGCACTGAGCATAACGGTCGTGGTTCCAAGGGGGAATTGCGAACCTGACACCGGGCTGGACGTCGTGGTGGCAACCCCGACGTTGTCGTTCGCGACAAATGCAAATGTCGCCGTCGCTCCATTCGAACTCGTCGCCTCAACCGTTTGATTTGCAGGGGGGCTGACAACCGGATCTTCTGTGTCATTGATCGTGACTGTAAATGATCCGGTGGTGATGCCGCCCGATGTATCTTGAGCCGTATAGGTGACTGTGGTTGTGCCAATCGGAAAGGTGTCACCAGGATTGTGTGTCGATGTGAAGCTGGCAATCGCGACATCATCAGTGGCCGTCGGCGGCGTCCACGTAACCACAGCAGTTGGCTGACCGGCATCTGTCCCCTGAACGATATCGGCTGGCATTCCGGAAATGACTGGTAAGTTTGTATCAAAAGTGAATGTCGAAGTTGGGGAGCTCATTTCTGAACTGCAGGGCTGCCAGTTTTGAGAAAACGATCCTGTAAGTGTGATGGAATACGTGCCGCTTGGAACGCCTGTAAACGTTGCACTCTGCCACCGCATTACCGTTCGATTCGGATTAAGCCCCCCGCAGGACGTTGCTCGAAAGTTATTGATATTATCTATGAGTTCGACAGGTTTGGTCGATGTAATATTCCCGGCGGGTTGCGCCATCGTGACCGGACCGATTATCGATATAATCCCTTCGGGATTGTTGGTGCCATGATATGTCCCGTAGTACACTGTTATGGCATTGCCCGTTGAAACGACGTAACCGACAGTGTTGGTGTGGGCAAGCGCGCGCCAATGCCCGTCAATGCGTGCAAGACCTGCCGAAAAAATGGCAATCAGTGCGGCAGCGCACAGGTATGATGCAGCAAAGCTGGTGATTTTACGGACAAACGAACAAGCGACGCCTGTCGCCGAACGACAAAAAACAAACATACGCAATCCCCAATTCCAGGCGTTGCGGTTTGTTTTTTTATCCGCCGTACATGGCGGTACGCAATCAACCTTTCAAAGCAGATCTACTGTGAACGGATTAAAATCTCGTAAGTTAAGGTGGTGTTTAAAGCTGCGCCAAATCGATTCGAATTGAACGGATTGGCGACTGACTTCCGGGGCGCCACTCTCACAAGCCTGGTCCTGACGCCCTGACAGGAAACACTTCTGTTATCCCTGGCGCAATTGCAGTCGCAATCGGTTTTCACGAAAGGATTTAACGTAGGCGATGGCGTTGGAGTCTGTACGACTTGGGGTGACCTCTACGAAGGAGAGGTGCCGGGATCATGATGGTACGTGTGAGACATTGTATCGGAACTGATGGCCCCGTCACAACATAAACGGAGACGTCGGGGTGTCGGTGGAGCGACCTGGATCGTAGCGTCATGCTTCCATTTGAATAAGACGCGCTATAGGGCGCTCTAAAGCTGATGGTTGAGAACTTCGTTGTGCTCATACACTGCTGTTCGTACATGATGTCCTTGGTAGAGCCGTCCACAGCATCAGGAGCAGACATTTGCGATTATGTTAGTGCTTGAAGCTCAAGTCGCAGGAAATTCACGAACGTTGTTGCCAGTTTCGATAGTGGACGATGCGCAGGTGTTACTACGGATACATTCAAATCGATCTCTGGCAGAAACGGCAAAAATGCCAAAGTAGCATTGTCTCCGCGATAACTCCGGTAGCTCGCAGCAGTGATAGGATCGACGATCGCATAGGCCAATCCGGCTTCCACAAATGTTAGCAACGGAATGAAGTACTGGGCATCGAATCGTCGGTTGAATGATGCGCCTTGGTCCTGGAACGATTTTCGCGTTTGTATGCACGTTGGGTGATCGTCGTACAACGTTGCCATCGGTCGCCCGTCCAGGTCCTGCACAGTGACAGTTGTGTGTTCCGCAAGAGGGTCTCCTCGCGGAACAGCGCACACACAAGGGAGTACAACCATTTCATGTTGAACCAGTGCCGATTGGGCGGCGTCCGATATCCCGCGGTCGGCAATGCCGATATCGAAACGTTGCGTCGCGAGAAGTTGTTGAACCTGATAGGAACTGCGGGAGATCAGCGACACGTTGACCGCGGTGCGGTCTGTGACAAATGTGCTGACAATGTTGGGCAGCCAGAACACTGAGGGACCCGGCATCGAGACGATGCGAATGTCTCCGTGCTCAAGGTTCTGGACACCACGCAAAGTCTGTTCTGTGGCGCTTAAGCGCTCGAGGATCGTCGAGGCCTCTGCATGCAGGTAATGCGCCTCGGGTACTGGATGAAGGCGACCTTCCCGGCGTTCGAACAACTTCAACCCGACTTCATCTTCGAGGCTCGCAATCTGGGCGCTGACTGCCGGTTGTGTACGGTTGAGGTTTCTGGCCGCCTCCGACATCGAACCGGTGATCATGACTTCACGAAATGTGTTGAGTTGCTTGAAGTTCATGGCGTTACGATTGACAACAACTTTGCAGGGATGTCCATAAATAAAATCTATGAATCTAAAAGTATTTCAAGATTGCTTCTATAGGGTGATCGTCTAAGTTTTCTCCATGCAGTCGGCGCAGAGTTGCTCACGATCAGAGAGCGAGTTGTGCACGTACCGCGATAAAAAAATGCAATGGAGGAAACGTACATGAGATTTACAAGCAAGTTGGCTATCGCGGCGCTCGCGAGCGCGATGTTTGCGGGCGGTATTGCCGAAGCGCAGGAAATGAAGTTCTTTCGCATTGGCACTGGCGGTGCTGGCGGCACCTACTTCCCGATCGGTGGTATTATTGCCAACGCAATTTCGAACCCCCCCGGGTCGCGCGAATGCGGCAAGGGCGGCAACTGTGGCGTACCGGGACTGGTTGCCATGGCGCAGTCAACGAACGCATCTGCACACAACGTGAACGCGATTCAGGCTGGCCAGATGGAAGCCGGACTGTCTGGCGCCGCGACCCTGCACTTTGCTTACAACGGCATCGGTAAATTCAAGGGCAATGCAAAGCCCGACCTACGGATCATCGCCAACCTCTATCCTGAAGACCTGCATCTCGTTCTGCCAAAGGGTGGCAAGCTCAGCAGTGTTGCGGATTTGAAGGGCAAACGTGTGGGTATTGCTCAGGCGGGCTCAGGCACACAGATCGCAGTGGAGCTTATTCTTGGTGATCATGGCGTGAACCGCGACAACATCGACGAAGCTGAACTGAACAACTCACAGAGTGCAGAGCGGATTGCTGATGGCCAGTTGGATGCCTACTTCTATGCTGCGGGCACACCTGTTGCTGCGATGATCCAGCTCGACAACACCAAGGGCATGGAGCTTTACAGCTTTACCGATGCTGAGGTGAAGCAAGCGAACAAGACTGTGCCGTATTATATTCCTTCGAAAATTCCAGCTGGCACATATGCAGGCGTGAGTTACGATGTGAACACGGTTGCGGTCAGTGGTATTCTCGTGACGAATGCCAAGCAAGATGATGAGCTGATCTACCAGATCACCAAAGCGCTCTGGTCCGATACGGCACGCAAACTCCTCGACAATGGCCATGCCAAGGGCAAGGTCATCACAAAGGAAACCGCTCTCGACGGGGTTGCCGGCATCGGCGTGCCACTCCATCCGGGCGCGGAGCGTTTCTACAAGGAAGCGGGCCTGCTCAAGTAGTACTCCCTTGACCTGGGGCAGCAACGGAAGTTGTTGCCCCTTTTTTCTCCAATGCCCAGCGCGCCGGTTCAAACCTGATCAACGGTTGCGAGCGTGATGCATGGGCGCCCTCCTGTCCGGTAATCCCATGTCTCAAACAGACGCACTCGCCCCGCACGCCATTGATCAGAAAACGCTCGATGAAATCGAGAAGAAGTATGACACGGCGCTGAACACCCGAGACAACGGGCCAACGCTGGGCACAGCCTTCTATTGGGCGACGATTGCGTTTGCGCTTTATCACTTGTGGACTGCGGGATTTGGCACACCGGTTGATTATGTCCACATGGGCATTCATCTCGCTGGACTGTTCTTCTTCATCTTCGTCGGATTTCCGTTTCTCAAGACGGCCCATAACCTCGAATACAACCCATCACGTATTCTGAAGCCCGGTAATGTCCCGCTCTACGATTGGGTTTTGATGATCTCCGGCATCGCAGCTGCCTTGTTTCTCTGGTTCAGTTGGCGCGGGTTTGCCGGGTTTGGATTAAACGTCCCTGAACAGATGCTGCGGCAGGGTAATCCTACGACCATTGATGTGGTTCTCGGGTCGGCGCTGATCCTTTGCACGCTTGAAATTGCCCGTCGCACAATCGGCTTCATTCTTCCGCTGATTATTCTGATTTTCATGGTTTACGCGTTGTTCGGGCCTTATATGCCCGCTCAAATTCTGCAACATCCCGGTGTCGATTGGCGACAGTTTGTCAACAACATGTACTTTCCTTCCGAGGGAATCTTTGGCGTCACCTTATGGGTCGTATCGACCGTGGTGTTCCACTTCGTCTTGTTTGGCGTTGTCGCGCAGCGTATGGGACTTGGTCAGTTTTTTGTCGACAATGCGATGATGATGGCAGGTCGTTATACCGGTGGACCCGCCAAAGTCAGTGTTGTTTCATCCGCATTCTTTGGAACGATATCCGGGTCATCCATCGCCAACACGGTGTCGACGGGATCCCTGACAATTCCGAATATGAAACGTATGGGCTATCCGGGGTATTTTGCCGGTGGTGTTGAAGCGGCAGCGAGTGCCGGGGGGCAAATTACCCCTCCGATCATGGGGGCCGCCAGTTTCCTGATGGCCGAATATCTTGAGGTTCCCTATACCACCATCGTGATTGCAGCGATTATCCCAGCAGCGATGCACTACATTGGTGTCCTTTCTATCGTTCATTTCACGGCGCTACGCTTAGGTCTTCCGACGTACGCAAAAGAAGATCTTCCAAACTTCGTGAAGGTCTGGCGTGAGGGGTGGTTCACGATCGTTCCGCTGATCGCCCTGCTTGTTGTCCTGTTCTCCGGTTACTCGCCGAATATGGCAGCGTTCATCGGTTTGCTGTTGTGCATTATTGTCGGATTTACATCATTCGCTCGCCCCGCAACCTTGATCGTGCCGTTCGCATTTCTGGGGTTCGTTTTCTGGAAAGCTTCGCCCCTGAGTGGCGAAGGTTTCTCGCCGACAATTGCGGGAATTCTTGCAGGCTGCACAATCCTGTCGCTGTTGCACCGCGGGGAACGAAAGCCGTTCCGGGAGCTGTTCGACAGTTTCCATGTCGGTGTTCAATACGCGCTGGCCGTCGGCGCTGCATCAGCCGCGGTTGGCATTGTCGTCGGGGTTATCAATACAACCGGTGTTGGCTTTCGTCTCGGTTTCATGGTGACTGCGGGTGCCGCTGATATGTCCGTTGGCCTTCACGCCCTTCTCGGCTGGTTGCCCTTCGAAGCGTTTTCGCAACCGTCAATCCAGCAATTCCTGTCGCTTGTCCTTATTGCGATGGCTTGCATTCTCATGGGGGCGGGGCTTCCCACGACAGCGCTTTACATCATGCTTGTCGCCGTTGCCCAACCCGCATTGGCCCAGCTGGGCGTGCCGACGCTCGCGACGCACATGTTCGTCTTGTATTACGGTGTTATTTCGGAAATCACGCCACCGGTGTGTGCCTCAGCTTATGCGGCGGCTGGTATTGCAGGCGCTAATCCGTTCCGTACCGGCATCAATGCCTTCACGTTGGGTATCGGAAAGCTCATGGTGCCAATGGTGTTTGTTTATGCGCCAGTGATCCTGATCGTTCTGCCTGAATATTTTTCCTGGACCGCATTGTTTCAGGTCACACTCACGTGTGCTGCAGGGGTGTTCGCGATCGCGACTGCGGTCGCAGGATATTTCATGGCGCCACTCAAGCACATCTGGCGCGTACTCATGGCCGTTTGTGGTCTCTTGCTTGTGGCTCCAAGCCTGACCAGCGATGTGATCGCCCTGTTTGTCGCAGCGCCGGTGATTATCCAGCAACTGGCACAACGACGTCGTGAGGCCGTTCCACCTGTATCCGCCGGATAACCTGATGGCTGGTGGAGAGCATGAGCCTGTTGTTGTGATTGGTGCGGGTGCGGTTGGTATTTGCTGCGCCCTGTCATTGCTTGAAGCGGGCGAGCATGTCCTGTTGATCGACAGGGATGACCCTGGGGGTGGGGCGTCTTCTGGCAACGCTGGAATTATTTCTCCATGGTCCGTATCTCCCATGTCCGTGCCGGGGTTATGGCGCAATATTCCGCGTTGGCTATTGAAGCCTGCAGGGCCACTGGTCGTTGCGCCATCTTACGCGTTAAAAGTGGCGCCCTGGATCGTGAAGTTCCTGAAACAAGGAAGCGTGAACCGCGCGCGAAAAATATCAGACTCACTCGCGACCTTGAACCATAGCAACGTGGAACTCTATCGCCGTCATTTGGCAGGAACAGGGGCTGAACATTTGATTGTCGACAGCTACTATGTTCACGCTTACCGCCAAGCCAACAAGGCATCGCTGCAAGCGCTTGAGTATCAGTTGCGGGTGGAGAAGGGTGGAGATCTGGATGTTATCGGGACGTCGGAACTGACAAAACTTGAGCCTGCATTGTCCTCTGAATTCAAGGCAGCCGTTCTGATCAAAGGGCAAGCACGGGCGAGATCCCCTGGTGAAATATGTCAAATCCTCGCGCAGAAGTTTGCAGCTCATGGTGGTGAGATCGTCAAGGAACTGGTGTCGGCAATCGTCCCGCATGGGGACGGCATGTGGCGCATAGAAACACCTGCGAAATCAATAATGGCTTCGAGAGTTGTTCTTGCGGCGGGCGCCTGGTCTGCGCAGCTCCTGGAACCGCTCGGCTTGTCTGTGCCGCTGGAAGCGGAGCGTGGATATCATGTTGAGTTCTCGAACCCGGGTGTCACATTAAACCATTCGGTCATGGATGTTGATTTGAAGTGCGTGGCAAGTTCGATGACAACGGGTCTCAGAGTTGCCGGAACGTCGGAATTTGCAGGCCTCGACAAACCTGCGAATGCAAAGCGCATCGCAATTCTCACCCGACAAGCTCAACGTATTCTGCCTGATCTCAACACCACTCAAGTGGAACAGTGGATGGGGGTTCGACCGTCGACGCCAGACAGCTTGCCATTTCTCGGTCAGGTGCCTGGACAGAAAGGTTTGTTTGCCGCGTTTGGGCATAGTCACTACGGCTTGATGATGGCGCCCCGAACTGGCGGTCTCATTGCTGATATTATGACAGGGCGCCAACCGAACATTGATCTCGATCCTTACAGATTCGATCGATTTCAACTTGAAGACAGAGGGGCATGAAGGTTCGTAACAGGCCAATGACCGAACCGACTTCCAACAGGGGAGCACTGCGAAATTATCTCCGCAGCATCAAGAACCTCGCGGTCGAAGCTTCCCATGTAGTGATCTGTGCAGCTTATATCTGTCAAAAACAGCAAACCACGCCGCCGCATAGGAACAAGTTTTCATTGCGTGTTTTGGGGCAGTGGGACGAGTAGCTGTTCCCTTCCTGCTATGGAGCGATAATGGAATGGTTTTCACCACTCGCCAATACATCAGACTGGTGCGAGGCTATGGATTGAAAGAGACGTTTATCATGCCGCACTGTCCGCAACACAACGACATATTGGAGCGATGACCCGGTTCTCTCAAGGAGCAGTGCGTCCACCGCCAACGCTTCGAGAGCCTTCCCAATTGCCCGCAGCGCCATCGCTGACTGGATCCAGTTCTCCATTCACCGCATGGTCACGACTGCATTGCATGGATGCATTCCGTCAACAATTTCGAATTACATGCGAAGCCCATTGCGAGGAACAGAAACGCGGGATCGGGATCTGCCAGGCTGAAATGGCTCTTATACTATTTCTTCCAGTCGTGACGAATTTTTACGACCAGTTTCGCCTGATCAAAAAATCAAGCATGTGATATATCTTGCAGCGTCCGCAATCTATCGATAATTTGTATACAAAATGTATTCGTTCGCACCTTCATCCTTTCCCGCGTTGCGACCGCTTGGTGATGCCAGCGTGCTCGTTGAGTTTGGTGACGGCATAAGCACTGAGCTTAACGGCAGGGTTGCTGCTTTTGAACGCGTTATCCGTAAATCCGTTATTCCGGGTGTTCTGGAAACAGCACCGACCATCAAGTCCGTGGTCATCAGGTTCGACCCGCTTGAAATCTCATTTGAACACTTGTCTGCAACGTTGCGAGGGCTTCTTGATCAACATACCGATCTCTCGAACATCGAACAGGTAAGCCGACGCGTCTGGAACGTACCTGTATGTTACGATCAGGCGTTGGCGCCCGACCTTGCGGAGATGGCAAACGCCTTGAATCTCGACATCCCCGAGGTTATTCGACTGCACAGCGTGAACGTTCAGCAGGTTCTGATGATCGGGTTTGCACCCGGCTTTCTGTATTCAGGACTTTTACCTGACACACTTCATGTTCCGCGGCGCACGTCCATCACGCCTGAAATTCCTCCTGGTGCTGTCATATGCGCTGTCGGGCAAACCTGCATCGCCGCGACAACCATGCCCACAGGTTGGTATGAAATCGGTCGAAGTCCCTTGAGAAATTTTCATCCTGACCGAGATCCGGCTGTTCTGATCACAGCTGGAGACACGATTTCATTTTCAGCGATTGGCAAAGCTGAATTCGAGGCGATTGAAGCGGCGCGTGATGCTGGCAACTGGCAACCTGAGTGCGATCTGGCATGACGACAGTGACATCGCAACCACATACAGGAGCCATACTCCGGGTCAATCGCGCCGGCCCCTATAGCAGCGTCCAGGACCTGGGTCGTCCGGGGTATCTTTCCTGGGGTATTACAGAAGGTGGTGTTGCAGACCGCATCGCCTACAGCGAAGGCTTGACCTTGCTCGGAACTCCATCCGTAACACCGGCGTGTGTGGAGATTTTCGGCATGGGCGGCTGTTACGAAGTCCTGGAAGGCTCCATACAGGCATGTCTGACCGGTGCGCCGATCCCGGCCACTCTGGACGGCCAGGAGATTTCACATCGAACCACGTTTGCGATGACGGCCGGTCAAGTGCTTGATCTCGGTATTATTCGCGGTGGCAATATCAGTTATCTGATGGTCGGTGGCGGCATTGACGTTCCAATGGTCTTCGGGGCGCGCTCAACACATCTCCGTGCATCAATCGGCGGGCATTGCGGACGAAATTTGCGTGATGGCGACGTGTTGCATGTCATGCCGGATATGTCTCGCAACGTTGGGTTGACACTCCCCGAATTTCCGGTCGATCGACGCGACACCACGCGTGTGATGCTCAGTGCACAAAGTCATCTTTTCTCAGACGAAGAGCGTGCCCGTTTCTTTGCAACGACGTTCAAGATCACACATGAGCTGGACCGCATGGGCGCTCGGCTGTCCTTCGACGGCGCGCCGTTTTTACCAAATTCGAATGCGCCAATCATATCGGAAAGCATTGTGCTTGGTGATATTCAACTGATGGGGAACGGGCAGCCCGTAGTGCTGCTCGCAGATCGCCAGCCAACAGGCGGATATCCACGTATTGCGTGCATCGTTCGTGCAGATGTTCCGTCTTTCGTTCAAAAGCAACCCGGTAGCGATGTCATGTTCGAGCTGGTCGACCATACTGAAAGTTTGACTGCTCTGCAGGCGCAAGAAAGGGCCATCGCTTCACGACAGAAGCATCTGGTACAAGCGACAATCGACAAAGAAAATTTAATGAACTTGAATTCGACGAACCTCATCAGTGGAGCCGTTGCAAATGGCGAACATCTTCCATGGGAGTGAATAAACACGCATCATGAAAACAATCGATCTGAATGCCGACCTTGGCGAATCCTTTGGCCCCTGGCGCATGGGAAACGACGAAGCTATCCTGGAGGTCATCACCAGCGCGAACATTGCCTGTGGGTTTCATGCAAGTGATCCACTTGAGATGAAAAAAGTGGTTCGACTGGCCAGCAAGCACGGTGTCGGCATTGGCGCACACCCCGGTTTTCACGATCTACAGGGATTTGGCAGACGTCGCATTCATGGCCTCTCGGGTGAAGAATTGCAGGCCATGATCGTTTATCAGATCGGCGCGTTGCAAGCGATCGCCGCTTCGGAGGGTGCGCGTGTGCGGCACGTCAAACCGCATGGTGCGCTGAACAACATGGCGTGCGAAATGTATGACGTTGCAGAAGCGTGTGTCGCGGCAGTGCAAAGCATTTCTGCGAACCTGATCACGCTTGTGCTGCCCAACACGGAACTGGAACGCGCTGGGCGGACGTTGCAGGCGCCCATAGCGCATGAAGTCTTCGCAGATCGCGCGTATAACGACGATGGAACACTGGTTGCACGTGGACAAGAGGGGGCGATGATCCACGATGCGAGCGAAGCTGCCGACAACGTTCTTGCCATGATCGAAAACCGGGAAATCACGTCCATCAACGGAAAGAAAATACCAATCGAACCGGAGACCGTGTGTGTGCACGGAGATGAGCCTGACGCCGTCAAGACCGCTGTTGCATTACGCCGGAAACTTGTCGATGCCGGGATATCCATACGATGCTTCGGCGACTCGTAAGGTCGGGATGACGAACAAGATGACGTACCATGAACATCATGATGAGAGGGCGGGTTCGCTCCTTTGAGGTATCGAGACACGGCATGCACCGATCACGACCAACATTATGCCTGTTGCCGCATTGGAGCGAGATGTGACGTGAACTGTGAACCAGTTTTTACGCTTACCGAGCTGTCCGAAAGAACCTGTCTGCACTCCTGAAGATCCGCACCTGCTGTACGCCACATATACGCACAACTTGCGCACAAAAGCCGTTGTTTCTATTTTTACCGGAGAATAAAGGGGTTGGTAACGGACGTCTCCTGGGCGATCCAGACGGACTTGACCTGCATGAATTGTTTGATGGCCTCAGCCCCACTTTCCCGACCAATGCCGCTGCGTTTGTAACCACCAAACGGCGACGTGTAACTCACGGCACGATACGTGTTTACCCACACGGTTCCGACCTTCAATTTCTCGGACATGCGCAGGGCCCGGCCAATGTCTGATGTCCAGACACCAGCCGCCAATCCGAAGTCAACATCGTTGCCGATGGCAATGGCATCCTCTTCCGTATCGAATGGAATCACGGCGAGTATTGGACCAAAAACCTCTTCCTGAGCGATCCGCATCTTGTTGTTCACATCAACGAAGATGGTCGGTTCGACGAATTGGCTCCCTTTGGCTTCGGGTCCTGTATAAGGCTTGCCACCAAGAATGCAGGTTGCACCGTCTTGTTTTGCGATGTCGATATAATCCAGAATTTTCTGATACTGCGGCGGGGTTGTGACTGGCCCGACATGGGTTTCGGTAGACATAGGATCACCGATTTTCGCCGCCTTGGCGACTTCGATCAGCTTCGCCACGAATGCGTCATGGATGCTGCGCTGCAAGAGCAGGCGAGAGCCTGCAATACACGTCTGGCCGGTCGCTGCAAAAATGCCGGAGATTGCCCCCATGACGGCTGCGTCGATATCAGCGTCCTCGAACACAATGTTGGGCGACTTACCGCCAAGCTCCAGTGAAACAGGTTTGATTTGCCTGGCTGCAGCCTCATAAATCTTCTGCCCGGACATGTCTGAACCCGTGAACGCGATCTTGGCAACGTCTACGTGTTCAACCAGAGGGGCACCCGTGTCGAGGCCGTAACCAGTCACAACATTGACAACACCGTTCGGGAATCCTGCCTCCTCAATCAGCTTCATGAATTCCAGTGTCGATGCAGAGGTAAATTCCGAAGGTTTGACAACGACCGTATTTCCTGCAGCGAGCGCCGCCGGTAGTTTCCATGCAAGCAGAAGGAGGGGTGAATTCCAGGGGGTAATCATCCCCACGACACCGAGCGGTTCATAACGTGTGAAGTTGAAGACGCCAGGCTTGTCACTCGGGATGACAGATCCCTCGATCTTGTCGGCAAGCCCGCCATAGTAACGGTACCATTCAGCCATGTATTTTGTTTGTGCGCCCATCTCGGCGATCAGCTTGCCGTTATCCCGCACTTCGACTTCGCCGAGGTGTGCAGCATCGCGCTCGATGAGTTCGGCAAGCTTGACCAGAAGTTTGCCGCGTTGCGTTGGATGCATGACGGACCAAACAGTATCGTAAGCTGATTTTGCAGCTGCAACGGCTTTGTCGACATCCTGATTGTTGCCCTGCGCGATTTTTGCCCAGGGTTCATCTGTGTAGGGGTTGATCGTGTCGAACCATTGTCCGGATGCTGGATCAGTCCATGCGCCATCAATGTAGTGTCGATACGTTTCCACGGACATTACTCCCTTTTTCTTTCTGTTGTCCCAACCGCGTGTTCCGACCTGACGCTTCAGCAGGGTGAAAAGCCCAGATGAGTACGAAACCGGTTTTTGATGAAGACGGCATCCCGGGGCGGTAGCGAACGCGGTAGATTCTTCGCCGTTACCTTCAGAACAAACAGACGCGGTCCCGCCCCTTTCTGTCGTAACTTCTGGCACAGTCCATCAACCTCGTCTGGCGCGCGCAGCACTCCGGTGTCTGCAAAACCACAGGCGGCCGCGCACGCTGCATGATCAATCCCCGATCCTGTATGACTGGGTTGCATGCCTGTTTCGCCGAAGTGTTCGTTATCGAGCACGATAATGTCGAGGTTCTTCGGTTGCGCAACGCCTATTGTGGCATGGCTGCCGAAAGCCATGAGCTGTTCACCGTCTCCCGTGATCACCATCACGCGCTTGTCGGGTTGTGCCTGCGCGATTCCCAGGCCGACAAGCGCTGCACTCCCCATGGCGCCCCAGAGATAATAGTTATCGTCCCTATCTCCTGCTGCGTGAACGTCGTAACTCGGCGATCCGAGCCCCGTGACGACAAGTGCGCCGTCTCGGGCGTCCAGCAGCTTGGCAACAGCTTGTCTCCGATCCATTGTTTGCAAAGCCATTGTGTTCACCACACTTTCTTTCCAAGTAACCGCTGACCAATCAGAACGGCTACCTGTTGATCTGTATCGTAAACCGTGTTGGCCGCCTGACCGACGATATCGATAAGATCTTCCGCTGTATCAGCACGCAGGACAGTGATACCGATCGCTTCAAGTGACGCTTGCGTTGCTTGCCCCATGGGCACCTGCCAGGGATTGAATTCCGCCCACTCGCCACGCATCGTGACAATCATCAGCAAGGGCGATTGTGTCAGAACCGGCAACGACAGCATATTTATACAGTTTCCGACGCCGGACGACTGCATGAGAAGGACGCACCGCTGCCCGCCTAACCACGCCCCAACTGAAACGGCGACGCCTTCTTCTTCGGTGGTGAGGACGTTGCACGTCACCTCATCGTCTGCGGTGAAGAGTTCAATCAGTGTTGAGTGACCAGCGTCCGGCACATACGCCATCTGACGCACGTCTGCAGATTTCAGAGCGCGATATAGTTCATGCGGCCATTGGGTTCCGAGGTCTCCGGGTTCTGTATTTGACTTCACGTGTTCAACCTTTGCAGCAGACACCAGACAACCCCGCGTGTTCGTCCCATCTTCCTCTTCATTACCGGGTCCCTGCATGGAATACGAGACCTGCTCGAATGATGCCTGCGCCAAGACAGACAAAGTTCAACGTCGTTTGGTGATGGTCCCTCCTTCCGCCGGGGCGGAGACGCGTGATCGCTATCGATCCATCAGCAATTGGCCGAACTCCGTCATCGACGACTTGAGCCCCAACAGATCGAGGGCTTTCCGCATCATGGCCTGATTTGACGTAATGACGGGGCGTCCTGTTGCCTCCTCCAGGCGCTGAATCACCTCAACGCTTCGCATGTCCGTGCAAGACAGCACGAGTGTTTGCGCCTCTTTTCTGAACGCCTGCATACCAAGTTCAAAAACCATGTCGGGGGACAGTTCACCCTGGCCGTAGTTGCCAAGTGCTGTTGGATAGTCCGCACGGGAGACAGTTTCAAAACCGCGCTCGCGGAGAAAGGCGATCGCCTGGTCGTTGAGTGATGCGACGTAGGGAGAGGCAAACGCGATGCGCTTGACACCGAGCGTCTGCAGCGCGGCGACCAATGCGCCTGCTGCCGTTACCGTTCGGACCCCGCTCTTCGCCTCGACTCGTGCTGCAAGATCATGGTCAAATGCGACACCGTGTGCCAGCGTAGCCGAGGTACACCCGTACAGTACGACGTCTGGATGCGCACCGCTGAGGAGCCGCAGCGGTTCGTCAATATCCGATGCGCCAAGCGCTGCCATCTGGTTTGCGTCCGGAATTTCATCCACATCGTAACCGCCAAGGCGGGCCACATGAATCGAGACTCCCGCCGGGGCCATCAACATCAAATCCGGCTCGAGGTTTGTATTGGTGAACGGCACCAGTGTGCCGATACGTGCTGTGCCTCGGGTTTGTTTCGTCACGTCTGCCCCTCCATGAAGCGTTCGAGACATACACTGGTTCGAAGCATCGCAGCCTCGTCACCGACAGTCACACGCAGGCAATTTGCGAGGCCGTATCCTCCCATGGCTCGAGCGAGAAGACCGCACTCTCGCAATGCTGCATCCGCAGCGCCCGCCTGTTCGTCGCTGGAGAACTGGAGAAGCGCAAAGTTTGCATAACTTTCCGGGATGAAAATACCTGTTTTGCGCACCCTTTCCATGAAGTCGACGCGGCGTTCGTGCGTCAGTTGAACCGTCTCTCGCATATAGTTCTGATCGCGCATCGCTGCTGTTGCCATCGCCAGAGAGACGCTGCTGATATTGTTCGGGTTCAGAACCTTGCGGACCTCGCTCGCAATCTCGAGTGGGAACGCGCCCCAACCGATACGCTGCCCCGCCAGTCCATAAGCTTTGGACAACGTTCGCAGGATCACCGTGTTTCCGGCTTGGATGAGATTGAAAGTACTTTCATCCGCTCTACCGGTATCGGAAAATTCTCCGTAGGCTTCATCGACAACCAGCATCACGTCGCACGGCATTGAGGTGCGGAGCCGCCAGAGCGCATCAATATCAATTCTTGTTCCTGTCGGATTTCCGGGATTGGCAATGAAGACGATGCGCGTTTCAGGCGTTATCGCAGCCGCGAGCGCATCAACATCAATCGTCATATCCGGCTCCGAAACCAAATCAATTTGCGCTCCGGCAATACGCGTTGCCGTGCGAAAGAAAAGATAGCCATGCGCGGTTGTCAACGCGCGCTCATTCGGGCCGAGGTATGCGCCGGCCAACGCAGCGATCAACTCCATTGAACCGGCACCGCAAAGGATCACCTCCGGATCAATGGCATGCACCTTCGCGATTGCGGCTCGCAGCTTTGTCCAGCCCGGGTCGGAATAGAGTTGCGCGTTCGCCGCTGCTGTTGCGGCCACTGCAATCGCGTGCGGACTTGGTGGTCGCAGACTCTCGTTCTGCGCCAGCGATATCAGTCCACCGGATGTATCCGTGAGCGCATAAGCATCAAGGGTGGCGATATGTGGATTGGCTTTCATATCAGCATTCCCAATCATAAAGATTACGTGCCGCTTCTTCGCTGATCAACTCATCGCTCAAGTCACGCTCAACACTGGTCCGCAAACGATCATTTGGTAGACCGAACCCGCCACCACCCGGTGTCTCGAAAACAAGCGTCTCTCCCGGTTTGACGAGCACTTCACCCTTGCTGGGCAAATCCGGACCATCGCCAACACGTATACGCCCCGGCATTCCATGATCACCGCCGGCGCGTCCCCGTGCCGGATACTTCACCCGTTCAACGGACAGGAAGAGAATAAAGGCATTGCCATTTGCGGATTCCATTTCAATGCTCTGACCAAGACCGCCGCGATATTTTCCAGCACCACCACTGTCTTTGCGAAGTTCGCGCCGTTTGATGAGCACCGGAGCAACGCTTTCGCTAATCTCCACCTGCGAACCCAGAACACCGCTCGGATACGCGGTTGCCGAAAGGCCGTCCTTGTTCGGGCGGGCGCCCGTACCACCATTGTGGCAAAACTCGATGGCAAATACGTCTCCACCCGCACGAGCCACCTCGGGCGCACTACGTAGTGGCAGATCATACATTGCCGATGCCCCTTCTGCTGGAATTTCCTCAGGCAACGCCTGATGCAGGCACCCGAACACCAGGTCGGGAGTCATCTGGCCGAGCGTATGGCGCATCGCCACAGGTGCGGGAGGTTGCGCATTGAGGATGCACCCCTTCGGACCGATCACCCGAAATACATCCAGGGACCCCGCGTTGTTCGGAATGTCCGGGCCAATGATGCAACGCATCGCGAACACCGAATAAGCGGTCGCGTAATTCAATGGTACGTTTATGCCGTAGCGTGAACACTGCGATGTTCCATTGTAGTCGAGAGTTATGCCGTCGGCACTTACGGTCAACGTCGCGCACAGTTCAATCTCGTTTTCATAGCCGTCAACGATCAACCGATTACGATAGACGCCAGCCGGAACCTGGGCCACCGCCTTGAGAGTCCCACGTCGTGATGTATCGATGATGTGGTTTGCAAGACGATCGAGATCTTTAAGCTTGAATTCCTCCATCATGCGAGCAAGGCGGCTTGCTCCCGCCTCACAACACGCAATCAAAGCGTAGATATCGCCTTCCACCGGAATGGGTTCACGGGAGTTGGCCTTGACAATATCCAGCAGTAGCGCGTTGATCTCGCCCTCGCTGACGAGTTTGCACGGCGGCACGCGCAGACCTTCATCGAAGATGTCTGTGCCTTCCGGTCCCATACCCTTCCCCCCAAGATCAACCAGGTGAGAGGTGCAGGAGGTAAAACCAATAACACGGTTTTCGTAGAACACAGGCATCATCAACAGGAAGTCGTTCAGATGGCCCGAAGCCAGCCAGGGGTCGTTGGTGACATAGATGTCGCCGGGTTTCATGTTCTGCACGTGGAAACGGGCCCGCAGATGTTTGACCGCTTCAGCCATGGTGTTGATGTGCCCTGGCGTTCCCGTTACGGCCTGAGCCAGCATTCGGCCCTGGAGATCAAAAATACCTGCGGAAATATCTCCGCATTCACGAACAATCGGACTGAACGCTGCGCGGATCAGTGCCTGACCTTGTTCTTCAACGATTGCCAGCAAGCGGTTCCACATGACCTGCAGTACCGTCCGATCATGCGTCGTCGTTTCAGGAGACATTTCGCGCACCTTTCTGCACCAGTACGAGATTGCCAAACCCATCCACCGACGCAGAGAAGTCGGCGCTGACCAGCGTTGTCGTTTGCGGCTCGACGACGAGTGCTGGTCCGTCGAAACAATCCCCCGGAGACAAGTTCTGACGCAGGGCAACGGCCGCTTCGATCTGATTGCCTGTCAGATCGCAATGCACGGTGCGTTTCATCGCCAATTGTATTGGTTTTGGTTCAGGAGCGGCAGTGGGGACAGCGGTTGGACGGCTCGGCGTCGTGACCAGAACAGACCAGTTCAAAATCTCGATGCTCATGCCCGGTACCGGTCTCGAAAACTGCGCACTGTAGGCATCTTCGAACAAACATTGCATTGTTTCGATGTCCATCGCTTGCAACGGTCTGTCTGGCAGTGTGATTTCAATCTCATGACCTTGCCCGTGGTAGCGCAAAAATGCACTACGCACCGTTTCAAGCGTATGATCTTTGGCTCCGGCGCGCACAACACTGCTGGCTATCGCAATCATATCATCGAACAGAATATTAATTGCATGCAGGTCAAACGACTCAAGTCGGGCGTAACGACTGCGTACGATTTCGAACGATACTGGCGCTTCAAGAAACCCCAACGCCGATCCCACCCCGGGATCTAACGGAATGACAATGCGACTGATCCCGGCCCGACGTGCAACACGGGTGGCATGCAGGGGACCATTGCCGCCAAATGCAATCATCGTGCGCGCACCAAGATCCTTGCCCGACTCGATTGCGTGCATGCGGCCTGCACTCGCCATGCTCTCATCGACAATCTGGCTAACGCCGTGTGCTGCCTGCTCTGCGGTGAGTTCGAGTGCAGACCCTACGCATGTGGACAATACGGTCTTTGCCGCCTCAGCATCGATGTGCAAACGCCCTTCAGCGAACCGTTCCGGATCAATAAGTCCAAGCACCACATCTGCATCTGTGACGGTCGGCTCTTTCCCGCCACGCCCGAAAGCGGCGGGGCCTGGTTCCGAACCAGCACTCCGAGGACCGACGGTGATGCGACCGAGCGTGTCGACGGATGCGATAGATCCTCCACCGGCGCCAATTTCGATCATCTCGACAACCGGAATACGCACTGGCATTCCGCTGCCTTTGATGAACCGTGCCGCACGTGAAATCTCAAAATTTCGAGCGGTCTGTGGAAAATAATCGTCAATCAGGCAGAGTTTCGCAGTAGTCCCGCCAATATCAAACGACAGAACACGATCCAGGCCAGCTTGCCGGGCCACCGTTGCGGCAAGGACTGCGCCTCCACAGGGGCCGCTTTCGACCAGTCTGATGGGTAACTGTCGCGCGGTCTCGATCGTTGTCATGCCGCCGCCGGATGTCATCATCAGAACTGGGCATTGCAATCCTTCCCGCGCGAACGTTTCAGAAAACTGCGCGAGATAGGTCGACATGAGTGGTTGGATGTAGGCGCTTGCAACCGTCGTGCACAAACGCTCGAACTCACGTGCTTCCGGGCTCACTTCCGATGATAATGATACAAAGAGATCGGGTCTGCGTTCGGTGATCAAGTCTCGCAATCGTTCTTCGTGTGATGGATTGGCGTACGCGTGCAGGAGACAAATCGCGACCGCTTCCGCATCGCATTGATCCAGATTGGTGATCAACGGGTCGACGCATGCTTCGTCGAACGGTTGTAGCACCTCACCGCGGACGTTCATGCGCTCCGGTACCGTAAAGCATCGGGAACGCGGAACAAGCAGATCCGGTTTTTCAATATTGATGTCGTACTGGCTGTAGCGACGTTCATAGGCGATCTCGAGAATATCCCGAAATCCCTCTGTCGTAATGCAGGCAACAACAGCGCCACGCCGTTCGATCAGTGCGTTCGTTGCCAACGTGGTTCCGTGAATAAAGGCACTGATTGCGTCGAAGCCGATGCCCAGCTGATCCAATACGATGCGCGTTCCCGAGAGCGCGCCTTCCGTTGGATTGGTGGAGGTCGTGGCGGTTTTCGTCGTGGCACAAATCCGCCCTGTCGCATCGGCAACAGCAATATCGGTAAACGTGCCACCTATATCTATGGCTAGTCGGTAGGAGGGAGAAGACATCACAGGGACCGGGCATGACTTGCAAGAAAAAATCCTGCCCCACAGTCGGAGGTCAGGCGTCTATGCAGGTAATACAGATCACGAGATCGCAGCCGGTTGCACGTCGACCGTTACGGTGATCGCTCACCAAGCTCATTGCTGATTTGGTTGTCCGTGCCATATCTCAAGATTGATCTGGACTACCCGGTTTTGTCAACAACTGAGAGGTGACTTGAACTGTTGGTCCAGCTTGCTGTTCTGCAAATCGAGCAAGGCCATTTGATCCTGGTGGCAGATCAGGCGACTACAAAATTCGGTGCATGTGACAGATGATCGAGCCGCAACACCCACGAGGACTGGCGGGATCTATCAATCTAGGTTGACGCTTGATGCAGGACCATTTGCGGGTACGGGATTGTCCAGTTGTACGTGTTGCAGGCGTCAACAAGGAGACGCGATATTTCACGTTCAATATCTTCAAAGAGGTGCGCGTGATCCCCTGCGATATCAGCTTCGATGTCGTAGTCAATCGAGGATGCACCTGTGCCAGCAAGATCCACATCCACGCCGCGCAAACCCTTGCCATTCAACATTTCACTCAAGCCGGCGTGGATATGCTTCCGTAATTTTGTAGGGATTTCATCTACAGCGTCGATCTGATGCTTGTAATCAATACCAAAACTGACCTCGACTCGATATCCGGTCGAAAGATTACGTGGCGTGTTCGCCAGAAAATCTGCCGTGGCATATGTGACCCGTGAACCGCCCAACTCCACGAGTTGAACAAGCTCTGGTGTTTGAATCACAATTTCTCCGGTTCGCCCGTCGGCGAGCTGTGCCCAGTCTCCCTTACGGGTAGGAAACCAGGCTTCGTCGACCGCGGCGGGACGCGAGTGTAAACCAACCAATTCCCTGACCGGCAAAGTGAACGTCCCCCCTTCCAGATCCGGATTGACAAGATCCGTGTAGAAGTCGAGGTGTTCAACGCGCCATGGCACATTGTTGAGCATAACCCGTTCCCCCTCCTGGACAGCACCGAGATCGAGCAGCAGGGTCGTTTGTTCTACAATCGCCGGGAGCATCTTGAGCCCAATCCAGGCGATCGCAACGGCAAACACGGATGTCATGCCGAGTAGTATCCAGTCGTTCATCAAATTGAGCACAAACAGCATTGCAAAGAGCGAAATCAGTATCGTCACAACGCGGTAGACGAGGCTGCCAACGCGAACAGCGAATGATCGTTTTATTTTCTGCTTCTGACGCATGCGTCCAAAAAATTGCCCAATCACTCTCGACAACATGAAGACGCCAAAAAATGCGCCAAACGCAAGCAGGAGATTCAATCCACGATTCCGGAGAAAATCTATGACAACCTCGCCGACATCAGTGGAAGAATTAGCCTGTTCATCCTGTCGAATTTGCAATTGTTGTGCGGCCGTTTCAGCAAGGTCTCCCGATTCCTGGAGACGTTTTTGCCAGATTTCGTCCTGCTCTTTCAGATGACGTGCTTCAGCAGATCGTGCCGTGCGCTCGTTTTTCGGTAACGCGTCCTTGAGCTGCGTTATTCGCATGAGCGCTTTTCTGGCGAGCTCCGTCTGTCGCTTGGCTTCATTCTGCGTGGATCGCAACTTTTCGATCTCTCGCGCTGTTGCGGTTGCTTCGCGCATCATCTTCACAAATGGCTCTGCCAAACCTACCAATTCGCTTTGAAGGTTGAACGGTTGACCTTGTCGATTGGCAAACGAGTCATCAGCCACGCCGGTGGAAATCGCTGTCAACTGTGCGTCCAATTGCGATAGTTTGTTCTGGGCCTCTGTGATGTTGGCCTTGAGTTCAGTGCGCGTCGCGTCCTCTCTGGCCGCGCGCAATTGCTTCTTGAACGCAGCGACGACAGCTTGTTGCTCTTTGCGGGTTGCAAGAAGATTTCCGAGAGTTGCAATCGCGTCCAACTCTTGCGTGTCCCCGGGACCGACGTCTTGCTTCACGACACTGGCATCGCCTTCCTGGGCGCATGCATTCGTGACCGGCGCGAACACAAGCGTTGCACACGTGAACAATGTTATCAAAACGAAGCGATTGATCGTGACCATGATACCCTCGGAAATCGCGTGAAATGCCATTCTGCCTTCAAGCATTCTGCTCTCGACAAGAGGGACGTAAATTTACGTTTCAGCGCAGCGCAACTTCTGCACACGTGCGCGCAATGCCCTCCTGTTGAGGATAGCAGATTATGCGATTCGTGCTTGCCGTTACGAACGCGACAAACGTTTCATTTCCACCCAACAAAACGCCTGTCCTAAGCGCGCTGTACGTCAGGTTTTTACGGCGATCGATTTCCTGGGGTCGTAAAAGGGTTTCGGAACAACCTCACAGTCTCGCACGTCTCCGGACATATCGATCACAAGTCTCGTTCCAATCTTGGCCTGATCGCGCGCAACCATTGCCAGTGCGATGTTTTTTTTCAGGCGAGGAGAGTAGATCGCGGACGTCACGTGCCCAACAACCTCTCCGCCTTTGCTGATTGGCCAGTGTTCGTCATTCGAACCGGAGAGTGGTAGGCCATCAATCACTAGACCAACGAACAGTTGGCTCACACCCGCAGTCTTGATGCGCGTCAACGCAGACTTGCTGACAAAATCGGCCTCCATTTCGAGGTCTACAAGTCGATCCATTCCGAGCTCAAACGGATTATTTTCCAGTGTCATGTCTGCGTGATAAGACAACATCGCCGCCTCGATGCGACGAATGCTGGAGGTGTGCCCTGGATGGAGACCAAGTGGACGCCCAACGTCCATAAGGTATTCCCATAGTTTGTCGCCTGCAGACCCGTCGCGAAGGAAAATCTCGTATCCCAACTCACTCGACCATCCCGTTCGCGAAATGATCAGGGGGATTCCATCCCAGTCGTACTCAGTAAACCAATAATATTTCAACTCCGCAGGACCCTCACCGAACGCAGCCCGCAAGATGTCGCGTGAGTTTGGTCCCTGAAGCTGAAGCGGCGAAACATCCGGCTCAACGATACGAACGTCCATGCCGGAATTCACTGCAAGTCCTTTTGCCCACAAAAGCACGTCGCTGTCTGCAATCGACAACCAGAAATGATTTTCTGTAAGTTTCAACAGGATGGGATCATTGATAATGCCGCCATCCTGGTCGGTTATCAGAACATATTTACACTGCCCGACCTGGCATTTCGAAAGATCACGGCAACAAAGATACTGGATGAATCGTGCGGCGTCTGGCCCTGTGATTTCCACCTGCCGCTCAACGCCCACGTCGCACAAGATAGCCTCGTTCACGAGATTCCAGAAGTTTTGAACCGGATCCCCAAAGTCGCGCGGAATATACATATGGTTGTAGACAGAAAATCCCTTTGCCCCCCAGCGCAACGCGGCGTCCGAATAGGGAGACTTTCTCACCTGTGTTCCGAAGCTGAATTTTTGAAAGGCTTCATGATCTGATGGCATGGATGTTGATCCCGGATGGACAGTTTGTCCGACAGTGTTCAGTACGATGCGCTCGCGTGGGAAAGTTGCAGGTTCGCTGCAATGCGATCTGCGACGTCAATCAATGCGGCACCAATTTTTTTGCGGTGGCGGCTGGTGAAGCGACGAATGGGCCCCGTCGCACCGACGCTGAATGGCACGCCGACAGTTCCGATACGGATGGGCGCGGCGACGCTTGAGACGCCCACTTCAATTTCTTCGACACACTCTGCGAAACCGCGATCCCGAATGTTGAGGAATTCCTGTTCGATTTCGTCCCGCTGGATCTTCGTTTGTTCTGTGTAGGCACGTAAAGGTTTGGAGAGAACCTCACCCAGGAAATCTCGATCGGCGAAAGCGGCGATAGCCTTTGAGCAAGAGCAGGCATGCAGGGGCCGATTGCCAAGCCCGGGGTGGATAAACGAGCGCGCGGTGTCGACCGGCGTTTCCACATGAATGATCTCGACGGACCGATCGCGAAACCGGGACAGAAACACCGCTTCACCAAATTCAATGGCCGCCTTTTTCAATGTCGGTGCCGCAGATTGGCATACGTTCACGTCCGGCTGCCCGAGAATGGCAATGCGCTTCAATCGCTCGCCGATCAGGTAACGGGGGGCATCCTCCGGCGTATCAAGCAGACGATGTTCGGCCAGCGTCTGAAGCAATCGATAGCACGTAGGTCGCGGGAGGCCGGTAGCGCGCTGCACATCCACAGGCGAAACGGCGCGCCCCGCAATGGCCACGGTTTCCAAAACAGCAATGAGGCGATCGAGATGCATATTTTCACTTTACGGACATTTGTCTCATGTTGTAGGACGCTGAAAATCAAGAGGCAAGTCAAAATTGTGCGGGGTGGAGGCAATACTATGAGTGACAATGGTGAAGCGACGTGTTGTGGCCCCGGGTACGCTTCTCCTGCGGACGCCATGCAAGCGCCGCGCGAAAAAATCCTCTATACCATCGCGATCTACACAGGCACCGGCATCCAGAAGCCTGACTATCTCTGCACGATCGATGCGGATCCCGAGAGCTCGACCTACAGTCAGGTCATCTCGCGTCTCGAGATGCCCGGGATCGGAGATGAACTCCATCACATGGGCTGGAACGCCTGTTCGTCGTGCCATGGCGATGCGGGCATGGAACGAAAGTACCTGATTGTTCCCGGTGTGCGTTCATCCAACCTGCATATCGTCGACTGCGCAACCGATCCCCGCAATCCCACATTGTTCAAGGTGATCGAGGGATCGGAAATCAAGGCGAAGACCAACCTGTCCGCCCCGCACACGATCCATTGCCTCGGCTCGGACATCATCATCTCCATGCTTGGTGACGCACAGGGCAATGCGCCCGGTGGCTATCTTCACCTCAACAAGGATTTCGAGATCGTTGGTCGCTGGGAAAACTCTATGGGCGACATCAAGTTCGGTTACGACTTCTGGTATCAACCCCGCCACAATGTGATGGTCTCATCGGAATGGGCCGCCCCAAATACCTTCATGCCAGGCTTTGATCTGGAGGAAGTCGGGCACCTCAAGTATGGGCGTGAACTGCATTTCTGGGACTTCGAGAAGAAGGAACCGAAGCAGACAATGTATCTCGGTGAAGACGGCCTCATTCCGCTGGAGGTGCGCTTTCACCACGACCCGGACTCGTCCCACGGTTTTGTCGGCGCAGCATTGTCAGCCAACATCATCCACTGGTGGAAAGATAATGCGGACGAGTGGCAATGGGAGAAAATAATTGACGTTGCCAACGAACCGCATCCGGAATGGCCCATCCCGGTGCCCGGCGTTATCTCTGTCATCCTGCTTTCGATGGACGATCGCTTCCTCTACTTTTGCAACTGGTTGCACGGCGACATTCGCCAGTACGACATTTCTGACCCGCACAATCCAAAGTTTACAGGTCAGATCTGGATGGGCGGGCTTCTGGAAAAAGCGCCTGAAGTCAATGGCGTCAAGGTGACGGGTGGGCCGCAGATGATCCAGCTTTCACTGGATGGAAAACGACTTTACGTTACCACCTCATTATTTTCCACCTGGGACAACCAGTTTTATCCAGAGATCCGCACCAATGGCGGGTGTATGCTGATGATCAACTGCGATACGGAAAACGGTGGCATGGAAATCGATCCCGACTTCGTGGTCGATTTCGGCAAGGAGCCGAATGGGCCATCTCGTTGCCACGAAACCCGCTATCCAGGCGGCGATTGCACAAGCGATATCTGGCTATGACGACGTATCGCATCACCCTCGCCAACCAGAACGATGAAACGTATGAGGTTGATCACCGCCGCCCCCTGCTTGAGAGCCTTCGTGAGCGGGGAGTCGATCTGCCCTACGGCTGCAAATACGGTGGTTGCATTACATGTGCCGCCAAACTGATTGAAGGCACCGTCAATCAGCAAGCCCAGGTTGCGCTCAATAACCGCCAACTCGCAAACGGATATATCATCCTTTGCGTTGCGCGCCCGACAAGCGACTGCACCCTGGAGATTGGCGTCGAGAGCCATGACACGCTGTATCGCAATCCGTTTCTCGACCCGCTCGCACCCCATGAACTGAAGGCGGATATTGCCACGCCGAAGGAGGAAGCGCCATGAGTAGGACGGCCTATATGGACCATAGCAAACCATATGACGATGCGTATCTGCAGGACATTCTCAAGTCTGTAAAAACCATTGCCATGGTCGGCGCGAGCCCGGACAAGACGAAATTCTCCTATGGCGTTCTGCGTGTTTTGCATGAAACCGGATACGATATGATCCCGGTCAATCCGCGGCCTGGCCTCGAGGAGATTCGCGGGATCAAGGTCTATCCATCGCTCAACTCCATCGATCGACCTGTCGACATGGTCGAAGTGTTTCGTCGTTCGGAAGACTTGCCGGACATTGCCCGCGACGCCGTCGCTATTGGTGCAAAGATCCTTTGGGGGCAGATCGGGGTTGTCAATGCGGAAGCTGCCAGAATTGCCGAAGATGGCGGCATGAAAGTTGTGATGGACCGTTGCCCCAAGATTGAGCTGTTCCGCCCGTTCTGGAAACCAAAGCTGAACCTGGGAATCTAGAGTGTGTCCGACTTAAATGGAGACACTGGGATCTCTGTGGAGCGACCTGGGGCGTCGCGTCATGGTTCCATTTGAATCAGACGCGCTATGACACAGTATCCGAGGCCTGAGTCTCAGCCAATGCGTTGAATAGACTACAGTCCTTCCCTGCATGTTCTGTTCGCCAGAACGCGACGCATCTCTTCGTAGCACGTATAGGCCATGTCCGTACGCGCCATTCTGGACTCCAGAGGAGAAGCGTCGCGCTATCTGTGTTCTTGGATGGCAGTCATCATCACACTGGCCAAGGCAGGGAATATGTCTTGACGTTTGTGAAAAATTTCATCGCTTCCAGAACGCCTTCCTTCACGCCATTTCCGGAATCCTTGATGCCGCCAAATGGCGACATTTCAATCCGGTATCCAGGCGCTTCCCAGATGTTGACTGTGCCGACATTCAATCCATCGATATAGGCGGTAATGCGATTGAGGTCGTTGGTGCACACCCCGGCAGACAGACCGAACGCGGTAGAGTTGGAGATGTCCATCACTTTGGCATCGTCGTTTGGCACCCGAATGATCGGAACGATCGGACCAAATGTTTCTTCCATGACGAGCTCAGATTCATGCGGCACATGATCGACGACGATCGGTGGGAGCAACGCCCCCTTGCGACCAGGATGGTAGAGAATCTTCGCGCCTTGCTTCTCGGCGTCATAGACACGTTGTTCGAAAACCGCTGCGGCTTCTTCGTGAATGACGCAACCAAGCTGCGTCTCCGGATCTTCCGGATCGCCAAATTTGATCGCCTTGGCTTTCTCAAGAATCAGCGGCACAATCTTGTCAGCAATATCGTCCTGCACGAGAATACGTTTCACCGCTGTGCAGCGTTGGCCAGAATTGCCTGTCGCACCGGCAACCGCGATCGCCGCCGCTTTTTCCAGATCGCCACCGGCCAGATCGTTCAGAATGATCAGCGGATCATTCCCGCCAAGCTCCAGCGCCGCACGCGTGTATCCGGCTTTTTCTGCGATCATCTTTCCGACCTTCACACCTCCTGTGAATGTGATGATGTCAATGTTGTCATTGACGATCATTTCTTCACCAATGTCTTCCGGACGTCCGGTCACGATCTGGAACATTTCGGGCGGCAAACCGGCCTCATACAAAATGTCCGCGAGCGCAATCGCCGTGAGTGGCGTCAACTCTGTCGGTTTGCAAACCATACAGTTGTTGGTGGCAATGGATGGTGCAATCTTGTGCGCCACCATATTGAGCGGATGGTTGAATGGCGTGATTGCCGAAATCGTACGAACGGGTTCACGTTTGGTGTAGATTTTTCGCGCTTTGCCTTGCGGCGTCAGATCACATGAGAATATCTGCCCGTCGTCAATGATGCACATCTGACCTGCAAGCGTGAACACATCATATGACCGCCCGGTTTCATAAAGGGAGTGCTGTTTACAGATGCCAAGCTCCAGAGTGAGAACTTCGGCAAGGGCCTCGCGACGATCCCGGATGATTTCACCCGCGCGGAACAGTATCTGCTGGCGTTCGTAACGTGTCAGTTTCGGTGTGTAATCTGCAGCAATCTGAAAGGCCTTGCGCGCGTGCTCCGCCGTACCGGCTGGAACTGTGCCGATCACTTCGTTTGTATAAGGATAGCGTACCTCGACCACATCCTTGGTCGTGACTTTCTCTCCACCAATCCGCATTGCTTCGGCAATGATTGGGCGGTTTGCGCTCATCTCGTTCATATCCAGTACTTTCTATTCAGCGGCCTGGGCCAGTTTCGCGGCTTGCGAACACCCGATGTAAAAGGCGTCGAAATTTCGCAGGTTGGACGGCAGGTCGGCTGCCTTGCGGTTGAGAATGATTGGGATTTCCTGCTCTGTTATACCACCATGCGAGCGCAGTGGATCAGTAAGGCCCGTCAGGTCGTGCTGATCTGCGCTGGTGCCGATCACCTTGGTTGCGTTGGGTCCGCCAGACACGACAATCAGATCGCCCGTTCGATCTTCTGGCAACTCGAACCGTGCGCACCCTTCAGCTTTTGCGAGACACACATCAATGCCGTCGAGCGCTGCAATACGCGTTGCCAATGCGCTGTGGTCTGCACCTTCTGGCAGATAGACAGTTGCAAACGAGCCAAGTGCACCGTGGTGGACAACGTAAGGATCGGTGATCGGCAAGATCACGCGGGCAGCTCCCACGCCAAGCCACTCATCCATGACGTCCTGAAGATAGAGAACATCAGGCGATCCGTCAGCGAGATGTTTGTCTTTCATGCCATGATCCGCTGTCAGCACAATCATTGCGCCGCCTGCGTCCAGACCACCGAGATACTTGTCCATCATGGAATAAAATGCATTGGATCCATCGGATCCTGGAGCAAATTTGTGCTGCACATAGTCAGTGGTGGAGAGATACATGATATCCGGTTTCATCGACGCAAGTAGCTTCACACCTGCGGCAAACACAAACTCCGACAATTCAGCGGAATAGACTTCCGGAACCTCCATTCCGACCATCTCGCAAACCCCCTCAATGCCGTGCGTTTCAGGTTTGCACAGGTCCGCTTTTTCAGTCGAAAAGCTGACGGCGGTTCCATCGAACTTCAATCCTTTTCCAAGAAGGAGGCGCAATTTATCCTTGGCTGTCACGATCGCCACCTTTGCGCCAGCGTCCTGGAACGCCGCAAAAACCGTCGGAGCGCGCAGGAACTTCGGATCGTTCATCATCACCGCATCGCCCGTATCCGGATCGATCAGGAAATTACCGCAGATCCCGTGGACGGCCGGAGGCCTCCCTGTGGCAATCGACATGTTGTTGGGATTGGTAAATGACGGCACCACGCTGTGGCCACGGAGATTTTCACCTTTCGCAAGGATCTTTTCCAGATTGGGCATCAACCCGTCAGCGACCGCGCGCTCCATGTATTCAGGTTCGCTACCATCGCAGCAGATGACCACGACGGGTTGCGCTGGCCAGGGATAGTCGCGACCATTGACGGACACATGTGATTTCGAAACAGACATGTTGGAAACTCCTGTGTTTTCCGTATGGGCTCAAGCGGCAATCGGGGCGCAATCTGCAACCCCCATTTCGGCCAACGTCCCTTTGATTGCTCGAAGAGCACCTTCTATCTCTGCGGTACCGAGACGTCCGATGCAACCGATGCGAAATGTTTCTGCAACGGTCAATTTCCCCGGATAGATGACATACCCCTTGTCGCGCAGGGCGTCATAAAAGGACTGAAAGTCAAACCTTTTGTCTTGCGGCATGAGGAACGTCACGATGATGGGGGCCTGAAGTTCATCAGGCAACAATGGGGAAAAACCCATCCGGCGCATACCGTCAACCAGCACCCTGCAGTTCTCTGTGTATCGACCACCTCGTCCTGCCACCCCTCCTTCATCCTGAAATTCCTTCAACGCCTGATCAAAACTCAGAATTGTATGAACCGGCGGTGTGAAGCGGTACTGTTTGGTCGCCTCAAGAGCGGTCCATTGATCATGAAGATCGAGGGTCAGGGAATGCGCATTACCCTTTGCCGCTTCCAGCGCGTCTTGCCGGACAACACAGAACCCAAGGCCGGGTGTTCCCTCCAGGCATTTGTTCGACGATGCTACCACGGCTTCGAACGGCACTGTGGTTGCATCAAGCGGGATCGCGCCAAATGCGCTCATTGCATCAATCAAAAAACGGCGCCCGTGTTCTGCGACAATTGCAGCAATATCCTCAACCGGATTCAAAATTCCCGTTGTCGTTTCACAATGAACGGCAACCACGTGCGTGATCGACGCGTCCTCTGCAAGGGCTTTCCCCACCGCAGCTGGATCAACTGGCACATTTTCCGGAAACTCAAGCACGCTCTTCGAACGACCGATCACGTCACAAATTTTTGCGATTCGCGTTCCGTAGGCACCATTCACAAGAACCAGAACCTTGCCATCTCGAGGCACCAGAGTACCAATCATCGCCTCGACAACAAATGTACCACTACCCTGCATCGGGACACAAACGTGGCTTCCAGAGCCATTGACGATCTCGACCAACGCTTGCCGCATGCGCACGTTCACATCGATAAAATAATGATCTCTTGATCCGTAGTCATGGACGGCAGCTTCCTTGACCGACCGGGAGGTGGTGAGTGGTCCTGGTGTCAGCAACCAGGGATCACCTGTTTCAGATTTCGCGGGGGAGCTGCTTGATGCAGAAGCCATCGTGAATTTTCCTGTTTGAACGGTTGTGGACCAGCTTGGCTCTTCGAGCAGGTAACTCAGGTCGAGAGGCATGACTTGCGCTTCTTTGAACTCTTTCTTACCATCGATCAAATGTGTAATTTCAACATGCATCATCGATTTTATCAATGAATCATACGCAACTCCGAGCGTTCCATGCCGTTGCGAGAGTGGGCAGCTTTACAGGCGCGTCGAAGTCGCTGGGCGTGTCTCAATCGACATTGTCCAGCCAAGTTAAAATGCTTGAAGAAGGCTACGACACGGTGCTGTTTCACCGCGGGCGTCGCGAAGTCACCATGACAGATACGGGCCGCGCACTTTACGAGACAACGCTTCGCTATTTTGCACTTGAAGCAGAGGTGCACAACGTCCTGAAGTCAGCCAAACAGGTGGTGACGGGGACACTGCGCGTTGGCGCTGATGCACCGTTTAGCGTTATCCCCGTGCTTGCGACTTTCGGGCGGCGTTATCCGAAGGTCGAACGGTCCGTTTTTTTCGGCAACTCACAAGACGTGTTGAGCAATGTGCTTTCGGGTGCGAGCGATATAGGCATTCTCCCCGACATCGGATCACACAAGCGTTTGGACGTCATCCCGCTTAAGAGGGATCGGTTGGTTATCTTTGTTGCGCGGGATCATCCGTGGGCCCGGCGGCGACAAATCAGCTTGAAAGATCTCACAAGTCAAACCGTTGTCTTGCGCGAAGATGGATCCACAACACGCTCTGTTTTTGATGCTGTCTTGCAGCAAAAAAACATCAAACTCGATGATACAATCATCATGGGAAGCCGGGAAGCTGTGCGCGAAGCCGTTGCCTTCGGCATGGGGGTTGGTGTCGTCAACGAAGGGGAGTTCGGTCACGATTCCCGGTTGCACAAGCTTGCTATTGCAAACGTTCAACTCGGTGCAAACGAATGTCTCATCTGTCGTAAAGTGGATCGAAAACTGCCTCTCGTGACAAAATTCATCGAGATGGCTCGTGAGGATGTTGATAGTACTCATTTGCCGGATTCCTGAGCCAGTACCCGCGAAATCATTTGGTCCGCATTCCCAACACCTCTTTCGTGCAGGCAACTGTATCGTAAATCTCTGTTTTGCCCGTCTACCGTTTTCTTCAGGCTTGCGTTGAGGGGGGGATGCTGTTCGTCAGAATGGCATGTGGCATGTGGCATGTGGCATGTGTTCTCAGAGTGTGGAAACATACGCGTCGTTGGCATGGATGAAAATCCGTACGGCCAGCATACCTTCGCAGTTGCAATGCCTCTTGAACCATCCGTTCAAGGTGTCAGAATCTCCGTGACTTGTTTCTCCGGTTCAAGTCTGATCCAATATGCGCTGGACAGCAGCACGAACGAACCGAGGCAAAATGGACGGGGACATCGGCGCATCCGAATTGCAGTCCGAAGGTGAAATCAACACCTCACAACGCCGGATTGCCTGGGCGCAACGCACGCACGACAAAAACACCCGTAATCTGATTGCAGAGGACGCACAGCATTTCCTGCATCAGTCGGTCTCGACGCCCTGCATGTCGGTTATTGCCAAGGCAGAGGGCGCGTATATCGAGGATACGCAGGGGCGTCGATACCTCGACTTTCATGGCAATAACGTTCATCACATTGGCTACGGACATCCCCGTCTCAAAGCGGCAATCACCAAGCAGATGGATGACTTGCCATTTGCACCACGTCGCTTTGCATGCGAACCGGCAACCGCGTTGGCGCGAAAACTCACCGATATTGCTCCAGGTGACTTGTCCAAGGTTTTGTTCACCACGGGCGGATCCGATGCCGTGGAGGTGGCGCTCAAAATTGCACGCGCGGCAACCGGTCGACATAAAACGATATCGTTCTGGGACGCTTTTCACGGGGCCGGGTTTGGTGCCGCATCGGTTGGTGGAGAGGCCTTGTTTCGATCGCATGTCATTGGCCCACTGTTGACAGGAGCGTCACACGTCGCGCCGTTTGCTTGCTATCGTTGCCCTTACGGTTATCCGGATCGTGACGGTGCACCGCAACTTGACCTCTGCAAGATGACGTGCGCAAATTTTATCCGTTATGTTCTGGAGAAGGAAGGTGATGTTGCCGCTGTCATCGCCGAACCGGCGCGAGCTGTTCCCTACATTCCCCCGCCAGGTTTCTGGGCTGAAGTTCGCAAGGCCTGTGACGCGCATGGCGCACTCCTGATCTTTGACGAGATTCCGACAGGCCTGGGCAAAACTGGACGCATGTTCGCCTGCGATCATGACGATGTCGTTCCGGATATTCTGGTTATGGGCAAAGCACTGGGCGGCGGCATTCTACCACTCGCTGCCACTCTCACTCGCCCGGGACTGGATGTTGCCGCCGATTATGCCTTCGGTCACTATACACACGAAAAAAATCCTGTGACGGCACGGGCCGGCCTGACAACGATCGAGATTATCGAAGACGAAGGTCTTGTGGAAAATGCTGCAACTGTTGGCGCACATGCCATTGCGCGCCTTAACGACATGAAGACCCGGCACAAGACGATTGGAGATGTGCGCGGACGCGGACTTTTGATTGGTATCGAATTGGTCGAAAGTCGAGACGACAAGACGCCTGCCAATGATCTTGCGGAAGACGTTTTTTACAGGTGCCTCGACAAGGGGCTATCGTTCAAGATCACCATGGGGAACGTTTTAACGTTCACACCTCCCCTCATCTTGACCGAAGAACAAATGGATGACGCACTCGACATCATTGACTCCAGCCTGAACGAGGCCGGAACAAGTCTCGGTCTCGCATGAGCACTGGCATGAAAATTGTGCGAACCGATCAGGAACTCGAATGCCCCCACATCGACGCGGAGCTGATGAAAGCTGGTGCGCAGATGGTATTGCTGCCGGATGGTGTGAGTGAGGACAAGCTTGCCCGTGAGGTTGAAGATGCCGATCTTCTGTTGATGTGTTACACGCCGATTACCGCACGCGTGATCAATAGTGCCGCAAGACTGAAGGGTATCGTCAAGTACGGCGTTGGCATTGATGCGATTGATATCGAAGCGGCAAAGCAGAGAAAAATACCTGTCGTCAACATCCCGGAATACGCCGAAGAAACTGTTGCGGAAGGCGCATTTGCGATGATGATTGCATTGGCCAAGAAGCTGACACCCATGCATCGCGAAATGTGCGACAGCGGCTGGATCTGGCCAACATCTGCCTGGCTCGGCACAGATATCGCTGAAAAAACGGTGGGACTAGTCGGCGTTGGCCGTATTGGCAAAAGTATGGCCCGCATGGCTGGTGCGGGTTTTCGAGCTCGGGTTATCGGCTACGATCCCAACGTTTCTGTAGATGATATGAAAGCGGCTGGTGTCGAAAAATACGACGACCTTTCAGCGATGCTGCGCACGAGTGATTTTGTTTCGGTGCATTGCGTGCTGAATTCCGAAACAAGACATCTCATTGGGCACGGCGAATTCAAAGCCATGAAATCATCGGCCTATTTCATCAATGTGTCCCGTGGAGCGCTGGTGGTTGAAAGCGCGCTGCTCGCCGCGCTCGACAACGGACAGATCGCTGGTGCAGGACTGGATGTCTACAGTCAGGAACCACTTTCAACGGTCGGCCATCCACTTAGCAGCCTCTTCAATCGTCCCAACGTCATTATGCTCCCGCACCTGACCTTCTACACTCATGAGGCCATGATGCGGCTTGAACGGGAAACCCTGGAACGGTGTTTTGAACTCCTGGGTGGACAGTCAGCACTCGTAAAGTCAGACGATCCCAGATTACGGACACAGAGTCATGGCGTCAGGTTTGCCGACTAAACGCTGTTATTCATCAAACATCACGATATGTAAGCGCGGAAGATGCTACAACGGATCGCATTATAATCGTCAACAGCGCATCTCCAACAGACTGGATTGAATGGCAATGACTCACACGGATTTGGCGATCGTGGGTGGAAGGTATTATGGGTCTCGCGCATGCTATCCATCCCGCACGGGCGGGCCGATCTGTCAGAGGAGGTTGATCGACTGATCATCAATGAACTGACGCGCATGATCACGTTGCCGGATGCGCAGGTTGTCCAACGCTGGTTCGGGCATTACGCACATCTTCCCGGATCAGACCTTTAGAGGTTCTCGCCGATAGATAAGGTCACGATTGCCACTATGACAAATGGACAGGGTATGACTCATGCCTTCGCCGCTGCCGAGGATGTCATTCGCGATTTGTTCGGTTAGCTTATTCCGATAGTTGTGCCGGATTGTCGTCACCGTCTCTCTCGGGACAAACATGGGGCGGAAACCACCACCAGGCCATCAAGCGGAGCATCATGACCTACGACCTCTCACACCAAGCCATTCGCGATGGCGTTCAGAAACTCTGCGCTGACTTTCCCGGCGAATACTGGCGCCGCTGCGACCGCGAACAAGCCTATCCAACGGCCTTCGTGCGGGCACTGACCGACGCTGGTTATCTTTCTGCTCTTATTCCTGAGGCGCATGGTGGCCTTGGCCTGCCGATCTCCGCCGGTGCAGCAATTCTGGAGGAAATTCACCACTCGGGCGGCAACGCGGCAGCATGCCATGCGCAAATGTATACGATGGGCACGGTGTTGCGTCACGGGTCTGACGCACAAAAACTGGAATACCTGCCAGGCATTGCCGACGGATCCTTGCGCCTTCAAGCTTTCGGCGTAACGGAACCGACGAGCGGTACGGATACAACGGCACTCCGCACAACAGCACGCCGTGACGGCGATACCTATATCATCAACGGACAGAAAATCTGGACGTCCCGCGCTGAACATTCGGACCTCATGCTCCTGCTCGCACGCACGACACCGCGTGACGAGGTTGAGAAAAGAACGGAAGGTCTCTCCGTCTTTCTTGTGGACATGCGCAAGGTCAAAGGCGCGTCGCTGACCATTCGCCCGATCCGAACGATGATGAACCATGCGACAACGGAACTATTTTTTGACGATATGCCGGTTCCTGCCGCCAATCTCATTGGCGAGGAAGGCAAGGGGTTTCGCTACATCCTCTCCGGAATGAATGCTGAACGTATCCTGATTTCCGCGGAATGCATTGGTGATGCAAAATGGTTCATCGACAAGGCGGCACGCTACGCAACGGACCGAGAAGTCTTCGGGCGCCCGATTGGCCAGAACCAGGGTGTCCAGTTTCCGATTGCCAGGGCCTATGCTGAAATGCGCGCCGCAGAACTGATGTTGAATGAGGCGATCATGCGGTTTGAAGCAGGCGGAAATCCAGGCGAAGAAGCGAACCTTTCCAAGATGCTTTGCGCGGATGCATCCTGGGCCGCTGCCGAAGCATGCGTCCAGACACATGGTGGTTTCGGTTTCGCAGAGGAATACGACATTGAGCGGAAATACCGCGAGGCACGCCTGTACCAGGTCGCACCAATTTCTACGAACATGATCCTGAGCTACATTGCAGAACATGTTCTGGATATGCCGCGATCCTACTGAATCTGATTGATTGAATGACCAATCCTGATGTTCCATCGCGAAAGGTGCGCCATGTGTACGCTCTGATCTCTTACGCGACCAAGTTTGGTTCGCCGCAAATCAAGTCATACGGATTGTGACATTTTTTCGCCTACGATTACCCAGTATAAAACAACGCTGGTTCCTGAGATATTGATCGCTGTGCGCAACTCCCGGCGTTCCGAGCGAACAGGTGTTATTTGAAACGACGTATCACAACCTTGGCATTGGGCGCTGTTCTGCTGGTATGGCTGACGAGTGAACGCGCCACTTCAACAAAGCCACCCGTGGATTCACCCCTTGTTGAGGTCGGCTCCATACTTTTCACGGGAGACGTCATGACGACCTCGGTACGGACAGAGTTGAGCGGTGTATGGCGTTCAAGGGGGTACGGCTGGCTTCTCGAATTCAGAAAGGGCAAGCCGCGCGTCTACGATGTGGCGGAATCCTTCTGCATGGAGCAACGTCGAGGGTCTACCGAACTGAACGATCTTGGCCGAACGGCCGCGTTCTCAAACAACGGCCAAACCATTCACCTCACCTCAGATGACAGTAATTACGCCTATACCTTCGACAAGATTGACGCGCTGCCCGCGCAGTGTTTGTCGAAACCGGCGGATCATCCCGTTGCCGTGTTCGACGCCCTGGTTGAAATCTTCAACACGCACTATGCATTCTTCTCTGTCCGGGATGTGGACTGGGCACGCGTTGTCGAGATGCACCGGAACCAGGTCAACAACGATCTCTCGGATAAAGAACTGTTCAAAATCATAAAAAGTCTTCTCTCCAATATTAACGACGGACATGTAACGTTGACGGCACGGATCAACGGTACAAAACGAAGTTTTGATGCGGGTCGGCCCCGGGCGTCCGATCGCCTGAAGCGTTTCAAACTTGATCGCAAGGCTAGCAATACGGCATCATACTGGATGCGTGGCATTGGAGAAAAGCTGGTCGATGATGACGTCGAGACAGGCGCTGGAAAGGCCATTCGATTTGGATTGATCGACGAAGAGATTGGCGTACTCAGCATTCGTTCGATGTCAGGCGGCGGACGCAAGGCCATCGACAATGCGATGGACCGTGCGATGGAGCTTTTCGAGGACGCCAGAGCCGTGATCATCGATGTCAGCATGAACGGGGGTGGAGATGACGCATTTGCGCGTCGTATCGCAAGCCGCTTCGTCGCTGAACGCACGCTTGGCTATTACAAATACGCAGGAGATGGCGAAGGCGAGCGGCCACAGCCGATCTATATCGAGCCTGGCAAAGGGAAGAGGTATACAGGTCCCATTTTTCTCATCACCAGCCATAAGACTGCGAGTGCGGCGGAGATTTTCACGCTGGCATTGCGCGCCTTGCCGAATGTGACACATGTGGGCGATGCGACTGAGGGTATCTTGTCGGACATGCTGGAAAAACGCCTTCCGAATGGTTGGCGTCTCAGCTTGTCCAATGAAGTTTACCTTGATGTCCGGAAAACGTTATGGGAGGGGAAAGGAATTCAACCCGATATCTTTGCCGATGTACGCAAGCGTAAGAAAGCGAAAGACAAGCACAAGTTGGCCGCCAGACAATTCGTTGACCGTATTCTTTCACGATGATGGAACGGGATACGGTTCTGAAGCTTGCAGCCTCCGCTTCTGTTCATGTGTCACCACGCCCAGGCGATAGCCCGTCGCGTCAACTTCCAGGGTCGTGAGCGCCAGTATCAATTCTGCATCTGTAAAACAACTGGAGTGAACCGTCGCGGTCGGTGATGCACCAAGCGTGATCCCGATTGCGTCGAACGGTATTGCAACTCCGAGGCCGAGTGCTTTTGCGCAGGCTTCCTTGGCTGTCCAGTAGCTGAGAAACCTGTCCCATTGCTGGTGTTCCGCGACGCGGCTGAGGTCACGCGCCTCGCAGGGAGTCAAACACTCCCAAATGATCTCCTGCTTATCGTTACGTTCGCGTGCTTCGATATCAACACCAACAGCCGCATGGCAGCTGACGGCGACCGTGGCACAATTCCCTGTATGCGAAATACTGAAACCGAGTTGCGGAAGGTGGCCAGCGACTGATGGTTTGCCATAGCGATCAATTTCAAAGGTCCACTCATCTTCTGCTGTCGTGTGGTCAACGGTTTGGGACAATGCATGTCGGAGCAGCGTGCGACCGGAGAGAAACCGGTCGCGATCAGCAAGAGAGTTGTATTCTTTTGCCCGCTCAAGTTCATCAACACTCACGGCTGCAAAGGCATCAAGATGAAGCGCATCGGCCAGCGTTGCTGCCCACACAGTGACACTACCGATGCGTTCCTGAACAATCATGCCGAGGTGCCTGAAGCTCACGCTGCCTTGTCGTGTATGTGGGGCTCAGCAGTGTGTTTGCCCGGTTGCTTTACTTTGCCGGTTGGAACGGCACGAGAGATGGTAATGTGCTCGTTGGAAAACACCGTCTGACATATCACGGTTTTCTGGCTGACTGTGTCCTTTTCCGTCTCGGTCACATTCTGCACCTTGGCCTGATTGATCGCCTTGGCCGGGTTGCCAAGCCAGGTCGAGTTGGCTTCGAGTGTTTCGCCTTTCATGACGAAACAATCCGGCATGATGAAAACGTTTTCTTCGACGGTAACACCGTAATGCACGAAAGCTGCTGCACCGAGTGTGCTTCCACGACCAATCTTGATGTAGTCGGACTTGAATGCACCTTCTTCCAGCGAATGCCCCTGGATTGTTGCACCTTCGTTCAGGTTCGCGAAATCGCCGATCTCGATCAAACCCTTGTCGATGAATTGGCAACCATCATCAAAGACCTTGGCCCCCATTTTCACGCCGAGCAGGCTTGTGACAAGATTTTTCATCGGCGTACCCTTGAAGAGAGACATCAACGGGGTTTCGCCGAACTTCCAATAGCGCTCGTGTTTCCAGAAATATGGATCGTGAATGGAGACCGTGCGTGGGCGTAGTTTACCGGTGCCGAATGCTGCACGTTCGGCGAATGCCAACACACCGATCGATGCGAGAGACAAGCCGATGCCCGCCAACATGAGTGGTAACAAACCGTAGACCGGGTATGCCATCAGTGCCGTGTAACCGACGAGCAGAGCGACAAATATCATGCCCCAAACCATCGCGAGGAACGCAAGTGCGGTGACGGCATTGTGTCGATTCTTCTGACGCAGACGCAGGCTGCGCGTTTCGTCGTCCATGCTGGACTTGATGTCGACGTCCCGCTCAACGGCACGTGGGATCTCGAAGGCTGGCGATCCGAGCAGGCCAACGTTTTCACGTATAACGCCATCAATCGGGATCATCACCTTGGTGCCCAACAGGCAATTCCGACCCGTTGTTGCGTTTGACGGGAACTGGATGTTGTTGCCCAGGTAGTTGTTGTCACCAATCGATGTCTTGCAGAGGCGAAAGGATGATGCGGACATCTCTGTGTTGATCATCGCAAGACCATCGGACACCATCGTGCCTGAACCAATATCGCACAGGAAAGGATTATCATGCTTCTGGTTCGTGCCGAAGTTCGACCCACTCTGTTCGACCGTATTCAGTTCCCAACCGATCCACTTCAGGTAATGGACGATCATCGAGCTATCGCCAAAGATGATGTTGAAGAACCTGGAATTGCTCGCGGCTGAAACAGTTTGGTGAATGAAGTGATGAACGCCGAAGAGGACATAAATTTTCTCTTGCTTGAGGAAGCGGTTCAGAAGGCGGGGCAGGACCGCGACACGGATCAAACCGAAAACGAGGCCTGCGGAGAATAGCGCAACCGAGACCAGTGCCAATCTTCCAGCAAGCGATACCACGCTTGTGTCAGCGGCGGCATGACCCGAAATCATGCCTTGGGCGATCGGGAAAAGCTGGTACGCAATCAGCAGGCCGAGCGGCAAGGCGATCAGCATCGACCAGACAATTTGCACAGTTGTGTAGATGCCGCGACGCAGGCCTGTGCATTCCATACCGTCCACCGTGCAGAACTTCGTCTGCGTTTGTACAGCAGGCGAACCGTGGTAGCTGGTATCAGCTTCTGCACGCTGCCCCTTCTGAAGCGATGAGGCGTGGCCGAGCTGCGCGCCGTCTTCCATGACAGTATCGCTATCGACAACGCTGCCATGGCCGACATAGACGTCATTGCCAATCTCGACTGATCCAATGGCAAGCGTATTGGCATGCGCACCATAGCCTGTGATCACGGCATCCGTTTGCAGAAGCGTATTGTCACCCACGCTGAACAAATCGGTTGCAACCGGAACCTGACGTGCATGAATGACAGTACCGCGACCAATCTTTGCGCCGAGAAGTCGGAGGTAAACGTTGAACAATGGACCGCCCTTGAATGCAACCGGCGGTGCGCTCTGCACGAGTGTACGCACGAGCCAGAAGCGGAAGTATTTTGCACTCCAGACCGGGAACGAATCTGCTGTCCAGCGACCGACCAGAAGCCATTTCGCGGCTACGGGAATGGCGGTAAACAAACCTGTTGCGCCGACTGCGAACGCCACAATGCGGACGTATGCTTCGAACGGATTGGCTATTGCGGCGTAGGACCATTTGATGCCCATCGCCAGAATCCAGAACCCGAACACTCCATAAGCGAGCAGGAAGAGCGACTGCATGGCCCCACAGCCGTAATACGCGAGATTGGATGGTGTATGCAGCTCTGTCGCTTCCGCCCCGACAGTCACGATAGCCTCGTCTGACATACCCTCGATGTGCGCAGCCAATTGGCGAACGCTGGGGTTGAGATAAATGTCCATCATCGACACCGCCGACAGACCGTTTGTTTTCCGGACTTTCGAGGAGAATTGCGCCATCAACATCGAGTGCGCACCAAGATCCTGGAAGAAGTGATCGTCAATCGAGACACGATCGATCTGCATGATATCAGTGAGGAGGCCTGCGAGAAGTTTCTCAGCTTCCGTTTGCGGAGCAACATGATTTGTCGCATTCCCCGCACTACGCCGTCCGCTTGGAGCTGGTAGCGCCTTGCGATCAGCCTTGTTGCTGGTTGTCAGAGGGATAACGTTCAACTCTTCAAAGTAGCTGGGTACCATGTAAGAGGGCACCTGCTTGCGCAAAGTCTCTCGCATTTCGGTTTGGCATACAGCTACACAATCCTTCGAGACGGAGTAGTAAGCGACCAGTTCCTTTGCGCCATCATCAAACGTATAGGCATCGACAACGGCTTGCGTGACACCTGGAACCTGCATCAGGACTGACTCGATTTCAGTCAGTTCGATCCGGTAACCGCGCACTTTGACCTGCGTGTCGATCCGACCATGGAACTCAATTTCACCATCGGCATTGATGCATCCGAGATCACCGGTCCGATAAATGCGTTTCGACGGATTGTGTGGCAGGTCCAGGAAATCTGGAATGAACTTTTCCGATGTGAGATCTGAACGGTTGAGGTAACCATCTGCCAGCCCGATGCCGGCGATGCCGATTTCACCCATTGCGCCTTCAGAGACAATGTTGGCCTCATTTTCATCCAGAATGACAATTGTATACGTTGGGAGTGGCACACCGATCGTAACTGGTTTTTCGGGGTACAGTTCTGTCAACGTCGCAGTGACGGTCGCCTCGGTCGGGCCATAGGCGTTCAAAAGCGTGCGACCTGGTTTGTGCCAACGCGTCACGAGATTTTGCGGGCACGCTTCGCCGGACAACACGAGAATTTTCAGATCGGGAAGATCAACCTCGATGGTTGCAAGCAAGGTTGGCACACAGCAAAGGACACTGATCTTTCGACTGGAGAGAAAATCAGCGAGTTCGTCGCCAACAAGACTTGTTCCTGCCTTGCTAGGTACGAGCGCTGCCCCCGCAAGAAGCGGCACCCACAGTTCTTCGACCGAGAAGTCGAACGCGATCGTCATGCCCTGGTAAACGCGATCGTTTGAGGTGATGCCGTAGACCTCGGCAGCAACACGAACAAAATTACAAATGCTTGCGTGATCGATCGCGACGCCTTTGGGGTTTCCCGTCGTCCCCGATGTGTAGATGATATAACTGAGTTCACTCTTTGGAGCAGATTTTTCCTCTTCGCCCAAACGGTGGGATGGCAAGGCGTCGATAGCAGTCGTATCTGCGTCAATGAAGATCTGACGTATTGCGCAGCTCTCAAGTTTTTCGCGAAACACGGATTGTGCAACGAGAACCTTGACGTCCGCATCTTCAAGAATGAACGCAATGCGATCGTTTGGAAAGGCGCCATCAAGCGGTACATAGGCTGCGTTGATTTTCAGAACAGCCAGAAGAGCGATGTAGGACTCTGCCGATTTATCGAACATCAAGCCAACGCGATCGCCAGCACTGACACCTTCATTCGTCAGATGACGTGCCACCTGATTGGCACGATTGTCGAGATCACGGAAGCTGAGCGTGCCCGTATCTGTGACAACGGCTGTCGTGTCCGCATCCTTTTGAGCGTGCAAAGCGTCGCAACGCGCCTCAAACAGGTGGTCGAGACGTTCGCCTGGTTGCCAGCGCGGCGTGTTATCATGTGTGTTGCAAGTCAGCATGATTTCGATCCTGACTGCAATTCTTTATCCACGCAAAGCGAAAGTACATCAAGGCCTTCAACTAATTGTTCCTGGGTGATGGTCAATGCCATAAGACACTTGATAATCTCATCACGTGGGCCGGCGCGTTCAATGATCAAACCATTTTGAAATGCAGTTGATGTTATTGCAGCTGCACGGGTCGGATCGGCACATTCAATACCGCGCATCATTCCGCGCCCCTTGATACGTACAAGATCTTCCGGGAACGTATTAACCAACTTCTGGAGACTGTCTTCGAGGATATCTGACTTCATGGCGATATCGGTTTCGAAATCCGGTGTTGCCCAATATGTTTCGAGTGCAGCGGTTGCGGTGACGAAAGCGTGGTTGTTGCCACGAAACGTTCCGTTGTGTTCTCCGGGTGCCCAGACGTCGTGTTCGGGCTTCATGAGAACCACAGAAAATGGAACGCCGTAACCGGACAACGACTTTGATAGTGTCACGATGTCCGGTACGATACCGGCAGGCTCGAAACTGAAGAAGGTACCGGTGCGACCGCAACCCGCCTGAATATCATCGACGATCAGAAGAATGTCATGATTATCGCACAGCTGGCGGAGACTTTTGAGCCACTCTATGCTTGCGGCGTTGAGACCTCCTTCGCCCTGGACCGTTTCCACGATCATTGCGGCTGGAAGATCCATGCCGCTTGAGGCGTCGGATAGCATCCGATCGATAAATGCGATCGTATCACCACTGTCACCAAGATAGCCATCATACGGCATCTGTGTTGCGCCAGGTAATTCCACTCCGGCGGCTTTCCGCAGGAATTTATTTCCGGTCAACGCCAATGATCCGAGCGATACGCCGTGAAAGCCGTTCGTGAAACTGATCACATTGGAGCGCCCCGTAACCTTGCGGGCGATCTTCAATGCTGCTTCAACTGCGTTGGTGCCCGTTGGT